>NZ_NEUE01000142.1 GCF_002910905.1 Streptomyces sp. SM11 | reverse complement strand
AGCCCCGCCGCCCATGGTGGCCGCCCCACCGTCCTTCACCCCGGCCCCGGCCGTCTTCGCGCCCCCCGCACGGGCCACCCCCGTACCCCCGAGCAGCCCGCCCCACGCCACCCCGCCGCCCGCCCGGCCGGATGTCGCGCGGGCCGTGGACGAGGTGAAGAAGCTGCTCGGCGAGGGCCGGATCACCCAGGCCGTGGACGTCCTCGGCGCCACCCTCCCGGCCGCCGCCGCCGAACACGGCGAGCACTCACCGGTCGTCCGCATCCTGCGCAAGCAGTACGCCGCGACGCTGATGGACGACGGGCAGTACCGCCGCGCCCTGCCCGAACTGCGCCGCCTCGCCGGGGACCGCGCCGCCGAGGCGGGACCGGCCGACGCCCAGGCCCTCCAGTTCCGCTACGACGCCGCCCAGTGCCTCGAACAGCTCGGTGAGGCCGGGGCCGCGCTGGGCGAGTACCGCGCGGTCCTCCCGTACTACGAGAACGCCTACGGGGCGGTCGCCGTCGACCCCGGCCGCGCCCTCGACATCCGGCACCGCATCGGACAGCTGCTCCTGGCGGTCGGCGACCACACCGCGGGCCGGGCACAGCTCCAGGCCCTGCTGTACGACGCCGAGCGCACCTACGGGCCGCACCACCCGCTGCCGATGGACCTGCGCCGCCTGCTCAGCCATCAGCGGGACGTCCGCGGGGGCTGACAGCGGCCCCCATACCGGGCCACATCCCCAACTCCTCCCGAATCGTTGGTCGAATCAGTGGCACCCGCCACATCCACTGCCTAACATCGATCACCGCAAGGCTTTGTGCGCCGATGCACAAACTCTCCCCGGGAGGCTCCTTTGCACCGCCGTCGTCGCACCGCGCTCGCCGTCCTCGCCGCAACGCTCGTCGCCGCGCCGCTCCTTTCGGCCTGCGGCAACCAGGCCCATCCCGGCGCCGCGGCCGTCGTGGGCGGCGAACGGATCGAGGTGTCGGCGGTCCAGGCCAGCGCTGCGGACGTCCGCAGCGCCCAGGAGAGCTCCCCGCAGGCAGCCCAGCTGGTGAACAAGTCGGGCCAGCTCAACCGCGCCAAGCTGTACGGGATGATCTTCGGCCGGGTCGTCGACCGCGCCGCCGAGGACGCGGGAGTCACGGTCACCCGCAAGGAGATCCAGGAGATGCGGCGGGCCGGCCGCGCCCAGCAGGGCGGCGAGGAGCAGTTCGCGGCGATGCTGCTCCAGCAGCGCTGGCTCGCCCCGGACCAGATCGACGCCGAGATGCGCCAGGAGGTCCAGTTCCCGAAGCTCGCCCGGGCCATCGGCGCGGACCTCGGCACCCCCGCCGGTCAGCAGGCGGTCGGCGAGGCCCTCACCAAGGCGTCGAAGGCCCTCGACATCGACGTCAACCCGCGCTTCGGCACCTGGGACGACCAGAAGATGCAGCTCGGCACCTACAGCGCGCCCTGGATCAACCAGGTCACCGAGTTCCCGCCGAAGGAGCCGACGGACGCCTGAACTGGTCCGGGGCCCGGGCCCCCGGCCGGAGGTAGGTTCACAGGGTGAACGCTGAAGCCTCCGACGCCCCCGAGAACCCCGGCCGCATCGTCCTGCTCACCGCCAGCCACCGGGTCGCGCCCGGCCTGCTGTCCTGGCCGGCCTGGCAGGCGCTGCACACCGCCGACCGCGTCCTGTGCGCGGACCCGGACCACCCGCAGCTCCCCTACCTCCGCGAGGCGGGCGTACGCGTCGAGCACGCCACGCCCGCCGCGGACGAACTGGTCGCCGACTGCGTGGGCGGCCGGACCGTCGTCGTCCTGGTCGGCGGCGAGGGCGACAGCCGGCTGACCGACGGCCTGGCCCGGCTCGGCGGCTCGGGCCGGGTGGCCATGCCGGACCTGGAACTGCTCCCCGGCTCGTACGACCTGCCCGGCGCCCGCCTGCTGGACCTGGTCCAGGTCATGGACCGGATCCGCCGCGCGTGCCCCTGGACCTCGCAGAAGACGCACCGAGGCCTCGCCAAGTACGCCATCGAGGAGGCGTACGAACTGGTCGAGGCGATCGAGGACGGCGACCGGGACGAACTGCGCGAGGAGCTCGGCGACGTCCTGCTCCAGGTCGTCTTCCACGCGCGCATCGCCGAGGAGGATCCCGAGGAGCCCTTCGCCGTCGACGACGTCGCGGGCGGCCTCGTCGAGAAGCTGATCCACCGCCACCCGCACGTCTTCGGCGACGAGAGCGCCGAGACCCCGGAGGACGTCCACGCGCACTGGCTGCGCACCAAGGCGATCGAGAAGCAGCGCACGTCAGTCACCGAGGGCGTCCCCCTGGGCCAGCCCGGCCTGGCCCTCGCCGCGAAGCTCGGCAGCCGGGTCCGTACGGCCGGCCTCACCGTTCCGCTGCCCACCGGCGACGCCATCGGCTACGACCTCCTCGCCCTCGCCGTACGCGCCGAGGCGAACGGCACCGACCCGGAGGCCGCCCTGCGCGCGGCGGCCCGCGCCTACCGCGACGCGATCCTGGCGGCGGAGGGCGACGCCGGTTAGTGCGGTTGCCGCAGGGACTGTGCGAGGGGCGGGGGGACGGGCGTGGATGCCGAACCGAAGACGCTGACCGACACTTTGGGCCGGAGCTTCGCCGAGGGCGCTCCCGACCTGTACGAGCTGCTGACCGCGCCCGTGCACGGAAGTGTCGCGGCCCCCTCGCTGGTACCACGGCGGCTGAACCGGGTGTTCGCCAGATACCAGGGGAACTCGATCGAGGGGCCGCTCGCCGTCAAGGCTGTGCGGCGCGACGACGCCCCGGAGGCGGCGAGCGGGGTCAGCGTCTGCTCGGCATCGTCCTGGCCGATCAGTCGGAGCATTGGCTGGCGGCGGACGGCGGTGATGGCGTCTCCGCGTCCAGGCCGGCCGACCTGAAGGCGGCCCGCAGCGGTGACCAGCGGCCCGGCAGCTCCGTGCCGGATGCTCCAGATAACGTCAAGGCGTGAACGACACCCCCGCCTGCCCCCACCCCTCCACCGCCCCCGGAGGTGCCCCCGAGCTCTTCACCTGGGAGTTCGCCACCGACCCCTACCCCGCCTACGCCTGGCTCCGCGAGCACCGCCCCGTGCACCGCACCGCGCTGCCCAGCGGGGTCGAGGCCTGGCTCGTGACCCGGTACGGGGACGCCAAGCAGGCGCTCGCCGACGCGCGGCTCTCCAAGAACCCGGCCAACCACGCCGAGTCCCCGCACGCCAGGGGGAAGACGGGGATCCCGGGGGAGCGCAAGGCGGAGCTGATGACGCATCTGCTCAATATCGACCCGCCGGACCACACCCGGCTGCGCCGGCTCGTGTCCAAGGCGTTCACCCCGCGCCGGGTCGCGGAGTTCGCGCCCCGCGTGCAGGAGCTGACGGATCGGCTCATCGACGAGTTCATCGAGGAGGGGAAGGCCGACCTCATCCACGATCTCGCCTTCCCGCTCCCCATCTACGCCATCTGCGACCTGCTCGGCGTTCCCCAGGAGGACCAGGGCGACTTCCGGGACTGGGCGGGCATGATGATCCGGCACGGCGGCGGGCCGCGTGGCGGGGTCGCCCGGTCGGTGAAGAAGATGCGCGGGTATCTCGCCGAACTCATCCACCGCAAAAGGGAGAATCCCGGCGACGACCTCATTTCCGGGCTGATCCGGGCCGGCGACCACGGCGAGCACCTCACGGAGAACGAGGCGGCCGCGATGGCGTTCATCATATTGTTTGCCGGGTTCGAGACGACGGTCAATCTGATCGGCAACGGGACCTACGCCCTGCTGCGCCACCCCGAGCAGCGCGCCCGGTTGGAGGCCTCCCTGGCGGCGGGGGAGAGCGCGCTGCTGGCCACCGGCATCGAGGAACTGCTCCGGTTCGACGGGCCGGTCGAGATGGCGACCTGGCGGTACGCCACCGAGGCGCTGACCCTGGGCGGCGAGGAGATCACCGCCGGGGACCCTGTACTGGTGGTGCTGGCGGCGGCCGACCGGGACCCGGAGCGGTTCGCGGAACCGGACACGCTGGACCTTGCGCGGCGTGACAATCAGCACCTCGGATACGGGCACGGCATCCACTACTGCCTGGGAGCGCCGCTGGCCCGGCTGGAGGGGCAGACCGCGCTGGCCACGCTGCTGAGACGCCTCCCCGACCTGCGACTTGCGGGAGAACCTGCCGATTTGCGTTGGCGCGGCGGGCTCATCATGCGTGGACTGCGTACCCTTCCGGTCGAGTTCGAGCCGGGCAGCCGTTCCGAAAGAAGTGACACTCTGTCAACTCTGTGACTTTCACGTGATCTGCGCTGCATCGACTTGTGACACACGTTCGAGTCCCGCTAGGTTCACGGTTCGACGCGTCGGTCGCACGTTGCTCACGCGTCACTTGTGCGCCGGCGCAGGCACAGACCCGCTGCGCGGCGCTCAGGCCACTCGCTTGTCAGTCGCACGGAAGGCATACCCATGGGCTCCGCGAACGGCAGACACCGCCGCCCTCGCCAGGCACCCGCCATCGTCGTCGCCGCAGGTGTGACGGGATCGGCCATCGCCATCCCGCTGCTCGGTGCGAGCGGCGCGCACGCGGCCGAGGCCACGACCTGGGACCGGGTCGCGGAGTGCGAGAGCGGTGGCATGTGGAGTGCCGATCTCGGCAACGGCTACTACGGCGGGCTCCAGTTCTCGCAGGAGACCTGGTCGGCGTACGGCGGCACGGCGTTCGCGGCCCGCGCCGACCTCGCCAGCCGGTCGCAGCAGATATCCGTCGCCGAGAAGGTCCTGGGCGACCAGGGGCCGAAGGCGTGGCCCAGTTGTGCGGTCATCTCCGGTCTCGCGGTGGACGGCAGTCTGCCAGGCGTCGACCCGGGCACCTCGCCGTCCCCCGACCCGTCCGCCGATCCTTCGGCGGACGGGTCGGGGGACCCGACGACCACCCCGGCTGACGAAGCGGATGCAACCGGCGAAACGGGTGAATACGGCAAGCCGGGTGAAGCCGATGGGTCCGATGGGTCCGGCAACGGTGACGGGGCGGACAAGGGTGACAGTGGTGGTAAGGAGAAGGGGAGCGAGGCAACCGACTCCTCGGTGACGCCCTCCGCCCCGCCGGTCACCGGCACCCCCGGGACCCCCGACGCCACGGCCCCCTCCGGCGCCCCCGACGCTTCGACGGGCGAGGACGGCAGGGGAGGCAAGCACCGGGGCACCCCCGCGCCCGAGGAGGCCGACGCGGGCCGGGAGAGCGGTCCCCGCGAGTCCGGCCGGCACGCCTCGCGAGGTGAGGGCGACGCGCGGAACGGCGGCGCGGCGACCGCCGGTGCGTACACGGTGCAGCCCGGGGACAACCTCTGGGCGATCGCTGACGCGCAGGAACTTCCCGGCGGCTGGTCCGGCCTGTACGAGACGAACAGGGATCTCCTGGGCTCCGACCCGGACCTGATCCTGCCCGGCCAGCACCTGGATCTGGGTCCGGGTCAGGATGCGGACCCGGGTGCGGACAAGGGGGCGGATCCGGTCACGCCGGAGGGGGCTGAGAAGCCCGCCGCCAACTGATCCATTCCGGGAGAAAACACCCCGGGTATCCGGGCAGTTCAGAGGCCTATGCCCACTTTTGCGTAAGTGAGACATGGGTCTCTTTGCTTCAACTGGCGCGTTCTGTCCGGCCGGTCCGCGCGTATCGCTCCCGACCTGCGGAAACAGCCCATCGGTCGCGGCAAGTTCGGGGTGATTGCCCCCTATGTCCATCTTTGAATGTCGGGGTTGCCTGTGTTTACGGTCGTAACCGCTCGCACCGCGGGCCCCGTCGACCGTCACGCCGAATCCTGCCGTCGGTCGAAGGGAACAGACGCGTGAGCGCCGTAGGCAGGAGCGGGGGACCCAGGTAGGCCGCCGGGTCCGGACGCCTCGTCGAACCGACGGGGGCGTACGGGACCGGCTAGGGGTGAAGTCGCGTGCAGCACCGTGCGACCGGGCAACTCATCAGCCCGAACCCGACAGCTCACCTCGTAGGCGTCGGTGAGGAGAACCGTTCCATGCTGCTGAACAGCAAGGGCAAGCACCGCCGCCCGTCCAAGGTCACCCGTTTCGCCACCCTCGCGGGTGTCACCGGTGCCGCCGTCGCCGTCCCGCTGATGGGTGCGACCGGCGCTTCCGCCGCCTCCGTCGAGACCTGGGACGCCGTCGCCCAGTGCGAGTCCGGCGGCAACTGGTCCATCAACACCGGCAACGGCTACTACGGCGGGCTGCAGTTCTCGCAGTCCAGCTGGGCCGCCGCCGGTGGTACGCAGTACGCCTCGCGCGCCGACCTGGCCTCCAAGGACCAGCAGATCGCCACCGCCGAGAAGCTCCTCGACCTGCAGGGTCCGGGCGCCTGGGCCTGCGCCGGCGCAGGCGGCCTCACCAACGACGGTGTGGACCCGGGCGTGAACACCGGCTCCGGCCAGTCCGAGAGCAAGCCGGAGCGTCAGGCCGAGCAGCCCACCACGCGCTCCGAGCAGCGCGAGGCCCCCAAGGCCGAGAAGAAGGCCGAGAGCGAGAAGACCGTCACCACCCCGACCGGCGAGAAGGTCCAGAAGGGCGACGGCGAGTACGAGGTCGAGGCCGGCGACACGCTGAGCGGCATCGCTCAGAAGGAAGGCGTCAAGGGCGGCTGGAGCAAGCTCTTCCAGCTCAACGACGACATCGTCAAGGACGCGGACCTGATCTTCCCGGGTCAGCAGCTCCACCTGAAGTAACCGCCGTCTCTCCTCCCCGGAGGGAGGGCGTCCGGCGGCACCTTCCCTCGCACGGCTTCCCGGCCCGGCGCGCTCGTCCCCCCAGCGCGCCGGGCCGGGTTCTTGGCGGGCGGCGACGGTGAGCGGCGGACGCCCAGGGGTCCGCATGCGTTCACCTCTTGTCGGCAGTACTCATTACTGTCCAGTAGATTTTTAGAGTTTTGTCCCGTGATGCAGGCCCTTGGGTCCTTTTTCGTCCCAGGAGGCGGGCGGTCGGCCGGCCGACGCGGCCGGGCCGGATAGGCTCGTGTCGCAAGGCCACAGTGACCCTGCACAACCAGCGTCAAATCCCAGAAGGAGATGCCTCGTGCCGTCCATCGACGTCGTCGTAGCCAGGGAAATCCTCGACTCCCGGGGCAACCCCACGGTCGAGGTCGAGGTTGGCCTCGACGACGGCAGCACGGGCCGTGCTGCTGTTCCGTCCGGCGCCTCCACCGGTGCGTTCGAGGCTGTTGAGCTTCGCGACGGCGACCCCAACCGTTACCAGGGCAAGGGCGTCGAGAAGGCCGTCCTCGCCGTCATCGAGCAGATCGGCCCGGAGCTCGTCGGGTACGACGCCACCGAGCAGCGCCTCATCGACCAGGCGATGTTCGACCTGGACGCCACCGAGAACAAGGCCTCGCTCGGCGCGAACGCCATCCTCGGCGTCTCGCTGGCCGTCGCGCACGCCGCCTCCGAGGCGTCCGACCTGCCGCTCTTCCGCTACCTCGGCGGCCCGAACGCGCACCTGCTGCCCGTTCCGATGATGAACATCCTGAACGGCGGCTCGCACGCCGACTCCAACGTGGACATCCAGGAGTTCATGATCGCCCCGATCGGCGCGGAGTCCTTCTCCGAGGCCCTGCGCTGGGGCGCGGAGATCTACCACACGCTCAAGAAGGTCCTCAAGACCAAGGGCCTGTCCACCGGCCTCGGCGACGAGGGCGGCTTCGCCCCGAACCTGGAGTCCAACCGCGCCGCCCTGGACCTCATCGTCGAGGCCATCAAGGAGGCCGGCTACGTCCCGGGCCGTGACGTGGCGCTCGCGCTCGACGTCGCCGCGTCCGAGTTCTACAAGGACGGCGTCTACGAGTTCGAGGGCAAGTCCCGCTCGGCCGCCGAGATGACCGAGTACTACGAGGAGCTCGTCTCCGCGTACCCGCTGGTCTCCATCGAGGACCCGCTGTACGAGGACGACTGGGCCGGGTGGAAGGTCATCACCGACCGCATCGGCACCAAGGTCCAGATCGTCGGCGACGACCTCTTCGTCACCAACCCCGAGCGGCTGGCCCGCGGTATCGAGGAGGGCTCCGCCAACGCCCTGCTCGTGAAGGTCAACCAGATCGGTTCGCTGACCGAGACCCTGGACGCCGTCGAGCTGGCCCAGCGCAACGGCTTCAAGTGCATGATGTCGCACCGCTCCGGCGAGACCGAGGACGTCACCATCGCCGACCTCGCCG
Source organism: Streptomyces sp. SM11 (assembly GCF_002910905.1). Classification (GTDB taxonomy): domain Bacteria; phylum Actinomycetota; class Actinomycetes; order Streptomycetales; family Streptomycetaceae; genus Streptomyces. Next base: position 34,420 of record NZ_NEUE01000142.1, on the reverse strand, counting down.
TCGCCGTGAACTGCGGCCAGATCAAGACCGGTGCCCCGGCTCGTTCGGACCGCGTCGCCAAGTACAACCAGCTGCTGCGCATCGAGGAGATCCTCGACGACGCCGCGGTGTACGCGGGCCGCTCCGCCTTCCCGCGCTTCAAGGGCTGACCCGTAGTCGCAGGACGGTAGCCTCCGCCCGTCCCCGCACCCGGTCCCGTACCGTGTGCGGGGACGGACGTGCGTAATCGGGGAGGCGGGAGACATGGCCGGGAAGGACCGCGACCGGTTCTCCACCGCGACCAGGCTGCGACTGCTCGGCGAGCAGACCGCGGCCCGCGTGTACCGGTCCCAGAACCGTCGCCAGGCCCGCCGCTCCCGGCTCACCGGCCGGGCCGCGTTCCTGGCGCTGGTGGTCTGCTCCCTGGTGGTGGCGCTCGCCTACCCGATGCGGCAGTACGTCTCCCAGCGCGACGAGATCGCCGAGCAGGAGCGGCTCTCGCAGCAGGCCGAGCGGCGCACGGAGGAGCTGCGGGACGAGAAGGCGCGGCTCCAGGACGACGCGTACATCATGCGCCTGGCCCGCCAGCACCTCCACTACGTCCTCCCCGGGGAGACCGGCTACACCGTGGCCGACCCCGACGCGGCGCGGGACCGCCGCGGCGAGCCGGGCGCGAGCGGCCGTCCCTGGCACTCGAACCTCTGGGACGGCGTGGACAGCGCCGACCGGGCGGGCCGCGACTGACCGACCCGTACGCCCACCTCTTCCCTCTCTTCCCCCGACGAGCTTTCGACGAGCTTCCGAGCAGAACCAAGGCAGGCATGGAAACGCCCCCTCCGCAGACCGAGTCCACCCAGCCCACCGACGCGGACATCGCCGCGTTCGAGCAGCAGCTCGGCCGCCCGCCGCGCGGCCTGCGCGCCATCGCGCACCGCTGCCCGTGCGGCAACCCGGACGTGGTGGAGACCCAGCCCCGTCTGGAGGACGGCACGCCGTTCCCGACGACGTACTACCTGACCTGCCCCCGGGCGGCCTCGGCGATCGGCACGCTGGAGGCCAACGGGGTCATGAAGGAGATGACGGCCCGTCTGGGGGCCGACCCGGAGCTGGCCGACGCCTACCGGGCCGCGCACGAGGACTACGTCACCCGCCGCGACGCCATCGAGGTCCTGGAGGGCTTCCCGAGCGCGGGCGGCATGCCGGACCGGGTGAAGTGCCTGCACGTCCTGGTCGGCCACTCGCTGGCGGCCGGGCCCGGGGTGAACCCGCTGGGCGACGAGGCCATCGCGATGCTGCCCGAGTGGTGGGCCAAGGGCCCCTGCGTCACGCCCTGCGCGCCGACGGGCGAGGGCGACGGCCGGACGGTGGACGAGGGCGACGGCGGCCACTCCGTCCTCCGTCCGCTCGACGGTCCCGTCGACGGGCAGCACGCGTGACCCGGGTCGCCGCCGTCGACTGCGGCACGAACTCCATCCGGCTCCTGGTCGCCGACGTGGACCCGGCCACCGGTGCCTTCACCGAGCTGGACCGGCGGATGACGATCGTCCGCCTCGGCCAGGGCGTGGACAGGACCGGCCGGCTCGCCCCCGAGGCGCTGGAGCGGACGTTCGCGGCCTGCCGCGAGTACGCGGCGGCGGTTCAGGAGCTGGGCGCCGAGCGGATCCGCTTCGTCGCCACTTCCGCCTCCCGCGACGCCGAGAACAGCGCCGAGTTCGTGGCCGGAGTCCGGGACATCCTCGGCGTCGAGCCCGAGGTGATCACCGGCGACCAGGAGGCGCAGCTCTCCTTCGACGGGGCCACCAGGGAACTGGCGGGCAGCGACCACCTGGCGAAGCCGTATCTGGTCGTCGACATCGGCGGCGGCTCCACCGAGTTCGTCCTCGGCTCGGACCGGGTCGAGGCCGCCCGGTCCGTGGACATCGGCTGCGTACGGATGACGGAACGTCACCTCGTGGTGGACGGGGCCGTCATGGACCCGCCCAGCCACGAGCGGGCCGCCGCGATCCGCGCGGACATCGACGCCGCCCTCGACCTCGCCGAGCAGACCGTGCCGCTCACCGGGGCCGGCACCCTCGTCGGCCTCGCGGGCACCGTCACCACGGTCGCCGGGATCGTGCTGGAGCTGCCGGAGTACGACTCGAAGGCCATCCACCACTCCCGGATCTCCCGCGGCCAGGTCCGGGCGATCACCGAGCGCCTGCTCCGCTCCACCCACGAGGAGCGCGCGGCGATCCCCGTGATGCACCCCGGCCGGGTCGATGTGATCGGCGCGGGGGCGCTCGTCCTGCTCGCCGTGATGGAGCGGACGGGAGCCCACGAGGTCGTCGTCAGTGAGCACGACATCCTTGACGGGATTGCCTGGAATGCGGCACAGGACCCTCATTAGCGCTTTGGACGACATCCTCGACGGCATCGCCTGGAGCGCCGCGTAGTCGGAGGGCTTCCGGTGCCGGGCGGGCGGCCCTCGGGCCGCCCGCCCGTTCGTCCCGCCACCTGCGCTGTTGAGCCGCGGTCCGGCCCTCAGGGCCGCCCGGGGGCCCCTTCGGGGACACGCCGCGAGAAACTTCGTGAACTTCTTCACAAGGAATGGGGCCCTGTTGGTCGCGGTTGGGGCCCATCAGGCCTGAACTGGTTGCCCCGGGGGCCGCGCGGAGGTGCTGCGCGGGCGTTCCGGGCGCGTTGCGTCCGTATGAAGGGGAGGGGTGGTTCGCCCCGTCCGATGGGTCAAGGCCCAGCTCACAAGCGGTGCACAACGTTTCCCGCGGTGGAGTGGTTCCCTTTCACGCCCATGACCTGGGTCACGTGGGCGGCGAAGTGTAGCAGAGGGTCGGTCAATCCTTGTGAAGGGGCTCACGAGCACCCCCCTGGGGCGGGGTGGATACTCGATGGCATGAGCACCACGGAGCGTCCCAGGATCCTCGTTGTAGGCGGTGGGTACGTAGGCCTGTACGCAGCTCGTCGCATTCTGAAGAAGATGCGATACGGAGAGGCGACCGTCACGGTCGTCGACCCGCGGTCGTACATGACGTACCAGCCCTTCCTCCCCGAAGCTGCTGCCGGCAGCATCTCGCCTCGGCATGTCGTCGTCCCGCTGCGACGCGTGCTGCCCAAGGCCGAGGTTCTCACCGGTCGTGTCACCACCATCGACCAGGACCGCAAGGTCGCCACGGTCGCGCCGCTCGTCGGCGAGGCCTACGAGCTGCCCTTCGACTACCTGGTCATCGCGATGGGCGCGGTCTCCCGTACCTTCCCGATCCCCGGCCTCGCCGAGCAGGGCATCGGCATGAAGGGCATCGAGGAGTCCATCGGCCTGCGCAACCACGTCCTGGAGCAGCTCGACAAGGCTGACTCCACGACCGACGAGGACGTCCGCCGCAAGGCGCTGACGTTCGTCTTCGTGGGCGGCGGCTTCGCCGGCGCGGAGACCATCGGCGAGGTCGAGGACATGGCCCGTGACGCGGCGAAGTACTACACCAACGTGAAGCGCGAGGACATGCGCTTCATCCTCGTCGACGCCGCCGACAAGATCCTTCCCGAGGTCGGCCCGAAGCTGGGCGCCTACGGCAAGGAGCACCTGGAGAGCCGCGGCGTGGAGATCTACCTCTCCACCTCGATGGACTCCTGCGTCGACGGCCACGTCGTGCTGAAGAACGGCCTGGAGGTCGACTCCAGCACCATCGTGTGGACCGCCGGTGTGAAGCCGAACCCGGCGCTGGCCCGCTTCGGCCTGCCGCTCGGCCCCCGCGGCCACGTGGACACCTCCGAGAAGCTCCAGGTCCAGGGCACCGACTACATCTGGGCCGCGGGCGACAACGCCCAGGTGCCGGACATGGTCGGCCGCCGCGCCGGCAACCCGAACGCCTGGTGCCCGCCCAACGCCCAGCACGCGCTGCGTCAGGCGAAGGTCCTCGGCGACAACGTGATCTCCGGCATGCGGGGCTTCCCGCAGAAGGAGTACAGCCACGCCAACAAGGGTGCGGTCGCCGGTCTCGGCCTGCACAAGGGCGTCGCGATGATCGTCATGGGCAAGGTGAAGATCAAGCTCAAGGGCCGTCTCGCCTGGTACATGCACCGCGGCTATCACGGCATGGCCATGCCGACCTGGAACCGCAAGATCCGGATCTTCGCCGACTGGACGCTGGCGATGTTCCTCAAGCGCGAGGTCGTCTCGCTCGGCGCCATGGAGACGCCGCGCGAGGAGTTCTACGAGGCCGCCAAGCCGGCCCCGGCTCCGGCCGCCGCCAAGTCGGAGGGCGAGAAGGCCAAGGCCTCCTGACCCCCAGGACGTGTCGTCGAACCGCCGCCTGCCGGGCGACGCATGGCACGCACCGCCCGGCCGCCCTTCGGGCGACGACGGCAGTTTGACGACAGGCCCTGAGTGAGACGCTCCGTGAGGAGCGCACCGTACGACGCCCGAAGGGGCCGTCCGCCATCCGTGGTGCGGACGGCCCCTTCGGCGTATCCGGGCATCGGCCCGGACCGGGGCCCGGAGCGCGGCGAAGGCCCGCTCCCGCCCATGTGAATGGCGGACGCACGCACTTTGCCGATTCGTTGCCCGGTAGCGGGATGACGGAGTGTGCGAGGAGAGTTGACGCAGGTGTACCTCGCTGCGGCACCGGGGTGTGGCGGCGGGGCTACGAGCATGTCTGTACGCGTTGTGTTTGTTGGCTTGTTGTGCTTGTCGGGGAAACACCACGGAGGTGTGCGCCATGGCAGACGCCGCGTCGCGGCTGACCGCTCTCGCCGAGGAGTTGCTCTCGGAACCCCTGCTGGTCCGGATCCGGGCCTGGGACGGCAGCGAATCGGGGCCGCCCGGCGCCCCGGTCCTCGTGATCCGCCACCGCCGCGCCCTGCGCCGGCTCCTGTGGAAGCCGGGCGAACTGGGCCTGGCCCGCGCCTGGGTGGCCGGTGAGATCGACATCGAGGGCGACCTGTACGAAGCGCTGGGCCACCTGGCCGGTCTGCTCTGGGACCGCGGCGCCGACGCCAAGGACACCGTCCACCCGGTCCGCGACCCCAAGGTCCGCGCCTTCGCCCGCGGCCTCCTCGACCTCGCGGGCCCCTGGCCGCCGCCCGCTCCGCCCGCCGAGGAGGTGCGCCGGCGCGCCGGACCGCTGCACACCAGACGCCGCGACAAGGAGGCCATCAGCCACCACTACGACGTCGGCAACGACTTCTACGCCCTGGTGCTCGGCCCCTCCATGGTCTATTCCTGCGCCTACTGGCAGGACGGGGAGACCCTGGAGGACGCCCAGCGCGACAAGCTCGACCTGGTCTGCCGCAAGCTCGGCCTGAAGGAGGGCGACCGGCTGCTGGACGTCGGCTGCGGCTGGGGCTCGATGGCCATCCACGCCGCCCGCCACTACGGGGCGCGGGTCACCGGCATCACCCTCTCCCAGGAGCAGGCCGCCCACGCCCGCAAGCGCATCGCCGAGGAGGGCCTGACCGACCGGATCGAGATCCGTGTCCAGGACTACCGGGACGTCCTTCCCCGAGCTCCCGGCTCCGCTCGAACAGGGGACACCCCACCCGGGCCGTACGACGCGATCTCCTCGATCGGCATGGCCGAGCACGTCGGTTCGGTCCGCTACCGGGAGTACGCCGATGACCTCTACGCCCTCCTGAAGCCCGGCGGCCGCCTCCTGAACCACCAGATCGCCCGCCGCCCCGAGAGGAACGAGGACGCCTACCGCATCGACGCGTTCATCGACGCGTATGTCTTCCCGGACGGCGAACTGGCCCCGGTCGGCCGCACCCTGGCCACGCTGGAGGAGGCCGGCTTCGAGGCCCGGGACGTCGAGGCCCTGCGCGAGCACTACGCGCTGACCCTGCGCCAGTGGGTGGCCAACCTGGAGCGGCACTGGGAGCGGGCGGTACGCGCCACCTCCCCGGGCCGGGCCAGGGTCTGGCGGCTGTACATGGCGGCGTCCGCGCTCTCCTTCGAGCACAACAGGATCGGTGTCAACCAGATCCTCGCGGTGCGCCCGCTGGAGGGCGGTGGCTCCCCGCTGCGGCTGCGCACCCGCAGGTGGACCGAGGACGCGGGCGCCTGACCCGCACCGCGCGCGGCAACGGGCGAGGGTCCGGCGCGACCGCTTCGCAGCGGTCGCACCGGCCCCGTGGTGTGTCCGGCGGGCCTTCGTCCCGGCCCCTGCGGCTACTCCGTCTTGATCGCCGTCAGCATGTTGAGCTTCGCGGCGCTGCGGGCGGGCCACAGCGAGGCGAGGACGCCCACCAGGCCGGCCAGGAGCAGGAAGATGCCGAGCCGGTCCCACGGGATGACCAGGGCGTAGCCGGGGATTTCGGCGGACAGGGTCTGTCCGATCGCCCAGCCGAGGAAGACGCCGAGGCCGACCCCGATCACCGCGCCGAAGACCGAGATGACGACGGCCTCCAGGCGGATCATCCGCTTGACGCGACCCTGGTCGAGACCGATCGCGCGGAGCATGCCGATCTCCTGCTGCCGTTCGAACACCGACATCGCGAGGGTGTTGACGACTCCGAGGACCGCGATCAGCAGGGCCATGGCGAGCAGCCCGTACATGATGTTCAGGGCGGTGTTGATGAAGCCGCCGAACATGTCACGGATGTCCTGCCGGTCCATGACGCTCATCGCCGGGTTGTCACCGAGCGCGTCCACGATGGACTGCTCGTTGGCCTTGGTCGCGCCGCCGTCCGCCTTGATCCAGATCTCGCGGATGTCGGGGCGCGCGGCGGCGTTGTGCTCGTCCGCCATCTCCTTCGGGATGAGGAAGGTGGAGAGGAACTCGTTCTCCTCGTAGACGGCCCCGACCGTCAGCTCGCCCTTCGTCTCGTCGTCGAACTTCACCGGCAGCGTGTCGCCGGTCTTCCAGCCGTTGGACTTCGCGGTCTTGTTGCCGACCGCGACCTGACCGTCCTTCAGCGAGCCGAGCGAACCGGAGACGGTCGTCAGCGAGAAGACCTTCTCCACGTCGCCCGGGGTGACGCCGGAGGCGGACTGGTACTCACCGTCGACCTCGAACCAGGCCGCCTGCTGCGGGGAGAGCGCGGCGACGCCGTCGGCCTTCGCCAGGGCGTTGAGCGCGGACTGATCGAGCGCGTCGCCGCTGGCCATCGAGACCATGTAGTCGGCCTTGATGTTGTCGGTGGTCATCTTGTCGATGGCCTGCCCGAGGGTGACGCCGAGCACCGAGATGCCGGTGACCAGGGTCAGCCCGATGGCCAGCGCGGATGCGGTGGCTCCGGTACGCCGCGGGTTGCGGACCGCGTTCTGCGAGGCCAGCTTCCCGGAGACGCCGAACAGCTTCTTCAGCAGCGGCCGGACCAGGGCGATGACCGGGCGCGAGAGCAGCGGGATCAGGATGATGACGCCGATCAGCGCGAAGAACGCGCCGCCCGCGACCAGCTGCCTGCCGGACGTGCCGCCGACCGCGGCGCCGCCGACGATCCCCGCGGCGCCGAGCAGGGCGATCACGCCGCCGATGGAGTTCCGTACGACCAGGGACTTGGTGGACGCGGCGGCGTGCACGCTGCTCATCGCGGCCACCGGGGCGATCTTCGCGGCCCGGCGGGCGGGCAGCCAGGCGGCGAACACGGTGATCAGGATGCCCACCGCGAAGGCGGAGAGGACGGCGGTCGGCGAGACGACCAGCGGGCCGGCGGGGATTTTGCCGCCCAGGAGGCCCATCGCGGAGCGCAGGCCGGTGGCGAGGCCGAGACCGAGGGCGAAGCCGATGACGGAGGCGATCGTGCCGACGACAGCCGCTTCCAGCAGCACCGAGCGCTTGATCTGGCGGCGGGAGGCTCCGATGGCCCGCATCAGGGCCAGCTCACGGGTCCGCTGGGCGATCAGCATGGTGAAGGTGTTGGCGATGAGGAAGATACCGACGAACAGCGCGATGCCCGCGAAGGCCAGCAGCATGCCGTTGAGGCCGGCCATTCCGGTCTCGATCTCCTTCGCCTGCTGGTCCGCCAGCGCCTTGCCGGTCTGCGCGGTCGCGTCCTTCGGCAGCAGGGGGGTGACCGCGTCCAGCAGCTTCTGGTCGGAGACGCCGCCCGCCGCGGTGACGGTGGCGTTCTGGAAGACGCCGGGCTTCAGGTAGAGCTTCTGGGCGGTCGCGGTGTCGAACAGCACGAGGCTGCCGCCGGCGTTGACCGCGCCGTCCTCGGTGGTGAAGATCCCCGAGAGGGTGTACTCCTTCACCGGGCCGTTGGTGGCGACCCGCACCGGGTCGCCGACGCGGTACTCGCCCTTGCTCGCGGTGTCCTTGTCGAGCGCGACCGAGCCGTTCTCCGCCGGGCCCGAGCCGTCGGTGAAGTCGTAGCTCGCGTCCTTGCCGTCCTTGCCGGGGGCGAAGTTCGCGCCGGTGTTGGACCAGCCGTTGCCGATCAGTTTGCCGTTCGGGTCGGCGACCCCGGCGAAGCCGTTGACCCGGCCGGTGGCGGAGGCCACACCGTCCAGGCCCCGGATCTTCTCCAGGGTGGCGTCGTCGATGCCGGGGGTCTTCTCGTCGCGCCCGCCGGCGTACGTCTCCACGGCGACGGCGACGTCGTCGTAGCTCTTGGCGGACTGCTTGCGGAAGGCGTTGCCGAGGGTGTCGGTGAAGACCAGGGTGCCGGAGACGAACGCTACGCCGAGCATGACGGCGAGCACGGTCATCAGCAGCCTGGCCTTGTGCGCGAGCACATTGCGCAGGGCGGTACGGAACATGTCTGTGTGTCCTGGGATGGGTTCCGGAAGGGGGTCGGGGACGCGCGGGGGCGGCGGCCGGGGTTCGGCGGGCGCCCGCGTCAGCCGGTGCGGCGGCCGTGCCGGCCGGCGGCAGGCGGCGTCAGCTCGTGCGGCCCTTCGCGTCGAACGCCTTCATCCGGTCGAGGACCCCGTCGGCGGTCGGGTGCATCATCTGGTCGACGACCGCGCCGTCGGCGAGGAAGATGACCCGGTCCGCGTAGGAGGCGGCGACCGGGTCGTGCGTGACCATCACCACGGTCTGGCCCAGCTCGCGCACCGAGTTGCGCAGGAAGCCGAGGACCTCGGCGCCGGAGCGGGAGTCCAGGTTTCCGGTCGGCTCGTCACCGAAGATGATCTCGGGCTGCGAGGCCAGGGCGCGGGCCACGGCGACGCGCTGCTGCTGACCGCCGGAGAGCTCGGTCGGACGGTGCTTCAGCCGCTCCGAGAGCCCCACCATGTCGATGACCTTCTGCATCCACGCGGCGTCCGGCTTACGGCCCGCGATGTCCATCGGCAGAGTGATGTTCTCCAGCGCGGTGAGCGTCGGCAGCAGGTTGAACGCCTGGAAGATGAAGCCGATCTTGTCCCGGCGCAACTGTGTGAGCTGCTTGTCCTTCAGCGTGGACAGCTCGGTGTCGCCGATGCGCACCGAACCGCTGCTGAAGCTGTCGAGGCCGGCGACGCAGTGCATCAGCGTCGACTTGCCGGAGCCCGAGGGGCCCATGATCGCCGTGAACTCGCCCTGCGGGAAGTCCACGGTCACCCGGTCCAGGGCGACGACCTGCGTCTCGCCCTCGCCGTAGACCTTCGACAGCTCCGTGGCGCGGGCAGCCACCGCGGTGGTGCGGTGAACGGTGGGGGTGGTGGTCACAGGGACGCTCCTGGTTCGGATGATGCGGATGCTCGGACACGGGGGCCGTGCTGAGGCGGGCGCTGACGCCATGCCTCGGGGACTTACTCCATCGTTACGTCCCGATCGCGTCGGGGCGTCCCTCCCGATGCCCGTTCCCGTGGCCCTCTTGAGTCGCATCACAGGCGCGGATCCATCCTCCTCGGGTATGACACCGACCCTGATCGGAGTCGTGGACGCCGCTCCGCGGTCACCCAGTGTGAGCGCGCCGGGACGCGGGCGGGGAGCGGCACCGGCGGCGGGCGCGCCCCTTCGGGATCGATGCCGGACCCGGGGGCGGAGCGGCGTCGGACCCGAGGGTGGCGGACGCCCTGGCGAGGGCTGGCGCGGACCTGGCGCGTTGGGCCGTACGGGTGCGGCGACTTTCCGTCATTTCCGTGCGGTGCGCCGACCGCCCGTGATCGGCTGCGAGCGGGTGGCCAGCCCGGCCCGAATGTCCTGACGGACCCTCAAGCGGTCAATAAAATAGGACAACATCGCGCCACTGTTCCGCTGATCGAGGGACGTCCCCGGATAGGGTCGGTAGCCAAAAGCGGAGCCGCGCAGCACGCCCGGATGGTGGAACGTAGACACGGCGAGCTTAAACCTCGCTGCCCCTCGGGGGCGTGCCGGTTCGAGTCCGGCTCCGGGCACCACGCGCCGCACTGTGCGTGACCCGGACGGCCCAGACCGTGACCTGCGTCCGGCTCCCGGGGTTCGTGATCCCCGGCCTCGTACGACAGTCCCTGCCGGGTCTTCCGGGGGACCCTCGCCACGGGCCGCCGCAAAGATCCTCCCCTGGCACTAGGGTGATTCTTTTGCCCACCCATTACTCTTGTGGCAAGGCTACGCAGTGTGGCCATGGAGGAGTGAAATGAGGAGCAGCAACCCGGTCTTCTCGCGACGGGGGTTCAGCCGCGACAACGGCCACGCGGGCTTCAACGCGCCGCCGCAGGCCGGGGCCACCGCGACGGGCAATCCGTACGCGCAGGGCGCCGCCGCCAACCCGTACGCCACCAACCCCTACGCGCAGACGGACATCCAGGGCGCCCCGCAGGCCCCCGCCCGTCCCGACGTGATGACCATCGACGACGTGGTGACACGTACGGCGATGACGCTCGGCACGGTGATCCTGGCCGCGACCGCCGCCTGGTGGATTATGCCGGTCGACCAGGCGAACCTCGGCAGCGCCTACGGCGTGGCCATCGGCGCCGCGATCATCGGCTTCGTGCTGTCGCTGGTCAACTCGTTCAAGCGCCGGCCATCGCCGCCGCTGATCCTGACGTACGCGGCGTTCGAGGGTGTGTTCCTCGGCATCGTCAGCAACATCGTCAGCATGTACGTCGCCCCCGGGGCGGCGATGCAGGCGGTGCTCGGCACCATGGCGGTCTTCGCCGGTGTGCTGATCGCCTACCGCACCGGACTGATCCGGGTCACGCGCCGCTTCTACGGCTTCGTGATGGCGGCCGCCATCGGCTTCATGCTGCTGATGATGGTCAACCTCCTGTTCGCCGTGTTCGGCGGCGGTGACGGCCTCGGCTTCCGCAGTGGCGCGCTCGGCGTCGTCTTCGGCATCGTGGCCATCGTCATCGGCGCGTGCATCCTCGCCCTGAACTTCAAGCAGGTCGAGGACGGCATCGCGTACGGCGCTCCGCGCGAGGAGTCCTGGCTGGCGGCCTTCGGCCTCACCGTGACCCTGGTGTGGATCTACATCGAGATGCTGCGCCTGGTCGCGATCCTCAGCGGCGACGACTGATCGCACGCCCCGCACCACCCGTAGGACCCGCAGCACCGGAACGGCCCGCAGGCATCGAGCCTGCGGGCCGTTCCGGTGCCCGGCCCCCTGTCCCCTGGCCGGAGGGCCGGTGGCCGCCTCGCGGGAGGGGCGCGTAGGGTCGGCCGGGTGCTCGATACGACGCCCCTGACCCTGGCCGTGGACCGTTTCGCCGACCGGCTGCGCTCGGCCCCGCAGAGCCGCCTCCAGCGTGGGGCGGCCGCCGAGGCGCTGGCCGCGGCCCGCGAACTCGCCGTACGGGCCCAGCGCCTGGAGAACCCGGACGCCGAGCCGCGTGAGCTGCCGGACGCCGGGGTGTTCGCCGTGGGCGACCAACTGGCCGTCGCCGGACGGGATCTGGCCGTGGCACTGGAAACGGCCCCGTCCCAGGAGCTGGACGAGGCCGTGCGGTATGTCAGGGAAGCGGCGGCGCGGGCTTTCGCGTGATGCGCGTGAGGGGCCCGCGCCCGGCGGTCAGAACGAGGCGATGACGCGGTCGGCGAGGATGTACACGTTGTCCTCGCCGCAGGAGAAGGTCAGCGCGTAGGCGCCCGAGACGCCCGAGCCGCCCAGCAGTACCGGCTGCCAGCCCTCCTGCAAGGCCTCCGCGAGCCGCTCGGCGGTCTCGCGGTGGCCGGGGGTCATGCAGAGCGTGGTGCCGTCGGCGAAGACGTACACGTCGAGCGTGCCCAGCGGGCCGGGCCGCACGTCGGTCAGCTCGGTCGCGGTGCCGGCCAGCTCCTCCAGCCGGTTCACGGTGCGCTCGTGGTCGGTGACCACCGGTGTCTGTACGGGGACGAAGTCCGGGTGCGAGGGGTGGCGGCGGCGGGCGGCGGCCAGCTCGGGCGATTCCTCGGGGAACTCCGCGATCTCCGGAAGGCCGGTCAGCTCGCCGATCTCGTGCTCCGCGAGGGTCCGCTCGGTCAGCTCCGCGAGTTCCTCCATCGCCTCGGCCGCTTCGGCGTCCATCGACTCCAGACCGGCGAAGTCAGCCTGCCGGGGCAGGTAGTACGGGGTGTCGTCGCCGAGGCCGGACAGACCGCCCAGCAGGGACGGGGCGTCGGCGGCGTCGCGGGCTTCCTGGGCGGCCCAGAAGGCGCGCGCCTCGGCCAGCTCGCGCTCCCGTTCCTCGGCGAGCGCCTCGGCGACCGCCGCGCGTATCTCCTCGGCGGGAGTGGCCGTACTGCGGCTCTGTGGTGGCACGGAGGCGCCGAGAGCGTGGCCGGCGGCCAGCTCCGTGCGCAGCGCCGCGACCTGCTTGCGCAGCCCGTGAGCGGCGTGCAGTGCGGCGGCGCCGACGGCCGTGGCAGCGGCGGTGGTCAGCAACAGGGCAAATGACATGGCGCTCACTGACGTACTCCCGGTTTCAATCGATACCCCCGACTTCCTACATCAGCTTGACCTGTACCGGTACGTGCTGTCAGTGCATTACGTCACGAAATGGACAGGTCTTTCGGTCCGATGTTTAGCCCCATATCGGCGATGACCTGCAGAAACAACTCTCCCCCGGGACGCAGATCACATCCTGGGGGAGATTCGGTCACGGTCGGAGCTCGGTGGGGTTCGAAACCCTCTCCGGGCGGGAGTCCGGGGCCTCCGGGCCTCCCGCGCGGCCGCTCGTGTCTGTGGTCGCGCTGAGCTTCGCCTCCGCTGCGGGCAGGTGCCACCCTCGTTCCTCGGGCGACCCCTACCCTCCGCTGCGGCTCAGCTCAGCCGCTCGATCACCATCGCCATGCCCTGGCCGCCGCCCACGCACATCGTCTCCAGGCCCCACTGCTTGTCGTGGAACTGGAGGCTGTTGATCAGCGTGCCGGTGATGCGGGCGCCGGTCATGCCGAAGGGGTGGCCGACCGCGATCGCGCCGCCGTTGACGTTGACCTTGTCCAGCGGCAGGCCGAGGTCCCGGTAGGAGGGGATGACCTGGGCGGCGAACGCCTCGTTGAGCTCGGCGAGGTCGATGTCGTCGATGGTCAGGCCGGCCCGCTTCAGCGCCTGCTTGCTGGCCTCGACCGGACCGTAGCCCATGATCTCGGGGGAGAGGCCGGAGACGCCGGTGGAGACGATCCGGGCCAGCGGGGTCAGGCCCAGCTCGCGCGCCTTGGTGTCGGACATGATCACCAGGGCCGCGGCGCCGTCGTTGAGCGGGCAGCAGTTGCCCGCGGTGACCAGACCGTCGGGACGGAACACCGGCTTCAGGCCCTGCACGCCCTCCACGGTCACGCCGGCGCGCGGGCCGTCGTCCTTGGAGACGACCGTGCCGTCGGGGGTGGTGACCGGGGTGATCTCCCGCTCCCAGAAGCCGTTCTTCAGGGCCTGCTCGGCGAGGTTCTGCGACCGTACGCCGAACTCGTCCATGTCCTGACGGGTGATGCCCTTGGACCGGGCCAGGTTCTCCGCCGTCTGCCCCATCGAGATGTACGCGTCCGGGACCAGTCCGTCCTCGCGCGGGTCGTGCCAGTCGGCGCCGGACTCCTCGGCGCGGGCCGCGGTGCGGGCCTCGGCCTCGGCGAACAGCGGGTTGTGCGTGTCCGGGAGGCTGTCGGAGTTGCCCTTGGTGAAGCGGGACACCATCTCGACGCCGGCCGAGATGAAGACGTCGCCCTCGCCCGCCTTGATCGCGTGCAGCGCCATCCGGCTGGTCTGCAGCGAGGAGGAGCAGTAGCGGGTGACCGTACAGCCGGGAAGGTGGTCCATCCCCATCTGCACGGCGATGACGCGGCCCAGGTTGTTGCCCTGCTCGCCGCCGGGCAGACCGCAGCCCAGCATCAGGTCGTCGATGTCCTTCGGGTCCAGCTCGGGGACCTTGGCCAGCGCGGTCTGGATGATCGTGGCGGTCAGGTCGTCCGCGCGCAGGTCCTTCAGGGACCCCTTGAAGGCGCGGCCGATCGGCGAACGGGCGGCAGAGACGATCACGGCTTCGGGCATCACGCGGCTCCAAGGGGCTGGAAGGCTGTGTGGACGGGCGGAACTCCTCTGGAAGTTACCCGGACGTATCGCCGCGGTCACCCGGCAGGCCGTGTGATGCGGGACTCTTTTCTAAGCGCTTGCTCAGCCGTGATGGGCTCCTGTGCGTGTCCGCGGGTCCCTACGTGTGCCCGTGGGCGGCGTCCGGGTGCGGGTGCGGGGTGGGTTCCGTGGAGGCGGGCAGACGCCGCCGCCTGCGGTGCTTGAGGAGGGCCCAGGGAGCGCGCGCCCCCGTGACCTCCGTACCGGCCTCCCGGGCCGCCTGGGAGGCCGCCTTCGCCACCGGGAGGATGTCCTCGCGCCGCGCACCGTCCAGCCGGTCGGTCTCCGGCCACAGGCCCAGTACCGCGCACAGGGTGGGCAGCACCGCCATGGCCGCCGTGGCGTAGCCCTCGGCGGAGGGGTGGTAGTTGTCCGGGCCGAACAGCTCACGCGGGTTCGCCGCGAACTCCGGGCCCAGCAGGTCGCCCAGCGACACCGTGCGCCCGCCCTGCTCCACCGCCCCGATCGTCTGCGCGGCCGCCAGCTGCCGGCTCACCCGCCGGGCCAGCCAGCGCAGCGGCTGGTAGACCGGCTCGATCGTGCCCAGGTCCGGACAGGTCCCGACGACCACCTCCGCCCCCGCCGTCCGCAGCCTGCGCACCGCCGTCGTCAGACAGCGCACCGACTGCGTCGCGGGCATCCGATGAGTGACGTCGTTCGCCCCGATCATGATCACGCAGACGTCCGGGACCCGCGCCGGATCCGCGAGCAGCAGCGACACCTGCCGCTCCAGATCGTCCGACCGGGCCCCCGGAAGGGCCACGTTCCGCAGGTCCACCGGCCGCTCGGCCACCGCCGCGAGCCCCGAGGCCAGCAGCGCACCCGGCGTCTGGCCGGCCCGCCGCACGCCCTGGCCCGCAGCCGTCGAGTCCCCGAGCATCCCGAGCCGCATCGGGTCGGACGGCCCGGCGAACGCCACCCCGTACCGTCCGTCCGCGCTCGGCGGAACCGGAGCCGTGTCCCCGCCCACCCGCCTCTTCGCGAGCTGGACCTCCGCCAGGAACACGCCCACGGCCGCCGCACCGATCAACCCGATGCTGCCACCGCCGTAGGCCGCGCCCGCCGCGATCCGCCGTGCCACCCTTGCTCTCGACACAGTCCGGTCCACCTCCTCCTCGCCGTACAGCCGTACACGTACCTACCTGCCCCGCGAGGGGCTCTGTGTACTCCTTTCCGTACGCGGAGTCCGTCCTGTGCGCATACTCTGGGCCGGACCATCTCGGAGATCCCGGAGTACACGGTGCAATTCCACGATTCGATGATCAGTCTTGTCGGCAACACCCCGCTGGTGAGGCTGCGCAACGTCACGACAGGTATCCAGGCGACGGTCCTGGCCAAGGTCGAGTACTTCAACCCCGGCGGGTCGGTGAAGGACCGCATCGCGCTGCGCATGATCGAGGCGGCCGAGCAGAGCGGGGAGCTGAAGCCCGGCGGCACGATCGTCGAGCCGACCAGTGGCAACACGGGTGTCGGGCTCGCCATCGTCGCCCAGCAGAAGGGCTACAAGTGCATCTTCGTGTGCCCGGACAAGGTGTCCACGGACAAGATCAACGTGCTGCGCGCGTACGGCGCGGAAGTCGTCGTCTGCCCCACCGCCGTTGACCCCGAGCACCCGGACTCGTACTACAACGTCTCCGACCGGCTGGTCACCGAGACGCCGGGCGCCTGGAAGCCGGACCAGTACTCCAACCCGAACAACCCGCGCTCGCACTACGAGACCACCGGTCCCGAACTGTGGGAGCAGACGGAGGGGAAGATCACCCACTTCGTCGCGGGCGTCGGCACCGGCGGCACGATCAGCGGCACCGGGCGCTACCTCAAGGAGATCAGCGACGGCGCGGTCCAGGTCATCGGCGCGGACCCGGAGGGCTCGGTCTACTCCGGCGGCTCCGGGCGGCCCTATCTGGTCGAGGGCGTCGGCGAGGACTTCTGGCCGAGCGCGTACGACCGCACCGTCACCGACGAGATCGTCGCGGTGTCCGACAAGGACTCCTTCCAGATGACGCGCCGGCTCGCCAAGGAGGAGGGGCTGCTCGTCGGCGGCTCCTGCGGCATGGCGGTCGTCGGCGCCCTGGAGGTCGCCAAGCGGCTCGGCCCCGAGGACGTCGTCGTGGTGCTGCTCCCCGACAGCGGGCGTGGCTACCTCAGCAAGATCTTCAACGACGAGTGGATGGCCGACTACGGCTTCCTGGAGGACTCCGGCGCCTCCGCCAACGTCGGCGCGGTCCTGGACTTCAAGGAGGGCCCGATGCCCTCCCTCGTCCACATGCACCCGGAGGAGACGGTCGGCGAGGCCATCGAGGTGCTCCGCGAGTACGGCGTCTCCCAGATGCCGATCGTGAAGCCGGGCGCCGGCCACCCGGACGTGATGGCCGCCGAGGTCATCGGTTCCGTCGTGGAGCGGCAGCTGCTGGACGCGCTGTTCACCCAGCGCGCCTCGCTGACCGACCCGCTGGAGAAGCACATGTCGGCGCCGCTGCCGCAGGTCGGCTCCGGCGAACCGGTCGAGGACCTGATGGCCGTGCTCAGCGGCACGGACGGGGCCGACGCGGCGATCGTGCTCGTCGAGGGCAAGCCCAAGGGGGTCGTGAGCAGGCAGGACCTGCTGGCGTTCCTCGCCAAGGACGCGGGCACGGCGAAGGCCTGACGGACCGGATGCGGGGCTCGGGGCCAGCCTGACGGACCGGATGCGGGGCTCCGGGCCAGCCTGACGGGCCGGCAGCGGGCCTGAGGCCGCGGCTTGACGGGCCGGATGCGGGACTTCGCGAAAACGGTACGAGTGCGTCACGTCCGCGCAGCACCCGCTTAACACGGCTCCGGCACCTTGGTGGGTGTCGGCAGGGAAACCCGCCGGCACCCAGAACGGCGACACCGGACTACGGAGCGGCTCCCGGACCTCCACCGTCGCCCGGACGCGGGCATCCGGCTCTGACCCGGACCGCGTCCCTCGCGGGGACCGCCGTCGTCCCGCCCCCCCGGGCGACCGGGGGTGCGGCGGTCCCCGCGACATGCTTCGGCGCGGCCGGACTCCCCCGAGGGTCCGGCCGCGCGGTCATGTTCAGGAACGAGTCGATGAGCGCGGTCTCGTACTCCGCACCCAGCTCGCCGCGGGCCTGGAGGGTGGCGGCGAGCTCCTTCTTGAGCTCGTGGTCACGGGCTTCCATACCGACCACGGTACGGAGGCCGAGGCGCGGTGACAGGGGGGCTAGCCCCGAATTTCGTGGGGCTAACCCCCCTCTGAGGCGCGCTCAGCTCTACGGCCGGGAACCGTCGCGTCGCCCGTGGCGTGGAACGGCGGAGGCGTCGGCACAAGGGGTGCGCCGTCAGCATCGGGACGGCCCTGGCGGCGTGTGGCGCAGACACCGCCCGATCCGCGGAAGGTCCACCGGCCCGGCGGCCGAAGGTCAGCCGGTGACGCGCAGCTCGACCAAGGTCGTCATCGGCTTGCCGAGCCCCTGGCCGACGGTCTGGAAGTCGCCCTTGTCGACGTTGACGGTCTCGGAGTCGCCGGCGTCAGTGGTCAGCTTCGCCGACACCGGGTGGTCGGCGGTCTCACACGTCCAGGCGTTCCTCAACAAGGGGCAGCACACGGCGCGCGAGGATGACGTACGGCTGCAACTGGCTCAGATCCTGAGCACCGGCGGGCCGAACATACGGGCCGCGGGCAAGATCGTCATGAACGGCAGCGCGGCCGACGTCCGGGAGTTTCTGGAAGTGGGCCAGCACATCCAGCGACCGGGACCGGGAACACGCCACGATCGCCTAGCTCTCCGCGCAGGCCGTCGAGGCCTGACGTCAGGCCCTGGTGGAGACCAAGGCCGCCGACCAGGCAGTCTCCGCGGCCCAGCAGGCCATCAGCGCCGCACGGGCCGCCAACAACTCCGCCCGCATCGCCGCCAACGCCGCGGCCCAGGCTGCTTCGGCAGCTGCGGGCGCCGCCAACGCCGCCTCCGCCGCACGTGGTGCGGCGGCCTCTGCCGCGGTCAATGTGGGCGACGCCTCCAAGGCACGTACCGCTGCGGAGAATGCGCGCGCCGCGGCCGAGGGGGCCGACAAGGCGGCCGAGGCGTCCAACCAGGCCAGCATCGCCGCGGATCGCGCCGGCGACGCCGCCGACTCCGCAACCAAGGCCGGCGCAGACGCGCAGAGTGCGGCGAGCTCTGCCAGGAGCGCCAGCAACTTCGCAGATCAGGCCGGTGTGCACTCTCAGACGGCCCGGAACGCCGCTGCTCGCGCCGAGCGCCAGGCCAAGGAGGCCTCCCGGGCCGTCCAGGAGGCCAGGAACCTGGCCCGCAAGGCTGAGGCCGACAACCACCGCAAGCAGGCCGAGGCCTCGAAGAACAAGGCCCAGGGGGACGCCCAGCAGGCGGCCGGGTCGGCCAGGCCACCGAGTCCGCCAACCGCGCGGCCGAGTCGGCGAAGAAGGCTACCGAGGCCGAGGCACAGGCCCGACAGTCCGCTCGCGAGGCCGGCCACTCCGCGGCCCTTGCGGAGTCGTCCGCGACCGCCGCGCGCGGTTCGGCCGACCTGGCCTGGTCGTACGCCAATGAGACCAAGCAGTCCGCGATCGCGGCCGGTAAGGACTCCGACGCGGCCGACAAGGCCGCGAAGGACGCGTTCGCCGCGTGGGTGACGAAGACCCGCGAAGAGGCCGAGGTCGCGCGGAAGGAAGAGAACCGCACCAACCTCGCGGCGCTGCAGGAGATGGAAGAAGCCCTCGCCGATGCGGCGGCCGACGATGACATCAGCGTCTGGGACGTGCTGTCCGGCGTCGGACACACGGTGCTGGACGTTGCCGGGCTCGTCCCGGGCGTCGGCGAGATCGCCGACCTGGCAAACGCGGGATGGTACGGACTCGAAGGCGACGCGCTCAACGCCTCCCTCTCCGCGGCCTCAGCGATCCCGTTCGTCGGCTGGGGGGCCACCGGCGCCAAGTGGGGCAAGAACATGTTCCGCGGCGCGGAAGCTTTCATGAAAGCTTCCGCGCCAGCGGATCCGTGGCCCACATCTGGGCGAGCAGCAAGAAATTCCCTAACGTCAAGAACGCTCTGGAACACTTTAAGAGCCACCGCGGTGAATTTCCCGAGCTGAAGAACGCCAAGCAGCACGTGGAAATGGCCCATTTTTACCGCCAGGCGGCAAATACTCCCAAGCCTCCGGCCGGGTATCGCGTCTGGGACCGTCTCGACAAGAGTGGTAACCTCAATGGCTACGTCGTCTATGAGAAGAAGTCCAACACTCTCGTCTCCTATGACAGTGGTGGCGTGCCTAAGGCGATGAATCGGCCGGCTCCTAAGAGTCCTACCAACCCCCGCGGATTCGACCCTGACAGGTGGCCTACGCTTGAGGATTACCTCAAGGCGCAAGGTCAGCGAGAACGCTGACAGGGATGAAAGGCGACTCCATGCCACCAGAAGGCCTCGTTACCCCCGGCCCGGACGAAGAATCTGCCTGCCGGGTGTGCGGACACGACGACGGAGACCTGTTCTGGGAAGACGGATGGCCCACAGCGCTCATCTGTGTGTGCTGCGGAAACGAGTCAGATGTGTCCGACACTAGCCTCATGGGGGTCCGGAACTATCGCGGCTACTGGGCGGGGAATGGTGCAGCGTGGCACTCCCCCTCCTTCAAGCCCCGGGACTGGGATATCCTCGAGCAATTGGCCCGCATTCCAGCGGAATGGCGTTAGTGACGGTTGGGCATGTGCCATCCGTGCTGGCATGCCCTTTTGATCGATGGTGTCGTTCTCCCAGGGTTGACCGGGCCGAGGGTGGCCCGGTCAACCCTGGGACGGCATACCTGCCCAGGTGCCACGTCGAGAAGTGGCACCTGGGCCTTGGTGTGATCGACAGAACGCGGTCCGGGGCATCGAGGTGCGCCAGACATCGCCGACGGCGGGCCACCGGGGCACTGTTGGCCGAGTGGCCCCGGCCAGGATGAGCACGCGCGGCTAGACGCTATGGCGATATACGCGCAACCCCGACTGCAACCACATCGTCCCGGCTTCTGGGCTTCGGCTCACGAACCGGAGCACCCCTCCCCCCTCCCCCCTCGCTCTCGCCGCACTGCATATGGACATACAGCAACCTTCCTGGCTGAATAGAACGGTCGGCGCCGGTCGCGGTGCGACGGATCCAGCAAGGGGACAGGCATGAGTGGGAGCAGCCCCGCCGCACGGTTGCAGCGGCTCTTCGAGGGCCACCGGCTCACACCCACCCAGCGGCGCATCGCGCACTGCATGGTCCGCCGGGCCGCCGACGCGCCGTTCCTCTCCAGCGTCGAGCTGGCCGAGCTGGCCGGAGTCAGCCAGCCCTCCGTCACCCGCTTCGCCGTCGCCCTCGGCTTCGACGGCTATCCGGCGCTGCGCAGGCACCTGCGCGAGGTCGCGCCCGTCGACGCGGAGCAGGAGGACACGGGGGAGACGTACAACGAGTACCAGCAGGCCGTCCGCGCCGAGATCGAGAACCTCCAGCACCTCTGTGACGTGCTCGCCGACCCCGGGCCGGTGGAGCGGGCCGGGCGGCTGCTCGCCGGCTCCCGGCCGTTGCCGGTGCTGGGGCTGCGCGCCGCCTCCTCGCAGGCGCGCGGCTTCGGCTACTTCGCCGCCAAGGTGCACCCCGACGTCCGGGTGCTGGACGAGGGCGGCAGCATGCTGCCCGACCGGATCGACTCCGCCCGCCGGGCCGGGGCCACCGCCCTGATGTGCTTCGCGCTGCCGCGCCACCCCAAGGAGAGCGTGGACGCGCTCGCGTACGCCCGGGACCAGGGGCTGACCGTGGTGACGGTCGCCGACTCCGCCTTCGCGCCCGTCGCCAAGCACAGCGATCTGCTGCTCCCGGCGGCGATCGGTTCCGGGCTCTCCTTCGACACCGTCTGCGCGCCGATGCTGCTCGGCCGGGTGCTGCTGGAGGCGATGTGCGACGGACTTCCCGACGCCCAGGCGCGGCTGGAGGAGTTCGACGTACGAGCGGCGGCGCGCGGTCTGTTCGTGGAGTGAGGCTCAGCCCGTCCGGCGGTTTCGCGGTTTCTCAGGCATCGCTCATCTGCGGCCGTTAGTCTCCGCGCCGAGAAGCACCGCGGTATCGGTGGTGCGCGGCAGGCGCGGATTCGCGGCAGCGTGGAGAGAGGGGTACGGACGTGGGGCGCGGAGGACAGTCGCTGGCGAGAGTGGCCGTGACCGTACGGGCCGGGGCGGCGCCGCTGTGGTGGGCGGGTCTGGTGGCCGCGGCGGCGGGGGCGTTCGTCCCGGGGCTGACCGGGCGGCGGATCGGTCTGCTGGCCGGGGCGGTGCTCTTCATCGTCACCGCGGCCGTCGTGGCACTGGCGCGCGGGAAGCGGTACGCGGAGCTGGCCCGGGGCGCCTCCCGCGCCGGGCGGGGCGACTTCCTCCAGGACCGGGCCGTGACCGTACGGGCGTGGCGGCGCGGGCGCAGGTGGTGGCTGCTGGGGGCGTTCGTCGTCGCGGTGGCGTCCTCGTTCGCGCTGCCGGGTGCGGGCGGGCTGCTGCTCGCGGGGGCGGGTGCGGGCCTCTGGGCGAAGGCCGTACGCATCGGACAGCGCGAGCGCCACGAGGACGTCCTGTACTGGGTGCGCACCGACTGGTCCGGACACGGGAGCGCGGTCGGCAAGCGGGTGAAGGCCCACCGCACGACGGGTCCGGAGGCGGGGGACGCCGCGCCGGGCGGGGCGCGGCGTCGCCGCCGGTGAGGGATTCCGGAGGTGCTCAGACCTCCAGGTCGGCCTCGATCTTCTTCAGCTGGTGGCGGGCCATCGCCAGGTTCGCCCGGCTCGCGTCCAGCACCAGGTAGAGGAACAGGCCGTTGCTGCCGCGGGACCTGAGCAGCCGGATCAGGTGGTACTGGGTGCCGAGCGTGATCAGGATGTCCTCGATCACGTCCTTGACGCCCAGCTGCTCCATGGTGCGGAGCTTGGCGCGGACCACGTCGGTGTTGCCCGCGGCGGCGACCTCCAGATTGAAGTCCTTGCCGCCGCCGAGCGTGCCCAGGGCCATCCCGCTCGTGTAGTCGACGAGGGCGACACCCGTGGTGCCCTCGATCGAGCTCATCGCTTCCTTCAGTGACGCTTCGGTGTTCGCCATGGAGGCTCGTTTCCTTTCCTGGCCGGTCGTGGTGACCGGGTCCGGTTCTGTGCGGTCCGTGGTGCGGATGGAGGGGGAGGCAGTGCCGCTGAGCGGTGCGTACTACGTGGGGCGTTGCGGCAGGGTGCGGCCGGGCGCGGCGGTGGGGCGCGGGGGTGCGGCGCGGGTGGCGGTGGCGGGGCGCTCGGGGCGTTCCAGCGTGGCGTCGACGAGTTCGCCGATACGGGCGCCCGCGCGGCGGCCCTCAAGATGGAGCCGGCCGACGTTGATGCGGTCCTCGGCCAGCAGGGTCAGGACGGCGGAGGAGCCCGCGGCGTAGGTGGCGATGTAGCCGCTGTCGCCGCGGACCAGCAGTTCGCGGAAGCCGCCCCGGCCGGTGGCGTCGGTCATCCGGACGGAGACGCCGAGGGCGGCGGCGGTGAGGGCGGCGACGCCCTCCGCCTCGACGCCCGGGGTGTCGTGGGCCAGGACCAGTCCGTCGGTGGAGGCGGCCAGCGCCCCGGAGAGCAGCGGGACCCGGGCCCGTAACCGCTGGAGCTCGTCGAGGACTTCACGCACTTCGGCCTCGGGCACCATCAGCTGTCTCCTCCCGGCACGCTGTCTGAGCGCGCGTATCACAGGGCCTCCAATGCGTCTCGGAGCCGGCGCAACAGGGCGATATCAGGGTCGGCCGTCACCTCGGGGAGCGTGATCCGGCCGGGTGGGGACGCGGCCGGCCGGGGCTGGGCGCGGACCGCCTCCACCAGGCCGGCCGCCGCCAGCCGTCGCAGGTCGACCAGGATGTGGAACGCCGAACGGCCCAGCGTCCGCGCGATGTCCGAGGCCGTGCGGACTCCGTCGGCCAGCTCCAGGAGCCGGCGCTGCCGGGCCGGGACCGGGGCGTCGGCCGGGTGCGCCGCCGTCCGCCGCAGCGGGGCGCCGTCGCAGGCGGGGTCGGGCCAGATCCGGTCCAGGAACTCCCGTCTGCGCAGCGTCTCGCGCTCCACGGCGGCCACCGGGACGGGCCGCACCGGACCGATCCAGTGAGCCACCCCGTAACGGAAGCGGGCGGGCGTCCCGGTCGGGGCGAGTGCGAAGAACGCGGCGTCGTACAGCGCACCCAGATGGCACAACTCCAATGCACCGCCCGGCACATGACCGCTGTCCACGAGATAGCGGCCGACCCGGCGATGGGCCCCCGCCTGTGCCACGGCGTCCCACCAGCCCTCGTGCCGCAGGGTCCCGCCGGTGGTGAGCAGGACGTCGATGCCGGGGGTGGCGGGGCTTTCGGCGTGCACCACCTGGCCGTCGGCGAGGTAGAGCGTGCCGCGGTCGCGCATCAGGGCGCCGGTGGCCCGCTCGGCGGCGAGCCGCTGGAGCATCGGGGAGAGCACCGGGAGCCGGTCGGTCCCGGGGGCGTCGGGGGCGGCGGCTATCGCGCTCATGCCAGCACCAGCCGCTCGGCCAGCTCGCCGAGCCGCATCCGGGCGAGCGCGAGATTGCCCTCGGAGCGGTCCAGCCACAGATGCAGGAAGACGCTGCTGTCGAAAGCCGTCTCGACGAACCGGAGCATGTGGTACCCGTCGCGGGTGGTGACGATGACGTCCTCGACGGGGGTGCTCGGCGGGTCGGTGGGCCGGTCGCCTTCCGCGGCGAGGTGGGTGAAGGCCGGCTGTTCGGCGGTCATCCGGGCGACCTCCGCCGTCTCGGCGGCGGTCGCCTCGTGGTCGCCGTTGGGGGATTCCCCGATGGTGCCGAGGGCGAGACCGCTCGTCCAGTCGACCACCGAGGCGCCCCGGGCACCGGGCAGCCTCATGACTTCGAGCAGGCACTCGTCGATTCCGGGCACGCGGATTTCCCCTCCCGACGTGGCGTACGGCTGTAACGCAGAGGCTACGCAACGTGCTTACGGCAGGTGGAGGTTCTGGCATTTTCCTTTGGTACATGCGTTCTGAGGTGTAAAGGAGTGGCTGGATTTCGAGGCCGCGCCAGGGTTCCGGTCCTCCCGGCCCTGTTCACCGGTGCCTGCGGGCCCGCCTCCTCGTGGTCAGGGACGGCCGGTTCCCGCCGCGGCGCGGACCGGCTCTGTTGACTACGACTATTCAGAGCAGCAGGATGTGAATAGATTTTCACCGTCGCGAGGAGGCACCGCCATGTCAGGACCCCGCCCCGTACGGGCACCGCGCGGCAGCGCACTGACCGCCCTGGGATGGCAGCAGGAAGCCGCCCTGCGGATGCTGCAGAACAACCTCGACCCCGAGGTCGCCGAGCACCCCGACAAGCTCGTCGTCTACGGCGGCACCGGGAAGGCGGCCCGCGACTGGCGCTCGTTCGACGCGATGGTCCGCACCCTGGAGACGCTCAAGCAGGACGAGACGATGCTCGTCCAGTCCGGCCGGCCGGTCGGCGTCATGCAGACGCACGAGTGGGCGCCGCGCGTGCTCATCGCCAACTCCAACCTGGTCGGCGACTGGGCCAACTGGGAGGAGTTCCGCCGCCTGGAGGCGCTCGGACTCACCATGTACGGCCAGATGACCGCCGGGTCCTGGATCTACATCGGCACCCAGGGCATCCTCCAGGGCACCTACGAGACCTTCGCCGCCGTTGCCGCGAAGAAGTTCGGCGGGACGCTGGCCGGGACGATCACCCTGACCGCCGGGCTCGGCGGCATGGGCGGCGCCCAGCCGCTCGCCGTCACCATGAACGACGGCGTCGCGATCTGCATCGACTGCGACCCGCGCGCCATCGAGCGCCGGATCGAGCACCGTTTCCTGGACGTGAAGGCCGACAACCTGGAGCACGCCCTCCAGCTCGCCGTCGAGACCCGCGACGCCCGCCGCCCGCTCTCCATCGGCCTCCTCGGCAACGCCGCCGAGCTGCTGCCCCGGATGCTCGCCGAGAGTGCGCCGATCGACATCGTCACCGACCAGACCAGCGCCCACGACCCGCTGGCCTATCTGCCGCTCGGCGTCGACTTCGACGACATGGCGGATCTCGCCGCCGAGAAGCCCGCCGACTTCACCCTGCGCGCCCGCGAGTCCATGGCCCGCCACGTCGAGGCCATGGTCGGCTTCATGGACGCCGGGGCCGAGGTCTTCGACTACGGCAACTCCATCCGCGGCGAGGCCCAGCTCGCCGGCTACGACCGCGCCTTCGACTTCCCCGGCTTCGTCCCCGCCTACATCCGCCCCCTCTTCTGCGAGGGCAAGGGCCCCTTCCGCTGGGCCGCGCTGTCCGGCGAGGCATCCGACATCCACAAGACCGACAAGGCGATGCTGGAGCTCTTCCCGGAGAACGAGTCGCTGCACCGCTGGATCAAGATGGCCGGCGAGCGCGTCCACTTCCAGGGCCTGCCCGCCCGCATCTGCTGGCTCGGCTACGGCGAGCGCGACAAGGCCGGCGAGCGCTTCAACGACATGGTCGCGAGCGGTGAACTGGCCGCCCCGCTGGCCATCGGCCGCGACCACCTGGACTGCGGCTCGGTCGCCTCCCCGTACCGCGAGACCGAGGCCATGCTCGACGGCTCCGACGCCATCGCCGACTGGCCGCTCCTGAACGCCATGGTCAACGTCGCCTCCGGTGCCTCCTGGGTCTCCCTCCATCACGGCGGCGGCGTCGGTATGGGCCGCTCCATCCACGCGGGCCAGGTCTCCGTCGCGGACGGCACGAAGCTCGCGGGCGAGAAGATCCGCCGCGTGCTGACGAACGACCCGGGCATGGGCGTCATCCGCCATGTGGACGCCGGATACGACATCGCCGAGAACGTCGCCGCCGACCAGGGCGTACGCGTCCCCATGACGGAGGGCAACTGATGCCCACGGGTGCGTCCACCACCTCTTCCGGTGCCCGGGAGCAGTGGCGTGCGGGTGACTCCTTCCTCTCGATGTGGCGGGAGCTGGCCCCGGTCGGACTCCACCCCGACAGCGGTGGCTACCGGCGTTACGCCTGGTCGGCGGCGGATCTCGACTGCCGGGCCTGGTTCCGTACGCAGGCCGAGGCCCGCGGCCTCACCCACGAGACCGACCGCAACGGCAACCAGTGGGCCTGGCTCGGCGACCCCCTGGCCGGGAACGCCGTCGTCACCGGCTCGCACCTGGACTCCGTCCCGGACGGCGGCGCCTTCGACGGCCCGCTCGGTGTGGTCTCCTCCTTCGCGGCCCTCGATGAACTCCACCGCAGGGGAGTGGAGTTCACCCGGCCCCTGGCGATCACCAACTTCGGCGACGAGGAGGGTGCGCGCTTCGGCCTCGCCTGCGTCGGGTCCCGGCTCGCCGCCGGACAGCTCGCCGTCGCCGACGCCCACCGGCTGCGCGACGCGGACGGCATCACGCTGCCCGCCGCCATGGAGAAGGCCGGACACGACCCCGGGACCATCGGCCCCGACCCGGAACGGCTCGCCCGGATCGGCGCGTTCGTCGAACTCCACGTCGAGCAGGGCCGCGCCCTCGACCTGACCGGCGACCCCGTCGGCATCGCCTCCGCCATCTGGCCGCACGGCCGCTGGCGGTTCGACTTCCGGGGCGAGGCCAACCACGCGGGCACCACCCGCCTCGCCGACCGCCGCGACCCGATGCTCACGTACGCCGAGACCGTCCTCGCCGCCCGCCGCGAGGCCGAACTGACCGGCGCGTTCGCCACCTTTGGCAAGATCGCGGTCGAGCCCAACGGGGTCAACGCCATCCCCTCCCTCGTACGCGGCTGGCTCGACTCCCGCGCCGCCGACCAGGCCACCCTGGACGCCGTCGTCACCGGCATCGAGCGTGCCGCCCGCGAGTACGCCGAGCGGGCCGGGATCGACCTCGACGTCGTACGCGAATCGTTCACGCCCGTCGTCGAGTTCGAGCACGCCCTGCGCGACGAGCTCGGCAGGATCCTGGAGGGGACCGGCGACACGGGGCGGCCCGTGCCCGTCCTCGGCACCGGCGCGGGCCACGATGCGGGTATTTTGTCCGCCTCGGTGCCCACCGCCATGCTCTTCGTACGCAACCCCACCGGCATCTCGCACTCACCCGCCGAGCACGCCGCCGAGGACGACTGCACGGCCGGGGTGGAGGCACTCGCCGACGTACTGGAAGGTCTCGCGTGCAGCTGACACACCGGACGACGGGCGCGCCCGTCACCGCGACGTACTGGATGGACCACGCCTGGCTCGGCACCCACGTCGAGCCGGGCGTCACCCTGGACGTCGCGGGCGGCCGCATCGCCGGGATCAGGACCGGGGTCGAGGCACCGCCGCCCGGCGCGACCGCGCTGCGCGGCCTGACCCTCCCCGGCCTCGCCAACACCCACTCCCACGCCTTCCACCGAGCCCTGCGCGCTACCGTCCAGGTCGGCTCGGGCACCTTCTGGACCTGGCGCGAGCTGATGTACCGCACGGCCTCCCGGCTCACCCCGGACACCTACTTCGACCTGGCCCGCGCCACGTACGCCGAAATGGCCCTGGCAGGCATCACAGCCGTCGGCGAATTCCACTATCTGCACCACGCCCCCGGCGGCACCCCCTACGCCAACCCGAACGCCATGGGCGAGGCGCTGATCGCGGCCGCCGCCGAGGCCGGGATCCGGATCACCCTGCTGGACACCGCCTATCTCGCCGCCGGATTCGGCGAGAAGCCCAACCGGCACCAGCTGCGCTTCTCCGATACCACCGCCGAGGCCTGGGCGGAGCGTGCCTCGCTCCTCAAGGGCGACGACCACACTCTGATCGGCGCGGCCGTCCACTCCGTCCGGGCGGTACCCGCCGGACAGCTGGCCACCGTCGCGCAGTGGGCCGAAGAGCGCGAGGCCCCGCTGCACGTCCACCTCTCCGAGCAGACGGCGGAGAACGACGCCTGCCAGGCAGCCCACGGCCGCACCCCCACCCGGCTGCTGGCCGACCACGGGGTCCTCGGCCCGCGCACCACCGGCATCCACAACACCCACCTGACCGAGGCGGACATCGGACTGCTGGGCTCCTCGGCCACCGGCACCTGCATGTGCCCCACCACCGAACGCGACCTCGCCGACGGCATCGGCCCCGCCGCCGCCCTCCAGAAGGCGGGCTCGCCGCTCTCGCTGGGCAGCGACAGCCACGCCGTGATCGACCTCTTCGAAGAGGCGCGCGCGATGGAGCTCAACGAGCGGCTGCGCACGCACATCCGGGGTCACTGGACGGCCGCCGCCCTGCTCCGGGCCGCCTCCGCCGACGGGCACGCCGCACTCGGCCGCCCCGACGCGGGCATGCTGGAACCGGGCGCCCCCGCAGACCTGATGACCGTCGCCCTGGACTCCGTCAGAACGGCAGGGCCGGTGCCCCGACTGGCGGCGGAGACCGCCGTATTCGCCGCCTCCGCAGCTGATGTGCGGCACACGGTCGTGGCGGGCCGGCACATCGTCCGGGACGGCCGTCACACACAGATCGAGGACGTGCCCCGAGCGCTGGCCGAGGCCGTGGCCGCCCTGCACAGCTGACCGCGGACCCGCCCGGCCCCCCGGAACGCGCAAGAACCCCGCACCCCCCGCACCCCCCCCGGAACGCAAGGAGAACACTCTCCAGATGACGACCACCGCCGTCACCCACGTCGCCAGCCTGGTCACCAATGACCCCTCCCTCGGCAACGGGACCCCCCTGGGCCTGATCCAGGACGCGGCCGTCGTCATCGACGGCGACCGCATCGTCTGGACCGGTGAATCCAGCAAAGCACCCGCCACTGACAACGTCCTCGACGCGGCCGGCCGCGCGGTGATCCCGGGCTTCGTCGACTCCCACTCCCACCTGGTCTTCGCGGGCGACCGCACCCAGGAGTTCAACGCCCGGATGTCCGGGCAGCCCTACCGCGCGGGCGGCATCCGCACCACTGTCGCCGCCACCCGGGCCGCTTCCGACGAGGAGCTCTCCGCCAACGTCGCGCGCTACCTCGCCGAGGCCCTGCGCCAGGGCACCACCACCTTCGAGACCAAGTCCGGCTACGGCCTCACCGTCGAGGACGAGGCCCGCGCCCTGCGGATCGCGGCCCGCCACACCGACGAGGTCACCTACCTCGGCGCCCACATCGTGTCCCCCGACTACGCCGACGACCCCGCCGGGTACGTCGACCTGGTCACCGGCCCGATGCTGGAGGCCTGCGCCCCGCACGCCCGCTGGATCGACGTGTTCTGCGAGCAGGGCGCCTTCGACGGCGACCAGGCCCGCGCCATCCTCACGGCGGGCCGTGCCAAGGGGCTGCACCCCCGCATCCACGCCAACCAGCTGACGTACGGCCCCGGTGTCCAGCTCGCCGTCGAGCTCGACGCCGCATCGGCCGACCACTGCACCCACCTCACCGACGCGGACGTCGACGCGCTCGGCCAGGGCAGCACGGTGGCGACCCTGCTCCCGGGCGCGGAGTTCTCCACCCGCGCCACCTGGCCCGACGCGCGCCGGCTCCTCGACGCGGGGGCCACCGTCGCACTCTCCACGGACTGCAACCCCGGCTCGTCGTTCACCTCGTCGGTGCCGTTCTGCATCGCGCTGGCCGTGCGCGACATGGGGATGACCCCGGACGAGGCGATCTGGTCGGCCACCGCGGGCGGGGCCGCCGCCCTGCGCCGCACGGACATCGGCCGGATCACCCCCGGCGCCCGCGCCGACCTGGTCCTCCTCGACGCCCCGAGCCACGTCCACCTCGCCTACCGCCCGGGCGTCCCACTGGTCAGCGCGGTGTGGCGGAGCGGCGAGCGGGTGGTGTGACGGGCGGCCCGGGGACCGGCGCCGGGGCCCAGCGGGCCTCCGGCCACGCGTACTCGTCGAAGCCGTCGGGGAGCTTCCCGCAGTCCGCGTGGGTGCTGACGGCGTACGTTCCCGTCGCCCGGGTCCAGTGCGCGTACACGAGGTCCTCGTTGTCCGGGTTCCGGAAGCGGAAGCCGGGCCTGTTGACGCGGGTCTCGACGAAGGTCCAGCCCTCGCGTTCCAGCCGTGCGCGCATACGGCGCAGGCCGGACCGGGCCACGTCCTCCCGGACCCCCGTCACCCGCCAGTCGAGGCCGAAGCTCCTGACGTCCCGGCGTCCGCTGTCGATGTGGCCCAGGCCCCGCAGCCCTCGGTAGTAGCAGGTGCCCGTCTCCACCCGGGCCGGGCCCACCTCGGGTCTGCCGGGCAGCGCGGCCTCGTCGTAGGCGCGTTGGGCCTGGACCTTGAGCCGGACGGCGATGCGGTCGGGGTCGGCGTTCGGATACGGCGACCCGTTCCACAGCCAGGCGAGTGCGGCGACCGTGGCCGCCGCCACGAGCGCCGCGCAGAGCGCGCGGGTGGCGCGGGACCCGGGAAGACGTGGACGAGGGAGGAGACGTCGAAGGGGGGCCGTGCGGTACCAGGGGTGGGGCCGGGGGCGGAGTCGGGGCCGGGGCGCGTTCATGATCGAACGCTATGAGCCGGCGGTCACCGGACGCCTCCGGTGACGTACTCAGCGTGGATGAGTAGCCGATCCGGCCCCGGCGCACCGCCTCCACACGCGGAAGGACCCGCTCCCGATCGCCGGGGCGGGTCCTTCCGCGGTGCTCGACGGCCCGTGGAGCCCCGTGGCGGGGCGGCGGGCCGGGGAGGGTCATTCCTCCAGGGTCAGCCCCTTACGGAGCTTGGTCAGCGTCCGGGAGAGCAGCCGGGACACGTGCATCTGCGAGATGTTCAGCTCCTCGCCGATCTCCGACTGCGTCATGTTGCTGACGAAGCGGAGCGAGAGGATCATCCGGTCCCGGGAGGGCAGCGCGGCGATCAGCGGCTTCAGCGACTCGACGTACTCGATGCCTTCGAGACCGTGGTCCTCGTAGCCGATGCGGTCCGCGAGGGCACCCTCGTGGTCGTCCTCCTCCGGCTTGGCGTCCAGCGAGCTCGCGGTGTACGCGTTGCTCGCGGACATGCCCTCGACGACCTCGTCCGGCGTGATGCCGAGCCGCTCGGACAGCTCCGTCACGGTGGGCGCGCGGTCCAGCTGCTGGGAGAGTTCGTCGCCCGCCTTCGCCAGGTCGAGCCGCAGCTCCTGGAGCCGGCGCGGCACGCGCACGGACCAGCTGGTGTCACGGAAGAAGCGCTTGATCTCACCGACGATCGTCGGCATCGCGAAGGTGGGGAACTCCACTCCGCGGCTCAGCTCGAACCGGTCGATCGCCTTGATCAGGCCGATGGTGCCGACCTGGACGATGTCCTCCATCGGTTCGCTGCGGGAGCGGAACCGCGAGGCGGCGAACTTGACGAGCGCGAGGTTGAGCTCGACGAGGGTGTTGCGTACGTAGCTGTACTCGTGGGTGCCCTCTTCGAGGGACTCCAGCCGCTCGAAGAGCGTCTTCGACAGGGCCCTGGCGTCCAGAGCGCCCACTTCGGCGTAGGGCGGGATCTCGGGAAGTCCTTCGAGTCCCTCGCAGGCCGCGCCGGAGAAGTCTGAGGTGGTGCTGGTGGTGCTGGTGCGCGGGCCGGGAACGGCGCTCGCGGCGGGGGAGTCGGAATTGGTCGGTCCCTGAGGACATGCCGACGACGCGTTATGGGTACGCGCTTCGTCGAGCCGGGGTGACATGGTTCTCCTCCATCGTTCTCGGCATATGGCTGCCGATGCCCCTACGAGTTCCTGCGGTGAAGCGGCGCCTCCAAAGCCGGTCGTGTTTTCGGGTGTACCTCTACCCATACCCGGTTCTGGCCAGCGGTGACAAGCGCCAATTACTGCTATATGTCCGGTTTGTTGAGGTCTCCGACTACCGCGTGGCGAACGGAACGCGTACTGTTTTACGCACGTCGGCGGCAGCTACGCATACAGCCGCACAGGCAGTGACGCGCACAGTGACGAACGGCGAAGAGGGACAGGCATGGACCGCGGGACGGTCGGCAGTGCGAACCGGGGTCGGCTTCAGGTCGAGGCCCGGACCGAGGGGCGCAGCGAGGTCGTGACGCCGGTGGGTGAGCTCGATCACCACACCGCCGATCTGCTGCGCGAGCCCCTGGAGAGTGCGGTCGAGCAGGGGCGGTCGCGCCTGGTGGTCGACTGCTCCCGCCTGGATTTCTGCGATTCCACCGGGCTGAACGTGCTGCTCGGCGCCCGCCTCAAGGCGGAGGCGATCGGAGGAGGGGTTCATCTGGCCGGAATGCTGCCGGTCGTGGCGAGGGTGTTCGAGATCACCGGCGCGGAGGCGGTCTTCACCGTCCACGCCACGCTCGAAGAGGCCCTGGCCACCTGACTCGGCGCGAGCGTGCGACCGTGGACTTCCCTGATGTCGGCTGTGTCACGCGATCGTGTGCCCCAAGTGGGTGTTGTTGCGAAACGGCAGGGCAGGAGACACCCCGGCGGTGCCCCGCGAGGGCTCCGGCACACTCGGTAACTGATCACTATCTGTTCAACGGCGACATGGCGACATGGCGAATCGGTGAGGTGAAGCGCTGATGAGCACCACCCGGCAGCATCCGCCGGGCGACCTCGGTCGCGAGCCGGACGAAGCGGGCGCAGCCTCGCCCGTCCCGGCCGAGCGGCAGTGGCGCACGCTCTCACTCGGGCAGGCCGGCGGCATCGTTCCGACGGCCCGTGACTTCGCCCGGCAGGCGCTGCGCGACTGGGGCTGGCTCCCGGCGTCCAGCGCGGACCGCCGGGCCGCCGCCGAGGACGTCCTGCTGGTCGTCTCCGAGCTGGTGACCAATGCCTGTCTGCATGCGGAGGGCCCCGAGGAGCTCCGGATCGGCTGCACCCCCAAGGTGCTGCGGGTGGAGGTCGTCGACCGGGGAGCCGGACAGCCCGCACCCCGTACGCCGCACCGCGCCGGCCGGCCCGGGGGGCACGGCATGTTCATCGTGCAGCGCCTCTGCCTCGACTGGGGCGTCCTGCGCACGCCGGGCACCCCGGGCAAGACCGTCTGGGCGGAGCTCGCAGCCCCCGCCTAGGGGGCGTTTTGCCGATCATGGCCGGCCCCTTCCCAGAGGTGCCCGCTTGCTCACGCACCTCACCCGTGCCTCTCGTCCGTACCCCCCCCACCCGCACCGAATGGAGCGCGCCGGATCGGCGCGCTCTTTGTCTTCCCTCCATCAGGCCCCGGGCGTACCTTGAGCGCCAAATCTGATGTGCCGTCAGGAATGTGTGCCCGTACGGTTCGTGGCGCGCGGCGGCGTCCGGCATGAGGGGAACACGAGGTGTCGAACCAGAAGCGGACAACTCTCGCGCTGGCGGCTGTGCTGGCAGGCTCGATCGTGGTGGCGGGTGCGCCCTCCGCGCGCGCCGAGGTCGTGGACGTCAACTACCAGTGCGTGACGCCCATCGGGCCCAAGGGGGCGGTCTCGCCCATCGATATCAAGGGCGTCAGGAGCGGCGCCGGTTACAAGCTCACCATGTCCTTCCAGAAAGGCGTCTCCTCCAGCCCGGTCGAACTGGGCAAAGGGGCCATGAGCCCGAGCGCCGTGATCGAGCTGGGCGGCGCGGAGACGGGCGAGGTCCAGGTGTCCGGCCCGGCGAACACCGAGACGATTCCGGCCAACACCCCCATCAAGATCGGTGACTTGTCGGGGACGTACACCCCGAAGAAGAGCGGCAAGGTCACCTTCACCGCCGGGGTCCTCACCATCAAGGCCCTCGGCACGACGACCACGTGTACGCCCAAGAACAGCCCCGGCCCCTCCCTCGAACTCGACGTCCAGGGGGCGGGCGGTTCATCGGACGGCGGTTCCACCAGCGGTGGTTCCACGGGCGGCACCACCACCGGCGGCTCCACCGGCGGGAGTTCGGGAGGCGGCGAACTGCCCCGCACCGGCCCGCTGGACTCGGCGGCGGCGCTCGGCACGCTCGGCGGCACCGTGCTGCTGACCGGGGCGGCCGGAGTGCTCTGGCTGACCCGGCGAGGGCAGCGCTCCGCAGGCTGAGCCCAGCACAGCATCGCCGCCGGAAGGCAGAGGAGCCGCCCATGTCGCCACCCGTCCCGCGCCTCCGCCGGGCGCTGCTCGTCCTCACGGCGGTGCTCGCCGCGCCGCTGTGCGCGCTCACGCCGCTCCCGGCCGCCGCC
>NZ_NEUE01000141.1 GCF_002910905.1 Streptomyces sp. SM11 | reverse complement strand
CGCGGCCCCGCGCCCGGCAACCGGCTCGTCTGATCGGCGAGTTGACGCGCGAACGCCGAACACAGTTCCAGGATGCCCGAGTTTGGCCTGATCTTGACGGGTCTCGGACACATCCGGGTGGTCAAGGCAGTGTCCTAAACACACATCACTCGGTTAGATGAGTGTGGACACCAGAACGCCTCGGTTCGACGAGCAACCCGCCCTGAGCATGACCAAGGTGGACAGCGACCCCGCGCAGGTCATCGTCAACCACGCCAGCTTCCGGGTGCAGCTCGCCCCGGGCCAGCGCGCACGGCTGCGCGGTGCCCCCGCGGAAACGGCCCGCATCCCCGCCATGAGCGGCGCCGCCGGAGCCCGCAGGCGGGCACCGGTCGTCTGGAGTGGGAAGTCCGCTCCCGGCGACCCCGGTGCGACGGGCCTCCTCCAGGCCGTGCGCAACTCCACCTCGGGACACCTCGACGCCGGACTCGGCGGGGTGTCCGGGGACGGGCACGAAGCGGGCGCGACACAGGTCATCCCGCTCCTGGAGGAGACGCAGCCCAACCCCGTACTGACCGCCCCCCACCAGCCCGGACGCACCGGACCGCTGCTGCCGCCCATGCGGCAGGCCGTCGGCGCGTACGACGACCCGGTCGCCGGGCCCGACGGTGTCATCGGCGACGACCGCGACGCGGCCGAGGAATCCGCCGAGTCCCGCACCCGACGCGGCGTGGGCGACTCCGTCCGGCACGCCTATTACCCCGGCCACCGGATGAACCTGGGCGTCGTCCTGCTCCCCATGCGGGTCCTCCTCGGCTTCATCTCCATCTACGCCGGTATGGGCAAACTGTGCGACCCCGTCTACTTCGACGGTGGCGAGCGCGGCTCGATGGTCACGTGGCTGACCTCCCTGAACCCGTGGGCGCTGGCCGAACCGCTGCGCGACTTCGCGCTCTCCCACCCGGTCGGCGCCGGACTGACCGTCGCCTTCCTCCAGGTCGTGGTCGGCGTGCTCACCGTCCTCGGCCTCTGGCAGCGGGTCGCCGCCGCGTTCGGCGCGCTGCTCTCCGCCGCGCTGCTGGTGACGGTCAGCTGGCGCACGGTCGCCGTGTACGACGCCCCCGACATCATCCTGCTGGCCGCCTGGAGCCCCCTGATCATCGCGGGCGCCCCGGTCTACTCCGTGGACGGCCGACTGGCCGGCGAAGCCTGGCGCAAGCTCGGCCCGCGCTCCGAGATCTGGGACCTGCGCCGCCGGGTCCTGCGCCGGGGCACCGTCGTCGCGACGGTCGTCGTCGGCCTCACCCTGCTCATCGGCTCCATCCTCGGCGGTGCCGTCCGCTCCACCGAGGTCGTCACCGTCCCCGGCCGCAACGACAACCCCACCAACCGCCTCCCCGGCATGCCGCTCCCCCAGGAGTCCACCGGCGAGCGCCAGGCCTCCCGCACACCGGACCAGCAGCGACAGCCGGAACCCACCCGCTCCGGTGCGGCCACCACACCCGCCACCGGCCAGGCCAGCAGCGGTGCGACCCGCGACTCCGGCGGCCAGAGCACCGGCTCGGACACCCAGCCCAGCCAGACCCAGGGCACCGGCCAGGCACCCCCGCAGCAGTCCACCCCGCAGCAGCCCCCGGCCACCACCAGCGCCGGACCCACCTCGTCCGGATCCACCGGCGGCGACGCCTCCTCCGGCGGCGGCGAACCGGCACCCACCGGCGGCTCCACCTCCTCCGGCGGCGAGGGATCGACCTCGGGCGGCGGCGGCCGGAACCCCATCGGCGGCCTCCTCGGCTGACCCGCACCGCATACAGCACCGAGGGCGGCCCCCACCCGGACGGAACAACCGGGTGGGGGCCGCCCTCGGCGCGCACAGGCAACTGTCAGGTGGTGTGGGAGCCGAGCTCGCGGGCCGCCTCGGTCAGGTCCTTCGCCGTGTCGATGGCCCGCCAGTACGCCCCGTTCGGCAGCGGATACCCGGCCAGCCGGCGTTCGCGGGCCAGCCGCGGGAACGTGGTCCGCTCATGGTCGCCCCGGTCCGGCAGCAGCTTCGTGAACGCGGGCGAGAACACGTACACCCCGGCGTTGATCAGATACGGGGACGGCGGCGACTCGATGAAGTCGGTGATGTGCCCGAACGCGTCCGTCTCCACGGCACCCCACGGGATCCGGGGCCGGGCGAGGGCGAGGGTGGCAGTCGCGTCGCGCTCCGCGTGGAACGCGGCCATCTCACGCAGGGAGAAGCGCGTCCAGATGTCGCCGTTCGTGGCGTACCAGGGCTGCTCCGGATCGGGCAGCCGCCCGGCCGCGTACTTCAGCCCGCCGCCGCGCCCCAACGGCTCGGTCTCCACGACGGTGGTGACCCGGAGCGGCAGAACGGCCGCCTCCAGCCACTCCTGGAGCACCTCGGCGAGATGCCCGCAGGAGACCACGGCGTCAGTGACTCCCTCGGCGGCCAGCCAGGACAGCTGATGGCCGATGATCGGAGTCCCGGTCCCGGGGATCTCGACCATCGGCTTGGGGCGGTCGTCGGTGTACGGCCGCAGCCGCGACCCCTGGCCCCCGGCAAGGATCACGGCCTGAGTCGGATACGTATGCATGGCAGGCACGATATGCGGTGCCCGCCGACGGACGGCGGCGCTCCGCGAGCCCGGCGTGATCCAAACGAGAGGGACTAGCTGAACTGGGCGACGCCCGAGGCGAACGAGGTGTCGCAGACGGGCCGGGAGAAGCGGTGCGCACGGGTCGGGCCGTACTGCTCGACGGCCGCCTTGCCGAGGGCCTTCGCGATCGACATGCAGTGGCGGGCGAGCGACGGGCGCCGCTCGACGGCGCGCTGGAGGCCCGTGAGCGCGGCGCCCGGGTCCTTCTCCTGGAGCTCCACGAGCAGCTTCTCGCGCAGGACGTCCTGCGGGGCGTGCGGCTTCGCGGGCTTGGACACGGTCTCCGAGGAGGCGGCCAGCAGCTGGGAGTCGTTGTCCGACGCCGCCCACGGAACGCTGGTGACCGCGAGGGTCCCGGACAGAACCATGACGACGGGCAGGACGAGAGCGAGGGATCGGCCGATGCGGCGCGCGGTGTGGGTCACGCAGCGAGCGTAGCGGCCAGTGACGGCCTGGCGACAATTCGTCACCCTTGCGGGGGATGGTTCGACGCGTCCTTTCGAATACGAGGTTGACGAACCGGAGCGAAATGCCCTGTGTGCCGGGGTATTTGACCCAGCCCGGCACCGAAACCCAAACCAGCCGCGACCACGCAAACGGCCCCGCACCCCTGGACGTCGCCAGGGGTGCGGGGCCGTGCGTACGGCACGGGGTGCGGGACGTCAGTTGGTGAGACGCTCGCCGGTGGAGGTCGCGAAGACGTGCAGCTCGTCCGGGCGCGGGACGACGTGCAGCTCCGTGCCCTTCTCCGGGACGTCACGGCCGCCGACCCGGACGACCAGGTCCTTGTGCTCGCCGGCGAACTGGGCGCCGCCGTAGACGAAGCCGTCGGCGCCGAGCTCCTCGACGACGTTGACGGAGACGGCGAGACCGGCCGGCTTGTCCGAGGTGTCACTGGTCAGCGACTTCGCGGCAGCGCCACCGTGCTCGACGATGTCGAAGTGCTCGGGGCGGATGCCGACCGTGACGGTGGTGTCACCGCGGTCCGCGGCCGCGGAGAGCGCCTCGCGGGAGACCGGGACGACGCTGTTGCCGAACTTCACGCCGCCGTCGGTGATCGGGACCTCGACGAGGTTCATCGCGGGGGAGCCGATGAAGCCGGCGACGAAGAGGTTCGCGGGGCGGTCGTACATGTTGCGCGGCGAGTCGACCTGCTGGAGCAGCCCGTCCTTCAGCACCGCGACCCGGTCGCCCATGGTGAGGGCCTCGACCTGGTCGTGGGTGACGTACACGGTGGTGATGCCGAGGCGGCGCTGCAGCGAGGCGATCTGCGTACGCGTGGAGACACGGAGCTTGGCGTCGAGGTTCGACAGCGGCTCGTCCATGAGGAAGACCTGCGGCTCACGCACGATGGCCCGGCCCATCGCCACACGCTGACGCTGACCACCGGAGAGCGCCTTCGGCTTGCGGTCCAGGTAGTCGGTGAGGTCCAGCATCTTGGCGGCCTCTTCGACCTTCGCCCGGATCTCGGTCTTGTTGATACCGGCGATCTTCAGCGCGAAGCCCATGTTGTCCGCGACGGACATGTGCGGGTAGAGCGCGTAGTTCTGGAACACCATGGCGATGTCCCGGTCCTTCGGCGGCAGGTGCGTGACGTCGCGGTCGCCGATGCGGATCGCACCGCCGTTGACGTCCTCAAGACCCGCGAGCATGCGCAGGGAGGTCGACTTGCCACAACCGGAGGGACCGACGAGGACGAGGAACTCACCGTCCGCGATGTCGATTTCGAGCTGGTCCACAGCCGGCTTCGTGGAGCCGGGGTAGACGCGGGACGCCTTGTCGAACGTGACACTGGCCATGCTGAATCTTCTCCTCAACCGGCAGGAACGTGCCGGACGATCCGAGTAGGGAGTGGTCTGGTCCACAGAGGCGAACCTGCCGTGACGCTACCTGGCGCTCATGTGTTCTGTCAGTACCTCTTGGGTCACGAAAATGGCCCTGTGACCCGGCGGGCGATGCCAGAGCAACTGTCTTTTGGCCCGGTCCCTGACTGGAGAGGGATCTTCCTGCTTCGGCACCCACCGCCGACCGGATGCCGCCCTGAAGGCGACACCCCGCCGGTCTCACACGGACTCCACAGGCATCACGGCCGACGGCCCGTCGGTCCGGCTGCACACTTTCCTACGTATCCACCTGCCGCGCCCGAAGCAGGTCTCTGGGCGCCTCACGCCGACTATGCCGTCAGCACCACGTCCGGCATCTCGGATGCCTTGATCACCGACGGCATCACCCGCCCCGGTGGAAGCGCCGCCACCAGCCCGTACAACCGCAGCCCTTCCTCGCGTAGATTCCGCGCGGCGTTCACATCCCGGTCGTGCACTGCACCGCATCCGTCGCAGGACCAACTGCGCACGGACAGATCCAGCTTCGGCCCCG
The DNA here is from genome assembly GCF_002910905.1 of Streptomyces sp. SM11. Classification (GTDB taxonomy): domain Bacteria; phylum Actinomycetota; class Actinomycetes; order Streptomycetales; family Streptomycetaceae; genus Streptomyces. The sequence goes on along the minus strand of NZ_NEUE01000141.1, from coordinate 38,021 downwards.
TCGCCCCGCATGCGGAGCAGCGCCGTGTCGAGGGGAAGAAGCGGTCGACGATGACCAGCGTCCGGCCGTACCACGCGCACTTGTACCGCAACTGGCGCAGCAACTCACCCCACGCGGCATCCAGGATCGCCCGGTTCAGCCCCGCCTTCCGCCGACGGCCCTTACCCCTTGGCGACCGTACGAGAGAGGCGACGGCCAGGTCCTCCACCACGAGCACTTGGTTCTCGCGCACGAGGCGGGTGGTGAGCTGGTCCAACGCGTCTCGACGGACGTCAGCGATGAGGGCATACAGCCGTGCGATCTCCTGCCGCGCCTTGTCCCGGTTTCTGGATCCCCTCTCCTTACGGTGCAGACTCCGCTGGAGATCCGCGAGCTTCGCCCCGTATTTCTTGAGCAGCCGGGGGTGGTCCACCTTCTCCCCGTCATCCAGCGTGACCAGCGCCGCCAGCCCGAGGTCCAGACCGACCGCCTTCGGCCCACCGCCGTCCCGCAGAAACACCGGCGGCAGCGGCTTGATCCGCTCCTCCACCAGCACGGAGACGAAGAAGCGGCCTGCCCGGTCACGGCTCACGGTTAGCTTCACCGGCCGCACTCCTGCCGGAAGCGGCCGGGACCACCGGACACGCAGAGGCCCGGGCTGCTTGGCCAACGCGATCAGCCCCGTGCCCGGCCGCTCCGTGTCCTCCCCCCAGCGGAAGCCCGTACGGACATAGGTCGCGGAGTCACGGGAGCGGCCCTTCTTCTTACGCTTCGGCTGTCTCCCCGAGCCCTTGAAGAACCGCCCGAACGCGGCGTCGAGATGGCGGAGCGCCTGCTGGAGCACGGTCGAGGAGACCTCCTGCAGCCATCGCGTCCCCTCGGCGTTCCGCCAGCCTGTGAGAGCCCGGCAGGAGTCGGCGAACCCGAGCGCCACCCGGTGCTCGCGCCAGGCCTTGTCCCGCAGGGCGAGGCCCTCGTTGTAGGTCCAGCGGCAGGCACCGAAGGTCTTGATCAGCTGCTCGGCCTGGGCGGGGGAGGGATAACAGCGGTACCGGTAGACACGCTGGCGGGTGTCGGCCTCCGGTGTCCGCCGCTGCATCGGCACGGCCACCCGCTGCTGATGCTTGACCCGGTCAGGAACGCCCAACGCCTCGCGTTTGACGCGCTTGGCCTCTGCGCCGCTGACGCGGAGCCGTCCGTCCTCCCCTGCGGCCTCGACCGCGGTCCCTCCCTCTGTCCGATAGTCGGATGGCACTTCAGTGCGTTCAACGAACAGGTGAGTGGGAGGTTACGGCCGCCCGATATGCCTGTCCGTGGGGGAGTGGGGCTGTGTAGAGTTGTGGCGTCTTGGTGCGCGCTTCTGGCGTGCGCCCTTGCCTCCTTAGCTCAGCTGGCCAGAGCTCCGACCTTGTAAGTCGGATGTCGTCGGTTCGAATCCGACAGGAGGCTCAGGAAAAGGCCAGGTCACGTAGTACGTGACCTGGCCTTTTGCGGTGATGAGGCGCCCGTTGGCGGCCCGGAAGGGCTGGGTGCGCCGGTACACGGGAAGCGCCGCACACAGCACGCCGTCCTCGCGGCCGGCGGATAGCCGGTCGGCCACGGTTGCGCCCGAGCCGCTCGCGCGCTGTGGATGGAAGGACCTCGGGGTGCGGGTCTAGGATGCATACATGTCGAAGGTACTGAATAAACTTCCAGTCGGTGAGCGCATCGGAATCGCCTTCTCCGGCGGCTTGGACACCTCCGTCGCGGTGGCGTGGATGCGTGAGCGTGGCGCCATCCCGTATTCCTATACAGCCGACATCGGGCAGTACGACGAGCCGGACCTGTCCGACGTGCCCGAGCGGGGGCGTACGTACGGCGCCGAACGGGCCAGGCTCGTCGACTGCCGTGAGGCCCTGGTCGAGGAGGGGATGGCCGCTCTCGCGTGCGGCGCCTTCCATATCCGGTCGGCCGCGCAGACCTACTTCAACACCACCCCTCTCGGGCGTGCGGTCGTGGGCACCCTGCTGGTGCGCGCGATGCGCCAGGACGATGTCTCCATCTGGGGCGACGGGTCCACCTACAAGGGCAACGACATCGAGCGCTTCTACCGCTACGGTCTGCTCGCCAACCCCAGCCTGCGGATCTACAAGCCCTGGCTCGACGGGGCCTTCGTGGCCGAGCTCGGCGGTCGGCACGAGATGTCCGAATGGCTGTCGAAGCGCGACCTGCCCTACCGCGACTCCGCCGAGAAGGCGTACTCCACCGACGCGAACATCTGGGGCGCCACCCACGAGGCCAAGCGCCTCGAGTACCTCGACGCCTCGCTCGAAAGCGTCTCCCCGATCATGGGTGTCCCCTTCTGGGACCCCGAGGTCGACATCCCGGCCGAGGACGTCACCGTCGAGTTCGAGCACGGCCGACCCGTGCGGATCGACGGACGTGAAATCCCCACCGCCGTAGAGCTGGTGCGGGAGGCCAACCTCATCGGCGGCCGGCACGGCCTCGGCATGTCGGACCAGATCGAGAACCGCATCATCGAAGCCAAGAGCCGCGGCGTCTACGAGGCCCCCGGCATGGCGCTGCTGCACGTGGCCTACGAGCGGCTTCTCAACGCCATCCACAACGAGGACACCGTCGCCATGTACCACGCCGAGGGGCGTCGGCTCGGGCGGCTGCTCTACGAGGGCCGCTGGTTCGACCCGCAGGCACTCATGCTCCGCGAGAGCCTGCAGCGCTGGGTCGGCAACCCCGTCACCGGCAGTGTCACGGTGCGGCTGCGCCGTGGTCAGGACTACACCGTCCTCGACACCCAGGGCCCGCACCTGAGCTATCACCCCGAGAAGCTGTCGATGGAGCGCAGTCACGACCAGGCGTTCTTCCCGGATGACCGCATCGGCCAGCTGACCATGCGCAACCTCGACATCGCCGACTCGCGCAGCAAGCTGGAGCAGTACGCGGCTCAGGGCCAGCTCACGGCCTGGAGCGGGCTCATCGGAGAGCTGCCCCCGGGTGGGGCGGAGGTCATCGCGGCGACGGGCCACGAGGGGGAGGCCGCGCCGGTGGACTCCGATGCGCTCGACCAGGCGGCGATCGAGTCGGGCACGGACTGACCTCCGGCCCGTCCCGAAGACGCTGGCGTGGTGTGCGCCGCGGCTCGCTCGCGCGTGCCGTGAACCCTTCCTGTCCGCCGTCTCGGACGGTCGGTGGACCCACGCCGTACGGAGAGCCGCCGCCAGGGCCTTGGGGGCGGCGGCGGTGTGCCCGGAGGTTCCGGGTGCCGGGCCTCGCGTCGTGCGCGTGGCGCTTGCCGTCGGTGCCCCGGCTCTGGCGGCGGGTCCGGGTGTGCCGCGAGGAGTCATGGGTGTGCTGGGTGGTGCCACATGGCGTTGATGTGGTGCCACCCTTGGTCGTTCGAGGTGCCCACGCGGTGCCATTTCGGTGTTCGTGGTGGCGGCTTCGCAGGTCAGTGGCCTATTGATGTGCTGTGCGCCAAAGTGGCTCGCCATGGCGCCATGCGTGTGCCATGATGGCGTCATGGACCTCACCCCGTACGTCGACAATCTCCGGCGGGAACTCGCCGTCGCCGCGGATGCCGGCGGCGACGAAGCCCGCGCCCTGGCCGAGCGGCTCAGTGCCCCCCTGGAGTCCGCCGCCCGGCTGACCCTGCTCAACGTGCTCTCCGCGGCCATGGGTGAGGTCACCCGGGAGCTTGCGCCCGGTTCGGTCGACGTACGGCTGCGCGGGCTCGATCCCGAGTTCGTGGTGACACCGCCGCCGGTGCCCGAGCCGGTGCGGGAGGCGCGGGAGCCGGTCATGGCTCCCGTCGCGGCCGCGCCGCCGGCCGCGGAGGCCGACGACGGCACCATGGTGCGGATCAACCTCCGTCTCCCCGCTCACCTCAAGGGCCGGGCCGAGAGCGCCGCGGCGGCCGAGGGGCTGTCGGTCAACGCCTGGCTCGTGCGGGCCGTCTCCGTCTCCGTCGACGGCGGGGGGCGTGCGAGCGCGCCGGGCCGGGGCAAGGACTCGGGCGGTCGCGGCTTCACCGGCTGGGTCCGCTAGAGCCGTAGCCGGCAACGCTTTCACCGGCGGATCGCCGATCCGGCCGACGTCACTGATCACTGATCGCTCATCACTCACCGAGCCAAGAGGACGGGACAGCCATGCCTTCTTTCGAGACCCCCGAGCCGATCTCCGCCGTCGTCGAGCTGGACGCCGGCACCGCCCGCATCACCGCCGGCAAGCGCACCGACACGGTCGTCGAGGTACTGCCGGGCAACGGATCCGACGAGGACGACGTGCGTGCCGTGCGGCAGACCCAGGTCTCCTGCTCGGGCGGCCGCCTCACCGTCAGGACCCCCAGGAAGCGGTCCCTGTTCGGTAAGCCGGGCACCGTCGTCGTGAGCATCGAACTGCCCGCGGGGTCCGGCGTGCGGGGCACCTCCGCCCTGGGCGGCTTCTTCTGCGAAGGTCCCCTCGGGGACGTGAAGCTCACGACCTCGCTCGGCGATCTCCAGGTGGACGAGGCGGCCCGCGCCGAGCTCAGGACCGACCACGGCGACATCCGGCTGGTCCGCTCCACCGGGGACGCCGAAGTCGTCGGATCCGGCCGGGTCGAGGTCGGTGCGGTCGCCGGGGCGGCGGTCGTCAAGAACGGCAACGGTGCGACCGGGATCGACGAGGTCGGTGGTGAGCTGAAGGTCAACGCGGCCAACGGCGACATCTCGGTGGGCGTCGCGCACGGCGGTGTCGTCGCCAAGTCCGCCAACGGTCGGATCGAGATCGGCGTCGCCCACGCCGGGGTCGACGCGACCTCCTCCAACGGGCACATCCGCGTCGGCGACGTGATCCGGGGCCGCATCGCTCTGCGCACCTCCGTCGGCGACCTCGAAGTGGGCATCCACGAGGGCACCGCCGCCTGGCTCGACCTGAACCCCAAGTTCGGCACCGTACGCAACTCGCTCGGTACCGCCGCCGGTCCCGAGGACTCCGACGAGACCGTCGAGGTGCACGCCGGGAGCGGGGTCGGCGACATCATCGTCCGCCGTGCCTGACCTCCGCCGCGCCCCGTACCGTCCACGCCCGACCCACCGCTCGCGAAAGGGCATCAGCATGACTGTCACCCGGGCCTCCGCGCCGCTCGCCGACCGGGCCGCGACGCAGGCGATCACCGCCACCGGACTGCGCAAGTCCTACGGCGACAAGCTCGTGCTCGACGGCATCGACCTGTCGGTGCCCGAGGGCACCGTCTTCTCCCTGCTCGGCCCCAACGGCGCGGGCAAGACCACCGCCGTCAAGATCCTCTCCACGCTCGTCACCGCCGACGCCGGTGAACTCCGCGTCGGAGGCCACGACGTGGCCGCCGATCCGCAGGCCGTGCGTGCCGCGATCGGTGTCACCGGGCAGTTCTCCGCCGTGGACGGGCTGATCACCGGTGAGGAGAACATGCTGCTCATGGCGGACCTGCACCATCTGCCGCGCCGGGAGGGCCGGCGGGTCGCCGCCGAACTGCTGGAGCGTTTCGACCTCGTGGACGCGGCGAGGAAGCCCGCCGCGGGCTATTCCGGGGGCATGAAGCGCCGCCTCGACATCGCCATGACGCTGGTCGGCTCCCCGCGGATCATCTTCCTCGACGAGCCGACCACGGGTCTCGACCCGCGTTCCCGCCACACCATGTGGGGGATCATCCGCGAACTGGTCGCCGGCGGCGTCACCGTCTTCCTCACCACCCAGTACCTGGAGGAGGCCGACGAACTGGCCGACCGTATCGCCGTGCTCAACGACGGGAGGATCGCCGCCGAGGGCAGTGCCGAGGAGCTGAAGCGGATCGTCCCCGGCGGGCACGTCAGGCTCCGCTTCACCGACCCGGACGCCTACCGGTCCGCCGCCCGCGCCCTGCGCGAGGCCACCGGCGACGACGAGGCGCTGTCGCTCCAGATCCCCAGCGACGGCAGTCAGCGCGAACTGCGTTCCGTCCTCGACTGGTTGGACGCGGCCGGGATCGAGGCCGACGAGCTGACCGTGCACACCCCCGACCTCGACGACGTGTTCTTCGCCCTTACCGGATCCGGCGTGCCCGGCCGGAACGACCAGCCGACGGAGGCCCTCCGATGAGCACCCTCGCCCTCGCCGTACGCGACTCGAACACCATGCTGCGCCGCAACCTCCTGCACGCCCGGCGCTATCCCTCCCTCACCCTCAACCTGCTCCTCACGCCTGTCATGCTCCTGCTGCTTTTCGTCTACATCTTCGGCGATGTGATGAGCGCGGGCATCGGCGGCGCAGGGGCCGACCGTGCCGCCTACATCGCCTACATCGTCCCGGGCCTGCTGTTGATGACCATCGGCTCCACCGTGGTCGGGACCGCTGTCTCCGTCTCCAACGACATGACCGAGGGCATCATCGCCCGCTTCCGCACCATGGCGATTCACCGTGGCTCCGTGCTCGTCGGGCATGTCGTCGGGAGCGTGCTGCAGAGCGTGCTGAGCGTGGTCCTGGTCGGCGCCGTCGCCGTGGCCATCGGCTTCCGGTCCACGGACGTCACGCTCCTGGAGTGGCTGGCGGCGTTCGGGCTGCTCGTGCTCTTCGCCTCGGCCCTCACCTGGACCGCCGTCGGCATGGGGCTGATCAGCCCGAACGCCGATGCCGCAAGCAACAACGCCCTGCCGATGATCCTGCTGCCGCTCCTGTCCAGCGCCTTCATCCCGGTGGAGACGATGCCGGGCTGGTTCCGGCCGATCGCCGAGTACCAGCCGTTCACCCCCGCCATCGAGACCCTGCGTGGGCTGCTGCTCGGCAGCGAGATCGGCCACAACGGCTGGCTGGCCGTCGGCTGGAGCCTCGGGCTCGTGGTGCTCGGCTACCTCTGGTCCACCGCGGAGTTCGGCCAGGACCCCCGGTAGCCGACGAGGAGGTATGGGGTCGGTGTGAGGGGCCCAGGTTGATTTCTACCGAGGGGTAGGCGGCCCGGGCTCCTTGTTATACCTTGCGTCTAACAAGAGGGTGGGGCACCCGGCCGGCGCCCGGGCGACAGGGCTGTCGACGTACGCGCGTCACCACTGTTGTGCGCACATCACCACGATCAAGGATCACCGCACTCGACCCCAGGAGCCGCAGCATGGCCGGCAGCACCGTTCCGTCGAAGGTCCAGGAGAGTCCCGAGGGTGACGACGTCGCGCGGCGGCTGCTCGGCTCGGCCGCTCAGCTGGCGTACGACCCGGCCACCGAGGTGGACTGGGAGACGCCGCTGGACAAGGAGTTCCACGGCGCGAGCCCGGAGTGGTGCAGTCTCTACGGGACCGCCTACTGGAGCGAGTTGACCGAGGGGCAGCGCAAGGAGCTGACCCGGCAGGAGGCGGCCTCGGTCGCCAGCACCGGCATCTGGTTCGAGATGATCCTCCAGCAGATGGTGCTGCGCGACATCTACATGAAGAACCCGGCGGGCGCGGAGTTCCAGTGGGCGCTCACCGAGATAGCCGAGGAGTGCCGTCACTCGATCATGTTCGCGCGCGGCGCGCAGAAGCTCGGCGCGCCCCACTACCGCCCGCGCCGCGCGGTGATGGAGCTGGGCAGGGCCTTCAAGACGCTGGCGTTCGGCGAGGCGGCGTACGCGGCGATCCTGGTCGCCGAGGAAGTCCTCGACGTGATGCAGCGGGACTGGATGCGCGACGAGCGGGTCGTGCCGTTCGTCCGCACCATCAACAACATCCATGTGGTGGAGGAGTCCCGGCACATGAAGTTCGCCCGGGACGAGACCCTCAAGCGCCTGGAGGGCGCCGGGTGGGCGCGGCGGCAGCTCAACGCGTTCGTCGTCGCCGTCGCCTCGTACTTCATCGTGACCAGCATGGTGAACCCGGAGGTCTACCGGAAGGCCGGGCTCGACCGGAAGCGGGCGCTGGCCGCCGCCCGGCGAAACGAGCACCACAAGTCGATGATGCGGTCCAGCTGTTCGGGGCTGATGGACTTCCTGGCCTCCGCCCGCCTCCTCACCAAGCCCGCACTCGCGTTCTACAAGCGCGCGAACCTGATCTGAGCCGGGGCCATGACCTACGCCATCACCCAGACCTGCTGCAACGACGCCACCTGTGTGGCCGTGTGCCCGGTCAACTGCATCCACCCGACGCCGGAGGAACGTGCCTTCGGCAGCACGGAGATGCTCCACATCGACCCCCGGGCGTGCATCGACTGCGGTGCCTGCGCCGACGCCTGCCCGGTGGACGCGATCTTCCCGGTGGACGCGCTGGCCGCCGGGCAGCGGGAGTACGCGGACATCAACGCCGCCTATTACGAGGGGGAGGCGTCCCCTTCCGCCGGGGGCGAGGTCGACGGGCCCAACTTCCACGTCTGGGGCGAGCCGGTCTTCGGGCGCAGTCTGCCGTCCGACTTCGGGCCGCTGCGGGTGGCCGTCGTCGGTACCGGTCCCGCCGGGATGTACGCGGCGCAGGACCTGTTGCTGCACACCGCGGCCGAGGTGACCCTGATCGACCGGCTGCCGGTGGCCGGCGGGCTCGTCCGGTACGGGGTGGCCCCCGACCACCCCGCGACGAAGAAGGTCGGCGACGTCTTCTCCCGCTTCCACTCCCACCCCCGGGCCCGGATGCACCTGGGCATCGAGGTGGGCCGGGACGTCACCGCGGAGGAACTGGCCGCCCACCACGACGCGGTGATCTACGCGGTCGGTGCCTCGGCGGACCGGCGGCTCGGCATCCCGGGCGAGGACAGCCCCGGGTGCCTTTCGGCGACCGCGTTCGTCGCCTGGTACAACGCCCACCCGGAGGCCGTCGCGCAGCGCGTCGACCTGTCCGCCGAGCGGGTCGTCGTGGTGGGCAACGGCAACGTCGCCCTCGACGTCGCCCGGATCCTGGTCGCCGACCCGGAGGCGCTCGCGGGCACCGACATCGCCGCCCACGCGCTGGAGGCCCTGCGGGCGAGCCGGGTCCGGGAAGTGGTGGTGCTGGGGCGGCGGGGCCCCGGCGACGCTGCGTACACCCGCTCCGAACTCCTCGCGCTGAAGCATCTGCCGGGCGTGGAGCTCGTCGTGGACGACCACGATCCGCGCACGGGGGCGGCGATCGACGGGGCCGGGGCGGGCGACCGGGCCGGGTTGCTCCGGGGGCTCGCCCGGGTACGGACGGACGCCGCGTCCCCCGCGCCCGGCCGAGGGACGGACCGGCGCATCGTGCTCCGGTTCCACTCCGAGCCGGTGGAGATCCTGGGCGACGGGGACGCGCGCGCCGTACGTGTCACGGCCGGCGGGGGCACCGGCGGCGGGGGCATCGGCGGCGGGGGTACGGCCGACCTCGGCGCCGGGCTGCTGCTGCGGGCCATCGGCTACCGGGGGCTGCCGGTCCCCGGGCTGCCGTTCGACGAGGCGGCGGGCACCGTCCCGCACGAGGGCGGCCGGGTCGCCGGGCTGCCCGGCAGCTATGTGGTCGGCTGGATCAAGCGGGGGCCCTCCGGCGGGATCGGCGCCAACCGCACCTGCGCGGCCGAGACGGTCGGCACGCTCCTGGCCGACGCGGTCGCCGGGACGCTGCCCGCTCCGACGGGCGACGCCAAGGCGTTCCGGCGCCTGGCCCGGCAGCGCAACCGCCGGGTCGTGGACGCCCGGGGCCTGGCCGCGATCGAGCGTGCCGAACGGGACCGGGGGCGGCGCGAGCGCCGGCCCCGGGTGAAGCTCGCCACCGTCGAGGAGCTCGTCGCGACGGCGAGGTCGGGGCGGCTGCTGCGGCTGACCCGCTGACCCGCTGACCCGCTGACCCGCTGACGCGCCGTCGTGACGACGGTGCTCGTCACCGTACGAAGTCCGGCCCGGGGCCCGGCGGTCGAGCCGCCGGGCCCCGGGCCGCGATCCGTTCGGACGACGATCAGGCCTTGGCCTCCGACACCTCGGGCGCATCCGCCGGACCGGAGGTGGCAGCCGGCTGGACGAGTGCGGTCGCCGGGCGTACGGGGACGAGGACGGCGACGACCGCCGCCGCCAGGCCCACCCCGCAGCCGATCAGCATCGCGACACGGAAGCCGTCCCGGGAGGCCAGCGGGAAGTCGTCGAAGTCGGTGGTCATCCGGGCCAGGACCAGGCCGATCACCGCCGCCGCGAAGGACGTGCCGATCGAGCGCATCAGGGCGTTGAAGCTGTTGGCCGACGCGGTCTCGGACCGGGGCACCGCGCTCATGATGAGCGCGGTGCCCCGGTCCGTAGGCGAAGCCGACGCCGGAGTTGCAGACGAGGGTGACGATCAGCAGGCTCCACGGGGAGTCCGCGCCGATCAGCGGTACGGACAGGCCGTAGCCGGCCGCGATGAGCAGGCTGCCGACGGCGAGGGTGACCTTCGGGCCCTTGGCGGCGGACAGCTTCGCGCCGACCGGGGACATCGCCATCATCATCAGGCCCGCCGGGGCCATCCACAGGCCCATCGCGAGCATCGACTGCCCCAGGCCGTACCCGGTGGCCTCGGGCAGCTGGAGCAGCTGGGGCACGACGAGGGACTGGGCGTACATCACGAAGCCGACCAGGACCGAGGCCGTGTTCGTCATCAGGACCTGGGGGCGGGCGGTGACACGCAGGTCGACCAGCGGGTCGTGCCGGCGCAGTTCCCACCAGCCCCAGGCGGGCAGCAGCACCAGCACGGTGGCGAAGAGAGTGAGCGTCGTCGCGCTGCCCCAGCCCCAGTCGGCGCCCTTGGAGACGGCGAGCAGCAGGCAGACCAGGGCGGCGCCGAGCCCGATCGCCCCGGGCAGGTCGAAGCCGCCGGACCTGGTGGCCGGCCGGTCCCCGGGGACCACGGCCAGGATCAGTGCGCCGACCGCGAGGGCCAGCACGGCGACCACCCAGAACAGCACCCGCCAGCTGGTGTTCTCCGCGATGGCGGCGGCGAACGGCAGGCCCAGCGCGCCGCCCACGCCCATCGAGGCGCTCATGATCGCGATGGACGGGCCGAGCTTCTCGGCCGGGACCACATCACGCAGGAGGCTGATGCCGAGCGGGACCACGCCCATGCCCAGGCCCTGGAGTCCGCGCCCGGCGATCATCGGGACCACCGACGAGGACAGGGCGCAGACCACCGAGCCGAGGACCAGCGGGACGAGCGGGACGAGCAGCATGCGCCGCTTGCCGTACATGTCGCCCAGCCGGCCGGCGACGGGCGTGGCCACGGCGGCGGCCAGCAGGGTGGCGGTGATCACCCAGGACGCGTTCGACGCGGAGGTGTCGAACAGCTTCGGCAGCTCCGCGATCAGCGGCACCACCAGGGTCTGCGTGAGCGCCGCCACGATGCCGGCGAAGGCCAGGATGCCGACCACGCCTCCCGGCCGGGCTGCGGGGGGGTGAACTTTCCACTGGTGCTGCTCCCTCTTGCCCTGACGGGCCTGTCCTTCGTTCTCATGTACGCGTTCGCGGTGCTCGACTATGCAAGATACATGGAATGTGCATCATGCATAAGTCATGCATACTGCACATCTATCGTGTGAGGCCTGGTCAACGAAGGAAGAGCGCGTGGACAAGCCCATCGACCGGATCGAACGCGAGACGATGCTGCTCGGCCGGTACATGCACCTGCTCAGCCCGCGCGTGGAATGGCGGCTGGACCGCAGTGCCTACATCCTGCTGAGCCGGATCCAGGTGGAAGGCCCCATGTCCATCAGCCAGCTCAGCGACGCCTTCGGTCTGGACGCATCCACGCTCAACCGGCAGACCGCCGCGATGCTGCGGGCCGGGGTCGTCGAGCGCATCCCGGACCCCGACGGCGGCATCGCCCGCAAGTTCGCCATCACGGACGAGGGCGAACGCCGCCTCGACAACGACCGGGGCAGGAATCTGGCGGGCCTGGCGAAGGTCCTCGCGGACTGGACGCCGGAGGAGGCCGAGCAGCTCGCAGCCTCCCTCAGCCGCCTGAACCTCTCCATCGAACGCCTCGACGGGCGGCCCTGGCCCCGCGACTGAAGCGCGGCCGGGGCCAGGACACGGCCCTGGTGGATGTCGGCGTCGATCTCCTCCTCGGCGGCGGCGTGGCCGTGCGGCTCGGCGTGCCGGTCGCGGCCCGCGATGCCGTTGTGCAACCAGCCGCCGTTACGGCCGGAGGCCCCGTAGCCGCAGAACTTGGCTTCGAGGACGGTGATGTTGAGAAAGGGAACGGCCTTCTTCAGGTAGTACGCCGACCAGAGCCGGTGTGGCCGCCGCCGACGACGCAGACGTCGACGCTCGTGTCGCCGGGGAGGGATTCGCGCGGGGCGGGGGTGCCCTCCTGCGCGTACCAGAACGCTATGCCGCCGACGACGGTACTGACGGTGCTCATGATGCCCCTGGTGTCCCTGGTGTCCCTGCCCGGTGGGATGCCGGGCGTACGTGCGGCGGGACGTTACTGCGCGCGGGGCTGTTCCGTCTCCTGCCGCCCGGCCCGTCCCTCCCGTCCCTGTCCCTAGGATCGGTGGCGTGATCGACATCCCGGACGAACTGATCGCTACGCAGTCCGCCTTCAACGGAGACGCGGGGCGGGCCTTCGTCGCCGCCCTGCCTGACCTCGCCGAGCGGTGCCTGGCGCGGTGGGGGCTGCGGCCGGACGGCCCGTCCATGTACGGGATGTGCGCGCTGGTCCTGCCGGTGGTGCGGGAGGCGGACGGGCGGCCCGCCGCGCTGAAGCTCCAGGCGGTGGACGAGGAGACGGTGGACGAGCCGGTCGCGCTGCGGGCGTGGAGCGTCGCGGGAGCCGGGGCGGTGGAGCTGCTCGACCACGACCCGGAGACCGGCGCGCTGCTGCTGGAACGGCTGGACGAGCGGCGGCCGTTGTCGGGCGAGGCCGATGTGCGGGGCGCGGTGACGGTGCTCGGCGCGGTGCTGGCCCGGCTGGTGGCGGTGCCCGCTCCGGAGGGGCTGCGCACGCTGGGCGGGGTGGTGGAGCGGATGCTCGCAGCGCTGCCGGAGCGGGTGGGCCTGCTGGCCGATGACGCGGACCGGCGGCTGCTCGCGGACTGCGCGGCGGCGGTGCGGGAGGTCGCGGGGGAGCCGGGGGACCGGCTGCTGCACTGGGACCTGCACTACGACAACGTCCTGGCGGGGCGTGCGGACGCGGGGCGGGCGGGGGAGTGGGTGGCGCTCGACCCGAAGCCGCTCGCGGGGGACCCGGGCTTCGAGCTGTTCCCGGCGCTGGACAACCTCTTCGACGCGGATGAGGTGCGGTGGCGGTTCGACGCGTTGACGGAGGCACTGGGCCTGGAGCGCGACCGGGAGCGGGCGCGGGCCTGGACGCTGGGGCGGGTGCTCCAGAACGGGCTGTGGGCGGCCGGCGGCGGGGAGCGGCGGGTCTCCCCGGATCATGCGGAGATCGCGCGGCGGTTGCTGGGGCGGTGAGGGCCCCGCCTCCCGCCGGCCGGGACGGGTGTGCCGGACGGCGATGTGCGCGTTCTTCGCGTGCTGGACGACGAGCGTGCCGCTCCCGCCCGCCGACGCGGTGACCACGGCGGAGCCCGGGCCGAGCGGGGTGAACCCGAGGACGCCGAGGGCGGTGCGGCCGGCGCCGGTCATGGCGACGGCCCCGGCGGCGTCGAGCGCCTCGGGGGTCTCGTGGAGCGGTCGGCCTCGGTGCCGGTGACTCCCGCGGGACCGCCCGGAGCCGTGCCGATGTGGGCGACGACGCGCCTGCCGAGGCCGCCGCTGATGACATGGATCTGCTCCATGGCTGGATCTCCTTCGCGTCTTCGATGATGCGACGGATCGTGGGCGGCCGCTCGTGACACGGTCGCCGGGGCGTTGTCAGCGTGGTGCGTCACGATGGGGGCATGGCAGCGAGCGCGGGCAGGACGACCAGGACGACGGGGACGGCCAGGGGCAGGAAGGACACCGTCGCGGCCGCGCGGCGTCCGGAGGTGCGGCTGCCGCCGCTCGTTCCGTACGACGGCGAGGGCCTGGAGCCGGACGGGGACTACGACGGGGTGTGGTTCGACGGGGTGGACCTGGCGGACGCGTCGGGCCGGGGCGCCCGGTTCATGGACTGTGCCCTGGACAACTGCGGCCTCGACCGTACGGAGCTGGCGCGGGCCCGCTTCATCGACGCGGTGCTGACGGGCGTACGGGGCGTGGGCACGGACCTCGCGGAGGCGTCGCTGCGGGACGTGGAGGTGGTGGACGCGCGGCTGGGCGGGGTGCAGCTGCACGGGGCGGTGCTGGAGCGGGTGGTGGTGCGGGGCGGCAAGATCGACTACCTGAATCTGCGCAGGGCTCGGCTGAAGGACGTCGTCTTCGAGGGCTGCGTGCTGTCCGAGCCGGACTTCGGGGACGCGCGTCTGGTCCGGGTCGAGTTTCGGGACTGCGTGCTGAAGCGGGCGGACTTCAGCGGGGTCCGGATGGAGTCGGTGGACCTGCGCGCGGTGGCCGAGCTGGACATCGCCCGGGGTGTGGACCGGCTGGCGGGCGCGGTGATCAGCCCGTCGCAGCTGATGGAGCTGGCCCCGGCGTTCGCGGCGCAGATCGGGGTGCGGGTGGAGGGGTGAGCGGCCCTGAGGGCTTCACGTACGCGTGGGCTTCACATACGCGTGGGCTTCACATACGGGGGAAGCGGGCCTGGAGGTCCCAGATCACGGGGTTGTCGGCGAGGCCCTCGTGCAGGTCGGCCAGGTCGGCGATCAGGTCGTGCAGGAAGTCGCGGGCCTCGCGGCGCAGGAGGGAGTGGCTGAAGGTGAGCGGGGGCTCGTCGCCGGGCATCCAGTCCGCCTCGACGTCGACCCAGCCGAAGCGCCGCTCGAACATCATCCGGTCCGAGGACTCGGTGAAGTCCAGCTCCGCGTACTGCTGCCGGTGCGAGCGGTTGCCGCGCGGGTCCTGGTCGATCTGCTCGACGATGTCGCACAGCGCCCACGCGAAGTCGAGCACCGGCACCCATCCCCAGGCTGTGGACACCTCGCGGTCCGCCTTGGTGTCCGCGAGGTAGACGTCGCCGGAGAACAGATCGTGCCGCAGCGCGCGGACGTCCGCGCGGCGGTAGTCGGTCTGCGGGGGATCGGGGAAGCGGCGGGAAAGGGAGTAGCCGATGTCGAGCACGGATCGATGGTGTCATGCCCGGGGGCGGGGCTGACACGATCGGGTGAGCCGGCTGTCGTCGAGCACCGCACCGGCCGCGCCGGCGCGGTGTTCGACGACAGCCGGCCTACGGTTCCGCCCCGGAGTCCTTGTCCGCGGTCAGCCGGCCACGGCCTCGATGAGGGCGAACGGCGCGGCCTCGGTGAGCGGGGTGACCGAGGTGAGGGTCAGTCCCGCGCGGCGGCACACCTGCGCGAATTCCTCCCGGGTGCGCTCTCTGCCGCCCACGTTCACCAGCATGTTGAGGTCGCTCAGGTAGGTGACTCCGCCGTCGGTGACGTCCGCCGTGGTGTCGACGACCTCGGGAAGCACCGGCTCCACGATCAGCACGAGGCCGCCGGGCGGCAGCACCTCGCGGCAGTGGCGCAGGATCGTGACCGCCTGGTCGTCCGTCCAGTCGTGCAGGACGCTCTTCAGCAGATAGAGATCCGAACCCGCGGGGACCGAACGGAAGAAGTCGCCGGCGATCAGGGAGCACCGCCCCGCCAGCCCCCGGCGCGCCATCGTGTCCGGCGTGTCGGCCAGCCCCTCCGCCGTATCGAGAACCACACCGGTGAGGCCCGGATGCGCGGCGAGCACACCGGCGAGGAGGGTCCCGTCGCCGCCGCCCACGTCCGTGACCTTCGTGTACCGGCGGAAGTCGAAGGCGTACGGCAGTGCGGCGGCGGTCTCCGCGGTGGCCTGGCTCATCGCCCCGTTGAACTCCGCGGACAACTCGGGGTGCTGCGCGAGGTGGCTGAAGAAGTCGGTGCCGAAGACGGTGTCGAAGGCGATCTCACCGGTGCGGACGCTGTCGTCCAGGTGCTCCCAGGCGCGCACGATCGCGGGCTCGGTGAACATCCTGACGAAGGAGGCGAGCGAGTCGGGGCGGCCGGGGTGGAGAAGTGCGCCCTCGGGGGTCACCGAGAAGGAGCCGGGGGTGTGCTCCCGCAGCAGGCCGAGCCCGGTCAGGGCACGCAGCAGGCGCATCATGGGCTGAGGTTCGGCTCCGGCGTCGGCGGCCACATCGGCTGCCCGGCGCGGTGTGTCGCCCACCAACTCCATCACCCCCAGCCGGACCGCCGCGCGCAGGGTCTGTGCGGCCATGCTCCCGAACGCGAGCCGGCCGATCAGGTCGCGGTCGGCCGTGTCCGTCGTCGCAACCTCGGTGTTCGTCACGGATGCTTCCCTTCTTCGTGCGGGCAGGTGGGTGAGCCCCTGCGGGCAGCTACGCGCGGGGCCGGCCGTTCCGATGGATGTACGGGTCAGGTGGCGGACGTCGCCCGGCCGGCCAGGGCGCCCGGTGTGCACCCGGCCAGCGCCAGCACGTCGCGATGGAGGTGCGGCTGGTCGGCGTATCCACAGGCCAGGGCGACATCGCCAGCGCTCTCGCCCGCGTGGAGCGCCCGGACGGCGTGATCGAAGCGGACGAGCATGGCGGCACGCTTGGGGGTGAGGCCGATCTGGTCGGTGAACCTGGACCACAGCCGCTTGCGGCTCCAGCCGAAGGACGCGGCGAGGTCGGCGACCCGTATCCGGCCCCGTCGGGCCACGATGGTGTCCCAGGCGGCGGCGACCTCGGGCGACACCGACGGTGCTCCCGCGGCCCGCCTCGTGAGGAACGCGTCCGTCAGTGCGAGGCGTTCCTGCCACGTCGTGGCGTCGGTCAGCCGCTCGTGGAGAAGCCGCGCCTGCCGCCCCCACAGGTCGTCGAGCGCGGTGACGGAACCGTCCAGTTCCCGCGGGGAGACGCCCAGCAGCGCATGAGCGGCCGGGGGTGCCAAGCACACTTCGACGCACGTGACACCCTCGCCCCGGATGTGGGCCGGGCCGGGCGACAACGAGCCGACGAAGCTCCTCATGGGCCGGTGCCCAGCGGCGCTCTCCACCGTGAGGGGGTGGTCGTCCCCGAGGCCGATCACCACGACCACGGCGGGCCGGGGGAGCACCTGCATGTCCAGCCCGACGGCCGCGCGGTCACGGAAGCCGGCCAGCCGGACACCGTCGAGCGTCGGGCCGCCGAGGAGCTGGGCGACCTCCCAGCCGTTCTCGGCATCCCGGTCCAGCGGGGCGGCGCCCCGTCGCTGTCTGCGCATGCCTCTACAGTCGCCGACTTCGGCGCGCCTGTCTTGGACGAAAGTTCCGCGACGTGCCCGTGCCCTACGGCAGCAGGCGCTGTTCCTTCGCGACCGACACCGCGCCCGAGCGGGTGTCGACGCCGAGCTTGTCGTAGATCCGGCCGAGGTGGGTCTTGACCGTGGCCTCGCTGATGAACAGGGCGCGGGCGATGTCCCGGTTGCCGAGGCCCTGGGAGAGCTGGGCCAGGATGTCGCGTTCGCGGTCGGTGAGGGTGGGGCGGGGGCTGCGCATCCGAGCCATGACCCTGCTGGCGACGGGGGCCGAGAGCGTGGTGCGGCCCTGGGCGGCGGACCGGATCGCGGCGAAGAGTTCCTCGGGGCGCTCCGCCTTCAGCAGGTACCCGGTGGCCCCCGCCTCGATGGCCCGGGTGATGTCGGCGTCGGTGTCGTACGTGGTCAGCACCAGGACGTGGACCGTGCCGGCGGCCGCGATGCGGCAGGTCGCCTCGACGCCGTCGATGCCCTCGCCGAGCTGGAGGTCCATGAGGACGACGTCCGGGGCGAGGCGGGCGGCCAGCACCACCGCCTCCTCGCCGCTGCCGGCCTCGCCGACGACCTCGATGTCCGGTTCGCTGCCGATGAGGGCGAGCAGCCCGGCCCGGACCACCGCATGGTCGTCGCAGAGGAGGATCCGTACGGGGGTTGCCTGGCCGGTCATGCGGTGTCCTCCGGGGCGGTGAAGGCGGTGGGTGCGAGGGGGACCTCGGCCGAGAGCACCGTGCCCTCGCCCGGCGCCGACTCGATCGTGAGCGTTCCGCCGAGCTGGTGCACGCGGGCCCGGATCGCGGGGAGCCCGTGGCCGCGGACGGTGTGGGGGCCGCGTACGCCTGCGGGCTCGACCGTGAAGCCGCGGCCGTTGTCGCCGATGTCGAGGACCACCCGGTCGTCCAGGTGGGTCAGGGTCAGTCCGGCGGCGGTGGCCCCGGCGTGCTCCCGCACATTGGCCAGGGCGCCCTGGGCGATGCGCAGCAGGGCGGACTGCACCAGGTCCGGCAGCGGGGCGTGCGGGGTGCCCTCCACATGGCAGTGGACGGTGAGCGCGCCCTCCGCCTGGGCGCTCTCGCGGGCCGCCAGTGCGTGCAGGGCCGCCTCCAGGCCGCCGCCCTCCGCCAGGTCGGCCGGGGCCAGGTCGTGGACGAAGCGGCGGGCCTCGGCGAGGTTGCGTTCCGCGATGCCCGTGGCCGTACGGACATGGCGGCGGGCGGCGTCCGGGTCGGTACTCCAGGTGCGGTCGGCCGCCTGGAGCAGCATCTGCTGGCTGGACAGGCCCTGCGCCAGGCTGTCGTGGATCTCCATGGAGAGCCGCTGGCGCTCGGCGAGGGTCCCCTCGCGCCGCTCGGTGGCGGCCAGTTCGCGCCGGGTCCGCAGCAGGTCGTCGATCAGCTCGCGCTGGCGCCCGGCCAGTTCCCGTTGGCGTACCGCCTGGCGTCGCATATGGACGAAGACGGCGGTCGCCACGGCCGCCACGGCGGGCGGGGCGAGGACCAGGTTCGGGTCGAACTCGGTGGCCAGGCGCAGTTGGGCGGCCACGACGAACGCGGTGAGCAGGGCGACCAGGGCGAGGGCCGCGCGCGGCGGCAGGATGCGCAGCCCGGTGTAGAACAGCGGCACCGCGCACCACGCGAAGCTCGGCGCGAGGACGACCAGCACCATCCAGACGAGGACGAGTGCCCCGAGCCAGGCGAGCCGGCGCGGGGTGGGGCGCGAGCCGAGGACGGGCCCCAGGAGGTACAGCACTGCCAGGGTGATCGACAGGGCGATGATCCACGGGGTGCGGGCCTCGCCTGGGTGCCGCATCAGGAACCGGGTCAGCGAGGCGCCGAGCAGCAGGAAGAACGCGGCGTGCATGAGGAGCGCGAGCCAGCGGGCGTCGGGGTCGGGGCCCCAGCCGGCGTCGGTGCCGTGGGCCGGTCCGGGGACGTCGGGGACGGCGACAGGGTTCGGACCGGGTTCGGCGCCGGGGCCCCGGACGAGGCCCGGTCCGGGGGCGGCGCCGGCGGGCTCAACCCTCTCCGGTGCCCGCGGATCGCTCCGGTGGTCCACCTCGTACCTCGTGTTCCGTCTCGCCCGACCCTGCTGACCTGCGTGGATCCCTCCATCGTGACCCGAACCGGCCACCCCCGCATCAGCCGATCGGCTGATGGGGGCGTCGGCCGACCCGCGCGCCGCTTCCAGCCGGTACGTCGACCGTACGGGGCCGGATCCACCGGGAGGATCGGTACCAGAGCGAAACGCCCGGACCACTCCGGGTCGCTCCCCCCAACGCACCGGGCCGCCCCGGATCACCAAGGAGCCACCATGAAGAAGCTGTCGCTGCGCACCCGTGTCGTCACCGGTGCCGTCGTCGTCGCCGCCCTCGGGGCCGGCACCTTCGGCGCGATGTCCGCGAGTGCCTCGTCCCCGGCGGCCGCCCCAGCCGCCGCGGTCAAGGCCGACACGAAAAACCGCAACCTCCAGCAGTCCACCCACCTGACGGTGGCCGCCGCCACCAAGGCCGCGCAGGCCACTCTGGACGCGGCGAAGAAGGAGAACCAGCGGGTCTCCGTCGCGGTCGTCGACCGCAACGGCAACACCATCGTCACCCTGCGCGGCGACGGCGCGGGCCCGCAGTCCCCCGAGTCCGCGGCGAAGAAGGCGTACACCGCCGTCTCCTGGAACGCCCCCACCTCCGAGCTGGTCAAGCGCCTGGAGCAGGCTCCCAACCTGAAGGACATCCCCGGCACCCTGTTCCTCGGGGGCGGCGCCCCGGTGCAGGTCAAGGACGCCCCGGTGGCGGGCATCGGCGTGGCCGGCGCGCCCAGCGGCGCCCTCGACGAGAAGTTCGCCCGGGCGGGCGTCGCCGCCCTCGCCCGGTAGCCACGTCCGCACAGTCACGGTCACAGGCACAGGCATAGTCACAGGCACGGCCGAGAACGGAGTACCCCATGAGCGCCCTCGATCACGATCTGCTCACCGCCGCACGCACCGGCGACACCGAAGGTGTGCGCACCGCGATCGAGGGCGGCGCCCGGGTCGGCGTCCGTGACGAGGAGTTGCGTACGCCGCTGCTCCTGGCGGTCCACGGCGACCACGTCGAGGCGGCCCGGCTGCTCGTGGCCGCCGGGGCCGACCCGGACGCCCAGGACCGGCGCGAGGAAAGCCCGTGGCTGGCCACCGGGGTCACCGGCAGCGTCGCGATGCTGCACGTGCTGCTGCCGGCCGGCCCGGACCTGACCCTGCGCAACCGGTTCGGCGGCGTCTCCCTCATCCCGGCGAGCGAACGCGGCCATGTCGCGTACGTACGGGAGGTGCTGCGGGTCACCGACATCGACGTCGACCACGTCAACCGGCTCGGCTGGACCGCCCTGCTGGAAGCGGTGATCCTCGGCGAGGGCGGGCGCGCGCACCAGCGGGTCGTGGAACTGCTGCTCGCGGCCGGGGCGACCAGGGACCTGCCCGACGGCGACGGGGTGACGCCCCTCGCCCACGCCGAGCGACGCGGCTTCGCCGAGCTGGCCGCCCTGCTGCGGGACGCCGCGTGACCGGGGAGCGCGGCTTTCGTGCCGCCTTCCGAGTCCCCGGCCCCCGTGCCGCCTTCCGGGCCTGCGGTTTCCGTGCCCTCCGCCTCACCCTCGGTCTCGTCGCCGCCGCCCTGCTCGCCGGGTGCGCGACGGGCACGACGGAAGCGGCCCCGGGCACCCCGGGCACCCCGGAAGCGTCCGCCGCGACCGACCCCGTCGCGACCCCCGACCCTTCCCGCGCCCCCACCGGCCGCACCCCCGGAGGCACGCTCCTCGTCGCCGACTTCGGCAGCGACACCGTGACCTTCGTCGACCCCGGCCGGGACGGTTCCGGGGAGGGCGGGGCCCCCATCGCCTCGGTGAAGGTCGGCACCGCGCCCTACGGTCTCGTCGTCGGCGAGGACGGGCTGGCCTGGGTCGCCACCGCCGAGGGCGTCGCGGTCGTCGACACGCGGAAGCGGACCCGGCTCGCGCTCGTCCCGTATGCGACGGAGTCCGGCCCGGTCACCACCGGCGAGTACCGGGGCGGCGGCATGGGCATCGCCCTGGCCCCGGACGGGGACCACGTCTACGTCGGGGTCAACGTGCCCGGCGGCGACGGCACGGTCGAGGTCATCGACACCGCGACCCGCGAGGTCACCGGCACCGCGCCGGTCGGCATGCGCCCCTTCGACGTGGACGTGTCGCCGGACGGCCGCGAGGTGTACGCCACCGATCACGACTCCTTCGACGTGACGGCGGTGGACGCCGCATCGCTGGAGACCCGGCGCATGGAGGTCGCCCCGTACGGTACGGAGGGCGGTCTCGGCTCCTGGCTGAAGCCGCACTACGCCGTCGTACGCCCCGCAGACGGCAGGCTGCTGCTGCCCTTCGAGGGGGAGCGGCTCGCGGTCCTCGACCCGCGCACCGGCGAGGTGACCATCGAGCGGATGACCGCCGACACCCACCAGCACGGCGCGGCCCTTGCCCCCGACGGCACCCTCCTCGTGGTCGGCACCGGCCCGATCGGATCCGACGACGAGGACCCCTCGCTCACCGTCCGCACCCCCGACGGCGCGGAACGGGTCGTTCCGCTGGACGGGCCGCACGAGGACGTGGCGGTGTCGAAGGACGGCCGCACGGCGTACGTCACCGGCGGCTTCACCCGCGACGGGTACTGGAACGGCATCACGGTCGTCGACCTGGACGACGGGAAGAGCGAGCCGGTCCGGCTGAAGGCGGGCAACCGACCTCTCGGTATCACCGTCCTCTGAGCTGGAGCCGCCCGTTCTTCCCCCGAGGCGGGCGGCTCCTTCCGCGCCGGGAGACGCCGCCCCGAGATCTAGGATCGACCGGGTGAATCGCCCCCACCCGGTCCGCCGCCGCGCCGCCCACGCCCCTCTGCTGCTCGCCCTCGCCCTCCTCGGCGGGGGCTGCTCGGGCGGGGTCGAGGGGACCCCCGGCGCGGTCGGGCTGCGCGACCCGTACTTCCCGGGGCTCGGCAACGGCGGCTACGACGTCAACCACTACGGCCTGGAGCTCGACGTCGACCCCGCCGCCGGCCACCTGCGCGGCACGGCCACGATCACCGCCCGCGCCACCCAGGACCTGAGCGCCTTCCACCTCGACCTCGCCGGACTCGACGTGGCCGGCGCCACCGTCGAGGGCCGCCCGGCCGCCGTGAACCGGGCGGGCAAGGAGCTGACGATCCGTCCGGACGCGGCGGTGGAGGACCGGCTGCGCAAGGGGCGCACGTTCACCACCGTCGTGCGCTACTCCGGCTCCCCGCAGGCCATCACCGACGCGGACGGGTCGAAGGAGGGCTGGCTGCGGACGGCGGACGGCGCGGTGGCTCTCGGCGAGCCGACCGGGTCCATGGCCTGGTTCCCCGGCAACCACCACCCGAGCGACAAGGCCGCGTACGACATCGGGATCACCGTCCCCGAACCGCTGACGGCCGTCTCCAACGGGGAGCTGGTGTCCCGGCGTACGGAGAACGGGCGCACCGCCTACCGCTGGCGGACCGCCGAACCGATGGCGAGCTATCTGGCGACCGTCGCCGTCGGGCGGTTCGCCACCCGGGAGTCCGTCACACCCGACGGCATTCGGCTGTTCACCGCCGTGGACCCGGAGTCGGCCGCCGCGAGCGAGGACGTGCTGGCGCGGATTCCGGCCGTACTGAAGTGGTCGGCCGGGAAGTTCGGCCCGTATCCCTTCGCCTCGGCCGGGGCGATCGTCGAGCGGGTGGGCGACTCGGCCTATGCCCTGGAGACCCAGAACCGGCCCGTCTTCCCCGGCCCGCCCGACACCGCCCTGCTCGTCCATGAACTGGCCCACCAGTGGTTCGGCGACTCCGTCACCCCCAGGACCTGGCGGGACATGTGGCTGAACGAGGGATTCGCCACGTACGCGGAGTGGCTCTGGGCCGCCGACCACGACGGCGTACCGGTCGAGGAGAGCTTCCGGGAGGCGTTCGAGGACGACGCCAACTGGGCGTTCCCGCCCGCCGGTCCGCCCGCCGCCCGCGACCTCTCCGATCCGCCGGTCTACGGGCGCGGGGCGATGGTCGTGCACCGCGTCCGGCTCGCCGTGGACGACGACGAGGCGTTCTTCGCACTGGTCGGAGGCTGGACGAAGAAGTACCGGCACGCCAACGCCTCCACCGACGACTTCACCGCGTACGTGGAGGAGGAGACGGAACAGGACCTCACCGGGCTGTGGGACGCCTGGCTCCACGGCAGGAGCCGGCCGCCCGTGAAGGGCTGACCGGCTCCCGTGAAGCAGGTGAAGCAGGTGAAGCAGGTGAAGCAGGTGAAGCAGGTGGAGCAGGTGAAGCAGGTGTGCGCTCGGGTCAGAGGTTGACGCCGAAGTCGCGGGCGATGCCGGTCAGTCCGGAGGCGTACCCCTGGCCGACCGCGCGGAACTTCCACTCGGCGCCGTTGCGGTAGAGCTCGCCGAAGACCATGGCGGTCTCGGTGGCGGCGTCCTCGCTCAGGTCGTAGCGGGCGATCTCCGCGCCGCCGGCCTGGTTGAGGATGCGGATGAACGCGTTGCGGACCTGGCCGAAGTTCTGGCTGCGGTTCTCGGCGTCGTAGATGGAGACCGGGAAGACGATCTTGTCCACGTCGGCCGGCAGACCCGCCAGGTTGACGTTGATCTGCTCGTCGTCGCCCTCGCCCTCACCCGTGACGTTGTCACCGGTGTGCACGATGGTCTGGTCCGGCGTCGCCTTGTTGTTGAAGAAGACGAAGTGGCCGTCCGAGACGACCTTCCCGCCCGGGTTGACCGCGATCGCCGAGGCGTCGAGGTCGAAGTCGGTGCCGGTGGTGGTGCGGACGTCCCAGCCGAGGCCGACCGTGACGGCGGTAAGGCCCGGTGCCTCCTTGGTGAGCGAGACGTTGCCGCCCTTGGACAGGCTTACTGCCATGGGAAGTCCCTTTCCTCGTCGTGTGCGGGCTTCGTGCCATCACGAAGCTACCGTCACCCGTCATAACGCAAGCAGCAGACCACGAGGTTCCTGGTCGCTTTACTTTCTTTGCCGAACTTCGCCCTGATGAGACACCCGGCGGCGGACTCCGGGCGCAAAAGAAGGTGACTAACGGGGCGCGGGGAAGGGACCATGGGTGTCATGTCCGGGCCCTATGTCATCCGCGGCTCGGTCTCCCTCCCGGAGGCCGAGCTCATGTGGCGTTTCTCGCGGTCCTCCGGGCCCGGCGGGCAGCACGTCAACACCAGCGACTCCCAGGTGGAGCTGCGCTTCGACCTGGCGGCGACCGACGCGCTCCCCGAGGTGTGGAAGACGCGGGCGCTGGAGCGGCTCGCGGGCAGGCTGGTGGGCGGGGTGGTCTCCGTACGGGCCTCCGAGCACCGTTCCCAATGGCGCAACCGCGAGACGGCAGCCGTGCGGCTCGCCGCCCTCCTGGCCGAGGCCACGGCGCCGCCGCCCAGGCCACGGATCAAGCGGAAGATCCCACGCGGGATCAACGAGCGCAGGCTGCGCGAGAAGAAGCAGCGCGGCGACACCAAGCGCGGGCGCTCGGGACGCGACTGGTAGGCGCAGCCCCCCTGGACTCCCTGCCGGAACCGGAACGGCCGTCAGTCCTGCCGTGGACCCTCAGCCGGAACCAGAACGGCCGTCAGTCCTGCGCGCCGGAGTCACAGCCGGAACGGCCGTCAGCCCAACTGGCGGTAGCGCCCCTTGAAGTACGTCAGCGGGTCGCCCTCCGGGCTCGGCAGGTCCGCCGTGAGCACCCGCCCGATCACCAGGGTGTGGTCCCCGGCCACCACGCGCTGCTCGGTGCGGCACTCCAGCGTGGCCAGCGCCCCGCCGATCAGCGGCGCGTGCGTCATCTCGCCCCGCACATACGCGACATCCTCGAACAGCAGCCGGTCGCTGATCCGGCCCTTCATGGCGAACCGGCCCGCGACGTGCCGCTGGCTCGCGGCCAGGACGGAGACCGCCCACAGCGGCTGCTCGTCCAGCAGGTCGTCCATCCGGGAGCCGTTGCGCAGGCTCACCGTCACCAGGGGCGGGTCCAGGGACACGGACATGAAGGCGGTCGCCGTCATGCCCACGTCCTCGCCCCGGCCGTCCTCGTCGAGGGGCGGCTCCTGGGCGGTGACCAGCACCACCCCGGCGGCCAGCCGCGCGAGTGCGGCGCGGAACTCGTCGTTGCTCACCCCCTCAGCATGGGGGATGGGCTCGGGGCGCGGGGTGAGGGGCTTCGTCTGGAGCACACCCGGACGCTAACCGCAGGGGCCGGGCGGTCGCATCGGGCCAGGGGACCAGGCCGGTCCTAGGACCCCGGACCCCGGGCTTCGGGCTTCGGAAGGACGGCGTGCGCGGGCGCGTACAAGGGGAAGCGGTCCCTCCCGGTGACCGCCGAACGACCGTCGTCGCCGTGAGTCACCGGCACAACCTGGTCATCTGTTGTGACTTGAGTCACAGAGTCCACTTTCTGCTGACCCTGTGTACCGGGTGCACAGCTCACTGTGATTCAGTGGCCGGGACACTGCGATAAGTACGTCGATATGAAACCTGGAGTTGCTGTCGAGGTCTCGGGGAGTGCGAGCGATGGAGGCCGAGTCGGAACCGTACGTCCGCCTTGCGACCATGCGGCAGCTGCACCAGGCTGTCGCTGATCTCAATACGGCGCGGAGTCTGGCGGACACGCTGCAGACCGTGGCCGACGGGATCGTCGAGGGCCTCGGTTACGAGCTGGGCTGCGTCAACCTGGTCCGGCCGGACGGTGACCTCGTCATCGCCGCCTTCGCGGGCAACGCCGCCGCCGAGGCGCTGATCACCGGCCGCGTCGGCTCCCGTGACTCCTGGAACCGCCGGCTCTCCATGGGGGAGGCCTGGGACGACCTCCGGTTCATCCCGCACACCGAGGGCTGGGTCCTCCTCGACGACGACGTACCCCAGTGGCACACCGAGGGGCCCGAACCCCGGTTCGAGGACGAGTGGCACCCGCTGGACCGGCTCTACGCCCCGATGTACGCCTCCGGGGGCGGCGGGGACCTCCTCGGGGTCATATCCGTCGACCGGCCGCGCAACGGGCGCCGCCCCGGAGCATGGGGGCGTGAGGCGCTCCGGATGTACGCCTCCCAGGCCGCCATCGCGATCAGCAACGCCCGCCTGCGGGCCAACATGCAGCGCGCCCTGGTCCGCCTGGAGCGGGAGCAGCAGGCGCTGCGGGCCAGCGAAGAGTCCTTCCGGCAGGCCTTCGAGTACGCGCCGAGCGGCATGGCCATCGCCGAGATGGGCGGCGACCAGCAGGGCAGGCTGCTGCGCACCAACGACGCCCTGTGCCGGCTGCTCGGCCGTCCCGTCTCCGTGCTCCGCCGCTACTCCTTCGCCGACCTGGTCCACCCCGAGGACATCGGCACCCTGCTGCGCACCTCGGCCGAGGGTGGCCGGGCCGAGCTGCGGCTGAGCCGCCGGGACGGCACCTACCTCTGGGTCTCGCTGCGCAACTCGGTCGTCGCCGACGCCGCCGACGGCCCGCGTTTCCTGCTCACCCATGTCGAGGACATCGAGGAGCGCAAGCGGCACGAGCTGAACCTCGCCCACCGCGCCTCGCACGACGCGCTGACCGGGCTGCCCAACAGCGCCGAGCTGAAGTCGCGGCTCAGTGCCCGGATCTGCGAGCGGCCGCATTCCCCGGCCGCGACCGCGATCGAGGCGCTGGACGCGGCGTACGGGGACGTCGAGTCGTCCCTGACCCACGGCTACCAGGCCGACGGTTACGAGGGCGAGGCGATCCCCGGCGGCGGGCCCTTCGACCACCATGTGCACACGGTGGCCCCGGATCCGGGGCACGACGACGGGACGAAGGGGCTCGCGGTCCTCTTCTGCGACCTCGACGGCTTCAAGTCCATCAACGACCGCTTCGGGCACCACACCGGCGACGCCGTGCTCATCGAGGTCGCCCGGCGGCTGAGCACCTGTGTGCGGGACGGTGACACCGTCGCCCGGCTCGGGGGTGACGAATTCGTCGTCCTCGCCGACGGCCTCGGGGCGGCGGACGCCGCTGACCTGGCCGTTCGTCTGAGGAATGCCATCATTCCGCCCATCCGGGTGGATGGTCGCGCGGTCCGGGTCGGGGCGAGTTTCGGCATCGGCTGGGCCGAGTGCGGAATGACCGTCGAAGAGGTCCTGCGCTCCGCCGACCAGCGGATGTACGTGGAGAAGCGGTCCCGGTCGAAGGTTCACCGCAGGGCCGGATGACGTTCACGACCCGTTTCTTCCCCTACCCCGTACCCGTTCCGCGAGGCGGCCCCGGTCGGTGATCGCCATTCGGGGCCTGCTCCGTTCGAGGTAGGCTCGGCCGGTCGGCGACGGCTGGCGACATGGTGAGGAGTGACCCAGGGATGACGGCCGGAAACAACGGCGCGAGCAAGCCCGAGGACGACGATCCGTTCGGCTACCTGTACGCGGACGGACAGGCGGCAGGCGCCCAGACGCCCGGCCAGGGCGGCTACGGCTACCCGGGTCCGGCCGCGCAGCCGGGTGTGCCCAGAACGTCCTACAACCAGGTGCGTGCCGTCGGTGAGCGCCAGTACGGCCAGCAGCAGGTGCCGCCGCAGCAGGGTGGCTACGGCTACCCGCCCCAGCAGCAGTACGGCCAGCCCGCGCAGCAGTACGGCCAGCCGAACCCGCAGTACGCGGCCCCCGAGAACTATCCCGGCGGCGCGTCCCACGGGCAGCCTCCGGCGCAGGGCGGTCACGGCGGCGGGCCGGGCCGCGGCGGCCCGAACACGAAGGCGCTCCTGATCGCGGCGGTCGCCGTGGTCGCGGTCGTCGTCATCGGTATCGGCGCCGCCCTGCTCACGGGCGACGACGGCGACAAGGACGACAAGAAGGACGAGGCGTCCTCCGCGCAGGGCTCCGCCGGCCAGGTCGAGGAGTCGAAGAAGCCGGAGAAGAAGCCCGAGGAGAAGCCGAAGCCGGTCGAGCTGCCGAAGCAGGACGCGGCGACGCTGACGCTGGGCGGCACGGCGGCCCTGGACTCCACGGTCAAGGGCGCCAAGGGCGCCAACGGCAACTACATCAACCTGAACGAGGTCGGCCGGTCGGCCACCTGGACGGTCGAGGTTCCCGAGGCCGGCGCGTACACCCTGTACGTGACGTACGGCGTGCCCGGCAAGGACGCGAAGACGACCCTGACGGTCAACGCGCAGGAGCCCCGCTCCATCAACATGAAGAACTTCGCGAAGGCCGCCGAGGGCGATCTGGAGAAGGGCTGGACGAACACGTACGCGTACGTCCAGCTCGACAAGGGCTCCAACACCCTCAAGCTGTCGTGCGAGACGGGCGACGAGTGCGACGCCAATCTCGACCAGCTGGAGCTGAAGTCCGGCCACATCAAGAGCTAGAGGGTGTCCGGCCATCCCCGCCGGACACCGGACATCCGACGCTCTGACCGCCCCGAGGTGGTCAGGGCGTCGGCGTGTGCGGCTCCACGGTGACGCGCGGCAGCAGCTCCGCGTAGGCCGCCGCGTCGAACTCGCCGGCCGTCGGGGCCAGCACGGTCGCCGTCGACAGGGCCACCGCCCGGGCGAGGCGCTCCGGCCAGTCGAGGCCCTCGGCCAGGGCGGAGAGCAGTCCGGCCACCGCGGAATCGCCCGCGCCGGTCGGGTTGCCGCGCACGGGCGCGGGCGGGGCGGCCCGCCAGACGCCGTCCGGGGTGACGGCGAGCACACCCTCCGGGCCGAGCGACGCGATCACGGCGTGGGCCCCGCGGCGGCGGGCGTCGCCCGCGGCGCGCAGCGGTTCGCGGGAACCGGTCAGCCGGGCCAGCTCCTCCGCGTTCGGCTTGACCAGGTCGGGGCGGGCGGCGATGCCCCGGCGCAGCGGTTCGCCGCTGGTGTCCAGGAGGACGGGTACGGCGGCGGCGCGGGCGATCCGGACCAGTTCGGCGTAGGCCCCGACATGGATGCCGGGCGGCAGGCTTCCGCAGAGCGCGACCGCCTCCGCCCCGGCGACCAGCTCCTCGTACGTCCGCAGGAAGGCGGCCCATTCGGCGGGGCCGACCTGCGGTCCTGGCTCGTTCAGCTGGGTGGTGTCGCCGGTCGAGCGGTCGGTGATCGCCAGGGTGCGGCGGGTGTTCCCGGCCACGGGCACGAGGGCGTCGCGCGGCGGGAGCGGGGCGAGGAGATCGCGCAGAACGCCTCCGGTGGCCCCGCCGACGAAGCCGGTGACCACGCTTTCGTGGCCCAGCGCTCCCAGCACCCGGGCGACGTTGAGGCCCTTGCCGCCGGGGCGTTCGGTGACCTCGCCGACCCGGTGGCTGCTGTGCGGGACGAGCGCGTCGACGGTGTACGTCACGTCGAGCGCGGTGTTCAGAGTGACGGTCAGGATCACCTGCCGGCCCCTCCCTCGGTCTGCTCCTGGCGGCCCGCGCCCGGGTGGCGGCACGCGATTCTGATGATCATGTCAAAGCGGAGGCGGTCGGCCCAGCCCCGCGGGCCGACCGCCATCTCTTCGTTACGTGCGTCGCGCGACCGGTGCCCGGCCTCAGACGATCTTCGGCTCGATGATCCACTCGCCCCGGCGCATGACGCCCTTGAGGACGAAGTCCTCGTCGAGGACCACCAGGTCGGCGTCCTTGCCCGGGTCGAGCGAGCCGACCCGGTCGTCGACGCCGAGCAGCCGTGCGGGGTTGGCGGAGATGGACCGGACGACGTCCTCGACGGGGATCCTGTCGAGGGTGACGGCCCGGCGGAAAGCGGTGTCCAGGGTGAGTGTGGATCCGGCGATCGAGCCGCCCTCCACCAGCCGGGCCACCCCGTCGGTGACCTCGACCGCGAGCGGGCCGAGCTGGTACTCCCCGTCGCCGAAGCCGGCGGCGTCCATCGCGTCGGTGATCAGCGCGACGCGGCCCGCGCCCTTGTGGCGGTAGGCCAGCTCCAGGACGGCCGGGTGCAGATGCGTGCCGTCGTTGATCAGCTCGACGGTGATCCGGTCGTCCTCCAGGAGGGCGGCGATCGGGCCGGGCTCGCGGTGGGCGAGCGGCGGCATCGCGTTGAACAGGTGCGTGGCGACGGTCGCGCCCGCGTCGACGGCCTCGACGGTCTGCCCGTACGTCGCGTCCGTATGGCCGATCGCGGCGATGACCCCGTGCTCGGCGAGCAGCCGTACGGAGTCGATGCCGCCGGGCAGTTCGGTGGCGAGGGTGAACATCCGGGCGGTGCCGCGTGCCGCGTCCAGCAGCTTGCGGACCTCGGCCGGGTCCGGGTCGCGCAGCAGATCCTCGCTGTGGGCGCCCTTGCGGCACGGCGAGATGAAGGGGCCCTCGAAGTGGATCCCGGCCAGGTCGCCCTGCTCGACCAGCTCGGACAGGACGCCCGCCCGCCGGGCGAGGAAGTCCATCTCGCCGGTGACCGTGGAGGCGACCATCGTGGTGGTGCCGTGCTCGCGGTGCGTACGGATGCCGGTGAGGACCTCGTCCACGGTGCCGGAGGTGAAGGAGGCCCCGCCGCCGCCGTGGTTGTGCATGTCCACGAAGCCGGGGACCACCCAGTGGCCCGCGAGGTCGATGGTCCGGGCGCCCTCCGGTGCGGAACCGGAGATCCGGGTGCCCTCGACGGCCACCCGGCCGTCCTCGACGGTGCCGGTGGGGAGCACCACCCGGGCGCCGGCGAGAACGGTGCTGTCTGCTGCGCGTCCGGCCATCAGGCGGAAACCTCCGTGGAGAGTAGATCCCAGGCGAGCAGCCCCGCGCCCAGGCATCCGGCGGTGTCCCCGAGGGCCGCCGGGACGATGTGGGGCAGCTTCTGGAACGTGACGCGTTCCTCGACGGCCGCACGCAGTGGTGTGAACAAGGTTTTCCCGGCTTCGGCGAGACCGCCACCGATGATGAGCGTGCCGGGGTCGAGGAGGGTGAGCGCGGTGACGAGGCCGGCGGCGAGCGCGTCGACCGCGTCCCGCCAGACCCGGACCGCCGCCGGATCGCCCGACTCGACGGCCTTCGCGCAGTCCGCGGCGTCCGCCCCGGGATCCCCGGAGGCGGCGGCCCAGGCCCGGGTCACCGCGCCGGCGGAGGCCAGCGTCTCCAGACAGCCGCGCTGCCCGCAGCCGCAGTCGGGGCCGTCCGGGCGGACCACGATGTGGCCGATCTCGCCCGCGCAGCCGTGGGCGCCCGCCTCGATGGTGCCCGCGATGCCGATGGCCCCGGCGATCCCGGTGCCCAGCGGGACGAACAGGAAGCGGTCCGCCCCGCGTCCGGCCCCGATCCGCCCCTCGGCGAGCCCGCCGGTGCGGACGTCGTGGCCGAGGGCGACCGGGACGGAGCCGAGCCGCTCGGCGAGAAGCGCGCGCAGCGGTACGTCGCGCCAGCCCAGGTTCGCGGCGTACACCGCGATGCCCTTCTCGGCGTCGACGATGCCGGGCACGGCGACCCCCGCGGCGACGGCGCTCTCGCCGAGGTGCTCCTCGCCGTGGGCGCGCAGATCCGCCGCGAACGCGAGGATCGACTCGACGACCGCGTCGGCGCCGCGCTTCCGGCCGGTGGCCCGCCGCGCCTCATGGAGGAGGGTGCCGTCGGTCCCGACCAGGGCGGCCTTCATTCCGGTGCCGCCCACATCGAGGGCGATGACATGTCTCACGGGAGACAGTTTCGCCCGCCGACCCCCAATAGGTCTAGTCCACTAGCGAGGTTTGTTGCGCATCCATACAAAATGATGAACGAGTGAAGGCCGGTCTTTTTCTGCCGGAAAGTCGCTAATGGGAAGCCCAGATCGGGGGAATCCGGCCCAAAGGTCTGGACCAAGATGCGGGTCGGGGCCTCCGACTGCCAGTACCGGCAAGCCAGTTGTGGCCTCCTGAGCCCGTATACGTTGCCGAAGCGATACGCCGGTGGTGTAGACCCTCGCGTCGGCAATGGGGGAAAATCGCAGTTCGTCCGGACGGTGTCCAGGACAGGGCGGCACAGCCGCGGCCGAGCAGAGGCCGCCGGCCGACGCCGTGCGCACCGTCCGTGAGCAGGCGATCAACAAGGATGGGCGAGGCTGTGCAGCGGCGCTTTTTGGGTCTGACCGCGGTGGTGGCCGCGCTGGGAATGACGGCGACGTTGTCGGGCTGCGGAGGTGACACCGACTCGGGCGACGTCACGCTCAAGCTGGTGGCCGCCGACTACGGCACCGGCCCGGAGAACAGCTCCGAGAAGTACTGGAGCGGGGTCGCGTCGGGCTTCGAGAACGAGCATCCCGGCATCAAGATCGACGTCACCGTCCTCCACTGGAAGGACGTCGACCGCGAGGTCGCCGCGATGGTCAAGGCCGGCAACGCCCCGGACGTCGCCCAGATCGGCGCGTACGCGGACTACGCCAAGCAGGGCAAGCTCTACTCCGCCGACGAGACGCTCGCGATCCGCACCGCGGCGAACTTCCTCCCGTCGCTCACCGATGCGGGCAAGGTCGACGGCACCCTGTACGGGCTGCCCTTCGTCGCCAGCACCCGGCTGCTCTTCTACAACCAGAAGCTCTTCGACCAGGCGGGCCTGGACGCCCCCAGGACCTGGGACGACATCCGGAACGACGCCACGGCGCTCAAGGCGAAGGGCGTCGACTACCCCTTCGCCCTGCCGCTCGGCCAGGAGGAGGCCCAGGCCGAGACCCTGATGTGGCTCCTCAGCGGCGGCGGCGGCTACACGGACGACGTCGGCGCGTACGACATCGACTCGGCCGAGAACATCACCACCTTCCGCTGGCTGCGCGACAACCTCGTCGGCAAGGGCCTCACCGGCCCGGTGGAGCCGGGCAAGCTGGACCGGGCGAAGGCGTTCGAGGCGTTCGCCGACGGCAAGGTCGGCATGCTCAACGGTCACCCCACCCTGATGGACGAGGCCGAGGCCAAGGGCGTCAAGGTCGGTATGGTGCCGCTGCCCGGCTTCGACGGCCCGACCAAGGGCTCCATGGGCGTCGCCGACTGGATGATGGGCTTCAAGGAGAACGGCCACCGCAAGGAGATCGGCAAGTTCCTCGACTACGCCTACTCCGACGAGAACGTGCTGGAGTTCGCCGAGGAGTACGACCTGCTCCCGGTGACCGGCAGCGCCTCCGCCGCGATGGAGACCGACAAGAAGCACAAGAAGCTGCACGAGTTCCTGGCGGCCCTGCCGAACGCCAGGCTCATCCCCTACGGCAAGACGTCCTGGGCCACGGTCAGCGACGCGATCAAGAAGAACATCGGCAGCGCGGTCGCGCCGGGCAGCAACCCCGAGAGCGTCCTCGGAGAGATATCCGCCGAGGCGGCCAAGGCGGAGGCCGCCGAGTAGCGGCCGCGGGCCACGGACGCGGTGTCGGGGGTGGGCATTAGGTTGGTTGATATGACCGCCCCCGACCACGACCGCCATGGCCGCCATGAGTACCGTGACTCCCCGGCCGAGCCCGCGCCGGGTGCGGACGAGCTGTCCGTACGGGACCGGGCACTGCTGGCCCTGGAGCGGCGGTCCTGGGCGGGGCCCGGGGCGAAGGAGCGGGCGATCCGCGAAGGGCTCGGGATCTCGCCGGTCCGCTACTACCAGCTGCTGAACGCGCTGATCGAGGACGAGCGGGCGCTGCGCGAGGACCCGGTCACGGTGAACCGGCTGCGGCGCGTGCGCGACGCGAAGCGGGGGCGGCGCTGAGCGCACCCTGCCGGGGCTCCACCCCCTGGGACCCCGCTCCTCGATCGCCCGGAGGGGCTTGACCCGGCCGGACGGGCTTGGGCCTACGGGGCGCAGCCGATCACCAGGTCCACCGCCCGGTCCAGGCAGCCCCTCTCACGGGCGGTCAGATACGGGTTCGCCCGCTGGCGGGTGCGGGCCAGGGCCAGATCGGCGGCCGACACGCCGCCGTCGTCGGAGAGTTCCGTGAGGAGCGCCGCCAGCAGCGCCCGGACCCCCGCCCCGGCAGGGGACGCCGGGTCCAGCGCGATCCGGGCCAGAGTCAGGGCCGACATCGCCCGGTCGAGGCCGGGCGGGCCCTCCGTCGCGGTCGACCAGTCGATCACCACCGCGCCGCCCCGCGTCAGGATCACGTTCTCCGGATGCAGGTCCAGGTGGAGCACGCAGTCCTCCGGGTTCGCCGAGACCCGGGGCGGTATGGCGTGGAGCTCGCGCAGCAGACGGGCGAGGAGCGCGCCCGCCTCGGCCGCCCCCAGCCGCCCCGCCGGCAGGGCCTCGGCCAGGGTCGGGCCGGTCAGCCGCTGGAGCACCAGGTCCGTGGGGCGGGCCCCCTCGGCGGGCGGACCGATGCGCGGCACCGGGAACCCGAAGGCGCCGACGTAACTCATCACGGCCAGCTCCTCCGTGGTGTCGGAGCGGTCCCGGTAACGGCGAAGGACCCAGGAGCCGTCGAGTGCGTACACGTCGGCGGTGCGTCCCGAGCCCAGAAGTTGCCCTGTGTGCATGAGGGCGAACCTACCCGGGCGCCCCGCGGAAAGGGAGACGTCCTCTCTCTTCGCCTCTCTTCGCCCCATAACGCGGAGGGAGGGGGGTGAACGGGATCTCCTGCGCCGGGTGTCACCGCCGCTACGGTTTCGGCAATTCCCTGGTCCGGACCAACCCCCGCCGGACCCGGACACCCCTGAACCAAGGAGAGTTACGTGGAGAGAACCACGCTCCGCAGACGCGCCCTCGTCGCCGGCACCGCCACGGTGGCCGTGGGTGCGCTCGCCGTCGCCGGGCTCACCGGCGTGGCGTCCGCCGACCCCGCGGGCACCACCGCCCCGCCGGTCTCCGCCGACAGCCTGTCGCCCGGACTGCTGGCCGCCATGGAGCGCGACCTCGGCCTGGACGCGGACGACGCCCGGAGCCGGATAGCCAACGAGTACCGCGCCGCCGCCGTCGCCGCCGGGCTGGAGAAGTCCCTCGGCGCCAGCTTCGCCGGAGCCCGGGTCAGCGGTACGAAGGCGGCCCTGACCGTCGCCACCACCGACGCCTCCGAGACCGCCCGGATCACCGAGGCCGGGGCGAAGGCCGAGGTCGTCGGCAACAGCCTGGACCGGCTCGAAGGCGTCAAGGAGGCCCTCGACCGGGCCGCGCTGCGCAAGGCGCCCAAGGACGTGCCCGTCTGGTACGTCGACGTCGAGGCCAACCGGGTCGTCGTGAACGCCGCGAGCCCCTCGGCCGGACAGACGTTCCTCAAGTCGGCCGGGGTCGACAGCGGCCTCGTCACCGTCGCCCGGTCCGCCGAGCAGCCCCGCGCCCTCGCCGACATCCGTGGCGGCGACGCGTACTACATGAACGGCTCCGGCCGCTGTTCCGTCGGCTTCTCGGTGAGGCGCGGCACCCAGAACGGCTTCGCCACGGCGGGCCACTGCGGACGGGTCGGCACGACCACCAACGGCTTCAACCAGCAGGCCCAGGGCACCTTCCAGGGCTCGACCTTCCCCGGCCGCGACTACGCCTGGGTCGCCACCAACGCCAACTGGACGCCGCGTCCGCTGGTGAACGGCTACGGGCGGGGCGACATCACCGTCGCCGGCTCCACCTCGTCCGTCGTCGGCGCCTCGGTCTGCCGCTCCGGCTCCACCACCGGCTGGCACTGCGGCACCATCCAGCAGCTGAACACCAGCGTCACCTACCCGGAGGGCACCATCTCCGGCGTGACCCGCACGAGCGTCTGCGCCGAACCGGGCGACTCCGGCGGCTCGTACATCTCCGGCAGCCAGGCGCAGGGCGTCACCTCCGGCGGCTCGGGCAACTGCTCCTCCGGCGGTACGACGTACTTCCAGCCGATCAACCCGCTGCTCCAGGCGTACGGG
The DNA here is from genome assembly GCF_002910905.1 of Streptomyces sp. SM11. Taxonomy (GTDB): domain Bacteria; phylum Actinomycetota; class Actinomycetes; order Streptomycetales; family Streptomycetaceae; genus Streptomyces. The sequence goes on along the minus strand of NZ_NEUE01000141.1, from coordinate 2,147 downwards.
CTGACCCTGGTCACCAGCGGTGGGCCCACCGACCCGCCCACCGACCCGCCGACCGACCCGCCGGGCGGCACCTGGGCGGCCGGCACCACGTACGCCGTCGGCGCCACGGTGACGTACGGCGGAGCGACCTACCGCTGCCTCCAGGGACACACGGCCCAGCCCGGCTGGACCCCCGCGGCCGTCCCGGCGCTCTGGCAGCGGGTCTGACCGCGCCTCCCGGCCCGTACGGGTGTCACTGACACCCGTACGTGGGTCACCGCCCGTCCGGTGTCACCGAACCTCCTGAACCTCTCTGCCTCCCCGCACCGAGGACTCCGAGGGAACTGTCATGACCCCACAGATGGACAACGCAACCCCCCATGATCCGAACGCGTCGGGGGACCGGCGGCGGATCAGCCGCAAAGGCCTCCTGAAGGCCGCGTTCGTCGCGAGTGCGGCGCCCCTGCTCGCCGGAGGGGGAGTCGCACTCGCCCGGGACGCCGCCTCCACCGGGAACGGGCCCCTGGCCCCCACCCCGGAGTGCGACGACGGCGACGACACGACGCCCCCGCAGATGGAGGGGCCGTACTTCAAGCCCAACTCGCCGCGCCGCACCAGCCTGGTGACCCCGGGCACCCCCGGCGTACCGCTCACCGTGAGCGGCTACGTCTTCGGTCGGGCCTGCCGTCCCGTCTCCGGGGCGCTGCTCGACTTCTGGCAGGCGGACACCAACGGGGCGTACGACATGGCCCGGTTCGCCTTCCGGGGGCACCAGTTCACCGGTACGCACGGGTCGTTCAGCCTCACCACCATCGTGCCGGGCCTCTACCCGGGCCGTACGCGGCACATCCACGTGAAGGCGCAGGCGCCCGGCGGCCGCGTCCTCACCACCCAGCTGTACTTCCCGAACGAGCCGCGCAACAACACCGACGCCCTGTTCGCCCCGGAGCTGCTGATGAACGTCCGCAGCATCGGGAACGGGCGCCAGGGCACCTTCGACTTCGTCCTGGACGTCGCCCAGACGCCCGGCCCGACCGATCCGCCCACCGACCCACCGACCGAACCGGGGACCAGCTGGGCCGCCGGCACCTCCTACCGCGTGGGCGACCGCGTGACGTACGGCGGGGTCGCCTACCGCTGTCTGCAGGCGCACCTGGCCATGTCGGGCTGGGAGCCGCCGAACGTCCCCGCGTTGTGGGAACGCGGGTAGACGCGGAGACAGCGAGCGCGCACCACCGCCCGCGCCCCGTTCACGCCGTCCGGCGCGTGAACGGGGCGCTTCTCCGTGCGCGGTCGTGAAAAGATCTCGCGGTCCGTCCGAAACATTTACCCGGTCCCGTCGCGTCGTACAGGGGGAAGGGCGGGACGGATGGACGGACGGGGGAGGGTATGAGGGCTTCGCGGACCGAGGAGTTCAAGGTGTTCGCGGCCGGCCGGGCCGGTCATCTGTTCCGTTCGGCCTGCCTGCTGACCAGCGGCGATGTGCACCTCGCCGAGGACCTGGTGCAGGAGACACTGAGCCGGATGTACGTCCTGTGGGGCCGGGCCCGCCGGATCGACAACCCGGCGGCGTACGCGCAGACCGTGCTCGTGCGGACCTTCCTGACCCACCGGCGACGGCGCTCCGCGAGCGAACGCCCGCTGGCCGAACTGCCCGAGGACGCTCCGGCCGACCCCGACGACCCGGCGCTGCGGATGACGCTGCTCCAGGCGCTGTCCCAACTGGCTCCCAAGGACCGTGCGGTCGTGGTCCTGCGGTACTGGGAGGACCGGAGCATCGAGGAGACCGCCGCCGCCCTCCAGGTCAGCCCCGCCGCCGTACGGACCCGCTGTGTGCGGGCGCTCGGACGGCTGCGTGAACTGCTCGGCGGCAGCATCGCGGAGTTCGCCGCCCGCTGACTTCCGGGCGCCTGCCCGGCCGGCCCTCCCGGAGCCGTCAACCGTTGTGCATCCAGAGCGAGAAGTGGTGGTTCCGCATGCCCTTTGAAGACGAACTCAGCGAGGAGCTCCGCCGGACCGGGGAGACCTTCGACCTGACCGGCCGCACCGCGGTGGTGGACGGCGCGCTGGAACACGGCCGACGCACCGTGCGCCGTCGTCGTACCGCCGCCGTGGCGGGCAGTGTGCTGGCCCTGGCCCTGGTCGGGGGCGGCGGTGCCGTCGCGGCC
>NZ_NEUE01000140.1 GCF_002910905.1 Streptomyces sp. SM11 | reverse complement strand
CCGGGGCGAGGCCCGGCGCCTGGTCGTACGCGGTGCGGGCGCGGCTGGGGACGGCGGGCTCGCCGTCGTGGTCGCGGAGCTTCCCGCAACCGGGGACACGGGTGTCCGCGCCGGCGGATTCGGCCACCGGGGCCCGGTCCTGCTCGATGGAGGCCGGGGCGGAGGTGGAAGGCACGGATGCCCCGGTCGCGGCTCCGGCGGACACCGCCGTCGCCGCCGGTCCGCACAGCAGCGCCACGACGACCGCGAGCAGCGCCGGCAGGCTCCACCACTGCGTACGGGACACGGGGACCGGGCCTTTCTCGCGGCAGAGGGCGTCTTGGGGCGGGGCTGAGTGTTCGACTGCCCGAAATGGTACGTGCCGCGTGACACAGCCCGCGCGAAATGAGGTCGCCACTCCGCGGGCCCGGGTGAGATCCTGGGAGCCGTATGTCTACTTCCTTCGCCGATCTCCAGTCCCAGCTCGGACAGCTCTCGCTCCGTGACGCGAACCGGCTCGGCCGGCGCCTCGAAGGAGCGCGCCGCATCCGCAAGCCCGAGGCCCGCCAGTCCGTGCTGGACGAGATCGCGGCCCAGGCGGGCAAGGCGGCCGAACGGCTCGCGGCACGCGCGGCCCGGCTGCCGCCCCTGTCGTACCCGGAAGAGCTGCCGGTCAGCCAGAAGAAGGACGAGATCCTGGAGGCGGTACGCGACCACCAGGTCGTGATCGTCGCCGGGGAGACCGGGTCCGGCAAGACCACGCAGATTCCCAAGATCTGCATGGAGCTGGGGCGCGGCGTCCGGGGCATGATCGGGCACACCCAGCCCCGCCGGATCGCCGCCCGTACGGTCGCGGAGCGGGTCGCGGACGAGCTGAGGACGCCGCTGGGCGAGACCGTCGGCTGGAAGGTCCGCTTCACCGACCAGGTGAACCCGGAGTCGACGTATCTGAAGCTGATGACGGACGGCATCCTGCTCGCCGAGATCCAGACGGACCGCGAGCTGCTGGCGTACGACACGATCATCATCGACGAGGCCCACGAGCGATCCCTGAACATCGACTTCCTGCTCGGTTATCTGGCCCGGCTGCTGCCCAAGCGCCCGGACCTGAAGGTCGTCATCACCTCGGCGACCATCGACCCGGAGCGGTTCGCCCGCCACTTCGGCGAGGCGCCGATCGTGGAGGTCAGCGGGCGCACGTATCCCGTCGAGGTGCGGTATCGCCCCCTTCTCGAAGAGGAGAGCGAGGACTCCGACCGGGACCAGATCACCGCGATCTGCGACGCCGTGGACGAGCTGGGTCACGAGGCCCCCGGCGATGTCCTGGTCTTCCTCTCCGGTGAGCGCGAGATCCGGGACACGGCGGACGCGCTGAACAAGCGGAACCTCAGGCACACCGAGGTGCTCCCCCTCTACGCACGCCTCTCGCACGCCGAGCAGCACCGCGTCTTCCAGCGCCATACGGGACGCCGCATCGTCCTCGCGACGAACGTGGCCGAGACCTCGCTGACGGTCCCCGGCATCAAGTACGTGATCGACCCGGGCAACGCCCGTATCTCCCGCTACAGCCACCGCACCAAGGTCCAGCGGTTGCCGATCGAGCGGATCTCCCAGGCCAGCGCCAACCAGCGCAAGGGCCGCTGCGGCCGTACGTCGGACGGCATCTGCATCCGGCTGTACTCGGAGGACGACTTCGTCACCCGGCCGGAGTTCACCGACCCGGAGATCCTGCGGACCAACCTGGCCTCCGTCATCCTCCAGATGACCGCCGCCGGGCTCGGCGACATCGAGAAGTTCCCCTTCATCGACCCGCCGGACCGCCGCAACATCCGCGACGGCGTGCAGCTCCTCCAGGAGCTGGGGGCCCTTGACCAGGGCGAGAAGTCCCCCCAGGAGGGGAAGAAGGGGCAGCGGCTCACCCCGCTCGGCCGCAAGCTCTCCCAGCTGCCCGTCGACCCGCGCCTGGCCCGCATGGTCATCGAGGCCGACCGCAACGGCTGCGCCCGCGAGGTCATGGTCATCGCCGCCGCGCTCTCCATCCAGGACCCGCGCGAGCGGCCCGCGGAGAAGCAGACCCAGGCTGACCAGAACCACGCCCGGTTCAAGGACGAGACGTCCGACTTCCTGGCGTATCTGAACCTCTGGGCCTACGTCCGCGAGCAGCAGAAGGAGCGTGGCTCGTCCTCGTTCCGCCGCATGTGCAAGCAGGAGTATCTGAACTTCCTGCGCATCCGCGAATGGCAGGACATCTACGCGCAACTGCGCACGGTGGCCAAGCAGATGGACATCACCGTCGAGGAGCCCAAGGCGGAGGGGTCCATCCCCGAGCAGGCGGTGCACACCTCACTGCTGGCCGGGCTGCTGTCGCACATCGGGCTGAAGGACACCGAGAAGAACGAGTACGTGGGCGCGCGCAACGCCAAGTTCGCGATCTTCCCCGGGTCGGCGCTGTTCAAGAAGCAGCCGCGATTCGTGATGTCGGCGGAGCTGGTGGAGACCTCCCGGCTGTGGGCGCGGGTCAACGCCAAGGTCGAGCCCGAGTGGATCGAACCCCTCGCCGAGCACCTGCTGAAGCGCACCTACAGTGAGCCGCACTGGGAGAAGGACCAGGCGGCGGTGATGGCGTACGAGCGGGTCACCCTCTACGGGGTGCCGATCGTCGCTCAGCGCAAGGTCAATTTCGGACGTATCGACCAGGAGGCCTCGCGGGACCTGTTCATCCGCAACGCCCTGGTCGAGGGCGACTGGCGCACCCACCACCAGTTCTTCCACGACAACCGCAAACTCCTCGGAGAGGTCGAGGAGCTGGAGCACCGGGCCCGCCGCCGCGACATCCTCGTGGACGACGAGACGCTCTTCGACTTCTACGACCAGCGGATTCCCGAGCACGTCGTGTCCGGGGCGCACTTCGACTCCTGGTGGAAGAACAAGAAGCGCGAGGAGCCGGACGCGCTCGACTTCGAGCGCTCCATGCTCATCAACGAGAAGGCCGGGGCCGTCACCAAGGACGACTACCCGGACTCCTGGCGGCAGGGGAAGCTCAAGTTCAAGGTGACCTACCAGTTCGAGCCCGGCGCGGACGCGGACGGCGTGACCGTCCACGTACCGCTCCAGGTGCTCAACCAGGTCACCTCCGAGGGTTTCGACTGGCAGATCCCGGGGCTGCGCGAGGAGGTCGTCACCGAGCTGATCCGCTCGCTGCCGAAGCCGATCCGCCGGCACTACGTGCCCGCGCCGAACTACGCCGACAAGTTCCTCGACCGGGCGGTCCCGCTCCAGGAGCCGCTGCCGTTCACGCTGGCGCGGGAGCTCCAGCGGATGGTCGGGGTGCCGGTCACCGCGGACGACTTCGACCTCTCCCGGGTCCCGGACCACCTGAAGATCACGTTCCGGATCGTCGACGAGCGGCGGCGCAAGGTCGCCGAGGACAAGGACCTGGAGGCGCTGAAGCTCCAGCTGCGGCCGAAGGCCCGGCAGGCGCTCTCCAAGGCGGCCGCGGCGACCGCCGGGCCGTCCGGCGAGTCCATCGAGCGTTCCGGCCTCACGGACTGGACGATCGGGGCACTGGACAAGGTCTTCGAGACGCGGAGGGCCGGGCAGCCGGTCAAGGCCTATCCGGCGCTGGTCGACCAGGGCGACACCGTGGCCGTCCGCCTCTTCGACACCGAGGCCGAGCAGCAGCAGGCGATGTGGCGCGGCACCCGGCGGCTGATCATGCTGAACATCCCGGTGAACCCGGCGAAGTTCGCCTCGGACCGGCTCTCCAACCAGCAGAAGCTGGCCCTGTCCCGTAATCCGCACGGTTCGGTGCAGGCCCTCTTCGAGGACTGCGCGACCGCCGCCGCCGACCGGCTGATCGCCGCGCACGGCGGCCCCGCTTGGGACGAGAAGGCGTTCCGGACGCTGTACGACAAGGTCCGCGCCGATCTGGTGGACCTGACCGTCCGCACGATCGACCAGGTGCAGCAGATCCTGGCCGCCTGGCAGGCCTGCGAGCGCCGGCTGAAGTCGACCAACAGCCTGACGCTGGCGGCCAACGTCACCGACGTCACCGAGCAGTTGGCCAGACTCGTACCGTCCGGTTTCGTTACGGCCACCGGACTGCGCCGACTGCCGGACCTGATGCGCTACCTGGTGGCGGCCGACCGGCGGCTCCAGCAGATGCCGACGGGCGCCCAGCGGGACACCACGCGGATGGCGAAGGTCCACGAGATGCAGGACGAGTACGCCTGGCTGCTGGAACAGCTTCCGCAGGGCAGGCCGGTGCCGCAGGAGGTGCTGGACGTCCGCTGGATGATCGAGGAGCTGCGGGTCAGCTACTTCGCGCATGCCCTGGGCACCGCGTTCCCCGTATCGGACAAGCGGATCGTGAAGGCGATCGACGCCCTCGCGCCCTGACGCGGAGGCTTCGACGGGGCCCGGGAGGCGGTGACGGAGCCACCACCAGGAGTGAAGTCGACCTGGGCCTCCCACCTCCTGTACAGTCTGGATTCGCAGCAAGCCGCAAGGCAAGCGGCGAAAACCTGGTCCTGTGGAGCAGTTTGGAGTGCTCGCCACCCTGTCAAGGTGGAGGCCGCGGGTTCAAATCCCGTCAGGACCGCAGTAGAGGAAAGCCCGGATCGTTTTCGATCCGGGCTTTCTCGCGTCTTGACGGCGGCATCCGCCGCGGGTACCCCGTAGAGGCAGAGGCTGTCCCTCTTCCCTCGGCGCTCCTCACGGCGGGGGCGGCCGGGCTCACCGGGAGGTGGCTCGCATGTCCGCGTCCACAGCACGACACGAGACCCGCGCGCTGCTGCGCGCCCACCTGGCGGCCGCTTCCGCCTATCGCCACCTCACCCGGCACTGCGCGGTCTGCCATCGCCTCCTGCGCCTCGCCATGGAGCCTGGGGGCGACGGAGAGCGGAGAGCGCCCACAGGCCATTCCGGCGCCCCGCAGGCCGCCGCCGGGCGGCAGGCCTCCGCCGGGCGGCCCGAAGAGCGCGAGAACGAGGCAGGGGCCGGGGCCGAAAGGCCCTCCGCGACATGACCATCGGCCGGATGATTCCGCGTCCGTGCGGTGGCAGGCTCGAAGTTGGCAAGCATCGGGAGGTGTGACGGGAGTCACCGAAAGAGTTTTCAGACCGGGGGATTTTACGCCTCTCCTACAACTGGTGAATTTAATATGTGCAATTGCACGGGGGTGGCGGGCTCGCGAGGCCCGTTCCGTCCGGGGCTGTCCCGCCGCGTCCCCGCCCCGCCCGGGGCGCTCGTCCGCACTCCCGCACAGACCCGCTCACCGGCCCGCTCGCGGGCCCACGAACGCCCCGCCGCCCCCTCCGAAGCCGACCGACCGCCCGGTTCTGGAGGGACCCGCCCAAGAGGCCGGGAGCGACCCGGGCAAGCCCGCCCGGGGCATAAAAAAGATCGCGCTGGACCCGGCGGAGTCCAGCGCGATCGATACGACGGCACCCGTAGAACACAGGTATGACGCCCGTTGGGGCAGGCGTCCGTCGAGTGGAGCCATGGATGGGCGGCTGAGGTTGGGGGACCTGGCAGCTGCCCGGGTTGTGATGCTGTGCTGCTGTATTGCTGCGCGGCAGGGGTGTGTCAGGCCTCGCTGCGCTGCTGCGGAATACCCGCAAGCAGTGCGCGGACCTCTGCCTCGCGGTACCGGCGATGCCCACCGAGCGTGCGGATGGACGTGAGCTTGCCAGCCTTGGCCCAACGGGTGACCGTCTTCGGGTCCACGCGGAACATCGTGGCAACCTCAGCCGGGGTCAGCAGCGGCTCGGCATCAGGGGTGCGAGCGGTCATGAGCGGCCTCCTCGGGAGAACCGAACCTTCTCGGTTCTTTCCTCTAAATTCTGCACCTTGACCCGCGTTGCCCGAAATGGCGGACGCGGGCCGAGTCGGTTATAGGACGAACGGCTTGTCCTCGGCACTACAACTACACCATCCGTCCAGCCGCGTCGGCCAAACCGATGGAATTGCCCTCCCAGGTGTTCATCAGCGACGGAAGCCGATGGACCATGCCATAGCGGACAGTCACACCCTGGTGACGATCAGTCACAGAGCGATCAGGAGTCGTCAGACCCCCCATAGAGTGCAATGTCGAGCATTCCGCCCTTACTTGGACAGAAGGAGCCCTCCCCGGACTCCTTGTCCTATTTTGGCATGAGGGGTAGGGATGGGCGCAAGGGCCCCGTTAGTGCTGTCCATCACGCTTGAGGCAAAGGCCCGGTTCGGGACGTAAGTCCTGGACCCAGCGGAGTACGCTTCCGCCTCACACATCACACGTGCCACACAGGACACAGGTTCACGGCCCGTCACCTGTCCGTCGAGCCCCCTTCGCCGCCCTCCGTCGAGGCGGCCCGGCTTCCTCCTCCTTCCGTACGGTCCGACCTCGCGGCCTGTCCGCCGGCCTCTCGGCCGTTCTGGATGAAGGATGCCCCGGTTCCATCACCTTGATGCCGCTGTGGGCCTTTTCACGTCAATTGGTGAACTGGAGGTCCCGTACCGCCCGCCAGCGCTCCGCGAGCCGCGCGTACGCCTCCCCCGCGCCCTCGCTGTCGCCGTCCCGCAGTGCGGTGAGCCCCTCCGCCACGTCCGCCGCCGACCGGTCCCCGGCGAGCCGTTCCGCCGGCAGCGCGTGGACGAGGCCGCCGTAGTCCAGCTCGACCAGGGAGCGCGGATGGAATTCCTCCAGCCAGCGCCCCACGTCCACCAGGCCCTCGGTCAGCGGGCCTTCGGGAACGTGTCCGCGCAGGGTCCGCAGCGCCCGCGCCAGCCGGCGCCGGGACTCGACCATCGGGGTGCGGTAGCGCAGCACCGGCGCGGCCCCGTCCTCGGCCGCCGCCGTGTACTCCCGCTCCTCGTCGCGGAAGAGGACGAACCAGCGCACCGGGACCTGCCACACCGTGGTGCGGATCCAGGGCCTCGCGTCCGGGTGGAGCCGCTGCCAGCGCTCGTGGTCCGCCGCCGCCTGGCCACGCACCACCGCGGGCAGCAGGACGTCCAGCACGTTGGCCGGAAACATGCCCCCCAGTTCCTCCAGGGCCAGCCAGCCCCGCAGCCTGGTCCGCCACGGGCAGACGCACACCACCCCGTCCAGCTCCGCCACGAACGCGTCACCGCTCTCGTGCACGGGCACCCCGACCGGCGGCGTCGACGCCAAGTCTGCCAGCGAGCGGCGCAGTTCGTCCTGGGCCGTGGGAAGGTCCCCGCGCCGCGCGTAGCGCGCCCAGTGACTCCGCTCGGGCTCGGCGAATGCGGCGAGCGGCTCGTAGACCCGGAGGTAGGACGTGTAAGGGACGAGCACCGAAGACACCACCGACATGCAGCGCATCGTGTCACGGCGACGCACCCCCAGGGGGTGATCCTTCGCGCGGGGGCAGATCCGCGCCGCCGGAGGACTTACGCTCTTGCCCATCGGACCGGCCGTGCCGGTCGGTCCGGGGCTCTCCCCACCCCCAGGAGGGCCTCCGCCGCTTCGTTGTTTGGGAGTCACCACAGTGACCGATGTGACTAACGGCGTCCTGCACACCCTGTTCCACTCGGATCAGGGGGGCCACGAACAAGTCGTGCTCTGCCAGGACCGTGCCAGCGGCCTCAAGGCCGTCATCGCCCTCCACTCCACCGCCCTGGGCCCGGCCCTCGGCGGTACCCGCTTCTACCCGTACGCCTCCGAGGCGGACGCCGTCGCCGACGCGCTGAACCTGTCGCGCGGGATGTCGTACAAGAACGCCCTCGCCGGCCTCGACCACGGTGGCGGCAAGGCCGTCATCATCGGCGACCCGGACAAGATCAAGAGCGAGGAACTCCTCCTCGCCTACGGCCGTTTCGTCGCCTCGCTAGGCGGCCGCTACGTCACCGCCTGCGACGTCGGCACCTATGTCGCCGACATGGACGTCGTCGCCCGGGAGTGCCGCTGGACCACCGGCCGCTCCCCCGAGAACGGCGGCGCGGGCGACTCCTCGGTGCTCACCGCGTTCGGGGTCTTCCAGGGCATGCGGGCCTCGGCCCAGCACCTGTGGGGCGACCCGACGCTGCGCGGCCGCAAGGTCGGCGTCGCCGGGGTCGGCAAGGTGGGCCACCATCTCGTCGAGCACCTGCTCTCCGACGGGGCCGAGGTCGTGATCACCGACGTCCGCGAGGAGTCGCTGCGCCGGATCACCGATCCGCACCCCGAGGTCACCGTGGTGGCGGACACCGAGACGCTGATCCGTACCGAGGGCCTGGACGTCTACGCGCCCTGCGCGCTCGGCGGTGCGCTGAACGACGCGACCGTGCCGGTGCTCACCGCGAAGGTGGTGTGCGGAGCGGCCAACAACCAGCTTGCGCACCCGGGTGTGGAGAAGGACCTGGCCGACCGGTCGGTTCTCTACGCTCCCGACTACGTGGTCAACGCCGGTGGTGTGATCCAGGTGGCCGACGAGCTGCACGGGTTCGACTTCGACCGGTGCAAGGCGAAGGCCGCGAAGATCTTCGACACCACGCTGGAAATATTCGCACGTGCGAAGGCGGATGGAATTCCGCCGGCCGCGGCGGCCGACCGGCTCGCCGAACAGCGGATGGCGGAGGCACGCGCCCGCTGACCGCGCGGCGGGACCGCGCGGCGGCGCAAGAGCGCCGTACGACCCGCCGGCCGGCGAGACAAGACTCACGCCGGTCGGCGGGTCGCGCCTCCATAAGAGGTTAAAATCGCAGTTGACCAGCGAGGACGGGCTCCTCACTGGCCCTGTGCCGGGGACCGGAATGCGGGCGGCGTACCGTATGGCCACGGAAGCAGGTACCGTTAAAGCTCTACGGGCGCGGTCTCTCTGTCGAGAGTCCGTCCCGAAACATGAACGCGTGTCAAGACTCTGGGGCCGTCGAGCCCCGTCACCGAGGGGGTCGAGCCATGGGGCGCGGCCGGGCAAAGGCCAAGCAGACCAAGGTCGCCCGCCAGCTGAAGTACAGCAGCGGCGGGACTGACCTGTCGCGTCTGGCCAATGAGCTGGGCGCATCGCCTTCGAGTCAGCCACCGAACGCAGAGCCGTTCGAGGACGACGACGAGGAAGATGACCCGTACGCACAGTACGCGGATCGCTACAACCAGAACGATGACGAGGATCAGGACGATCAGTCCGGTCCGTCGTCACAGCGCCGCGGCGCTTGACCTCGCGCTGACACATCAACCCGGTCCGGGCCTGCCCCGGGCCGGGTTCTGTGTGTCCCGGTCCGGCTCCCCGTGGTGCCGTTCGTTGTGCGCCGGACGGGCCGTCCGGCGCACAACGGCGTACGGCTAACGTGCGTAGTCGCCGGTCAGCTCGGCGCCCGTGGTGTGGTCACCGCGGTCGGTGATCTCACCGGCGACCCAGGAGTCGACCCCTCGGTCGGCCAGGGTCGTCAGCGCGGCGTCCACCGAGTCGGCCGGGACGATCGCGATCATGCCGACGCCCATGTTGAGCGTCTTCTCCAGCTCCAGCCGCTCGACCTGGCCGGCCTTCCCGACCAGGTCGAAGACCGCGCCGGGCGTCCAGGTGGAGCGGTCCACGGTGGCGTGCAGACCGTCCGGGATCACCCGGGCCAGGTTGTTCGCCAGACCACCGCCGGTGACGTGGCTGAAGCCGTGCACCTCGGTCGTCCGGGTGAGGGCCAGGCAGTCCAGGGAGTAGATCCGGGTGGGCTCCAGGAGCTCCTCGCCGAGGGTCCGGCCGAACTCCTCGACCTCGCGGTCCAGGGACCAGCCGGCCCGGTCGAAGACCACGTGGCGGACGAGCGAGTACCCGTTGGAGTGAAGACCGGAGGACGCCATGGCGATGACCGCGTCACCCTTGCGGATACGGTCCGGGCCGAGCAGGCGGTCGGCCTCGACCACGCCCGTACCGGCTCCGGCGACGTCGAAGTCGTCCGGGCCGAGGAGACCCGGGTGCTCGGCCGTCTCGCCGCCGACCAGGGAGCAGCCCGCCAGGACACAGCCTTCGGCGATGCCCTTCACGATGGCCGCGACACGCTCGGGGTGCACCTTGCCGACGCAGATGTAGTCGGTCATGAACAGCGGCTCGGCGCCGCAGACGACGAGGTCGTCCACGACCATGCCGACGAGGTCGTGGCCGATCGTGTCGTACACGCCCATCTTCCGCGCCAGGTCCACCTTGGTGCCGACGCCGTCCGTGGCGGAGGCGAGGAGCGGACGCTCGTAACGCTTGAGCGCCGAGGCGTCGAAGAGCCCGGCGAAGCCGCCGAGGCCGCCGAGGCCCGCGACCTCGGGGCGCTGGGTCTTCCGCACCCACTCCTTCATCAGCTCGACGGCACGGTCACCGGCTTCGATGTCGACGCCGGCCGCCGCGTAGGAAGCACCTGTTGTCTCAGACATGGCCTGGGATCTTTCGTGTGGAGATACGGGGCTGGTGGGGGAGGCGGCGGCGCGTCCGGGTCACGGACGGCGCAGCGCGTCGGCCGCGGCGGTCGCCGCCGGGCCCGCCGCCAGCTCGGTCTCCAGCAGCTGCTTGCCGAGCAGCTCCGGGTCCGGGAGCTCCATCGGGTACACCCCGTCGAAGCAGGCGCGGCAGAGGTTCGGCTTGTCGATCGTCGTCGCCTCGATCATGGAGTCGATCGAGATGTACGAGAGGGAGTCGGCACCCATGGAGGTGCGGATCTCGTCGACGGTCATGCCGTTGGCGATCAGCTCGGCGCGGGTCGCGAAGTCGATCCCGAAGAAGCAGGGCCACTTCACCGGCGGCGAGGAGATCCGGATGTGGATCTCGGCGGCACCGGCCTCGCGGAGCATCCGGACCAGGGCGCGCTGGGTGTTACCGCGGACGATCGAGTCGTCGACGACCACCAGCCGCTTGCCCTTGATGACTTCCTTGAGCGGGTTGAGCTTGAGCCGGATGCCCAGCTGCCGGATGGTCTGGGACGGCTGGATGAAGGTCCGGCCGACGTAGGCGTTCTTGACCAGTCCAACGCCGAACGGGATTCCGCTGGCTTCGGCGTAACCGACGGCCGCGGGGGTTCCGGATTCCGGGGTCGCTATGACGAGATCCGCCTCGGCGGGGGCCTCGGCGGCCAGCCGGCGGCCCATCTCCACCCGGGAGAGGTAGACGTTGCGCCCGGCGATGTCGGTGTCGGGGCGGGCCAGGTAGACGTACTCGAATACACAGCCCTTGGGCTTCGCTTCTGCGAATCGGGTGGTGCGCAGGCCGTTCTCGTCGATGGCGACGAGCTCGCCCGGCTCGATCTCGCGTACGTAGCTGGCACCGCAGATGTCGAGTGCGGCGGACTCGGACGCGACCACCCAGCCGCGCTCCAGACGGCCGAGCACCAGCGGGCGGATGCCCTGCGGGTCGCGGGCGGCGTAGAGGGTGTGCTCGTCCATGAAGACGAGGGAGAACGCGCCCTTGACGTCGGGGAGCACCTTGGCGGCGGCTTCCTCGACGGTGAGCGGCTTGTCGTTCTCGTCGCGCTGTCCGGCGAGCAGCGCGGTCACCAGGTCGGTGTCGTTGGTCGCGGCGACCTGGGTGGCGCGGCCGTCCTTGCGCGGGAGGTCGGCGACCATCTCCGCGAGCTGGGCGGTGTTGACCAGGTTCCCGTTGTGGCCCAGCGCGATCGAGCCGTGCGCGGTGGCACGGAACGTCGGCTGCGCGTTCTCCCACACCGAGGCACCGGTGGTGGAGTAGCGGGCATGACCGACCGCGATATGGCCCTGGAGGGAACCCAGAGACGTTTCGTCGAAGACCTGCGAGACCAGTCCCATGTCCTTGAAGACCAGGATCTGGGACCCGTTGCTCACTGCGATGCCCGCGGATTCCTGTCCGCGGTGCTGCAGGGCATACAGTCCGAAATAGGTGAGCTTGGCGACCTCTTCACCCGGAGCCCAGACACCGAAGACGCCACAAGCGTCCTGGGGGCCTTTCTCTCCGGGGAGCAGGTCGTGGTTGAGTCGTCCATCACCACGGGGCACGCCACCGAGTGTAGGCGAGATCGACCACTGGTCCGAATTGGGGACCGGTGGGCAAACGCGCGATGGAGCACCGGGAACGGCCCCGCCCACCGCCCGGGGCGGGCGATTCGCGGGACTTCGGCCGGTGACGTTGCGTGACGACCGGGCGGGCGGTGCGGGCTTCGCGAAGCGACCGCAGGGCTCGCTTCCGGGCCGGGAGACCGATTACCGACTGGTAGGGACTGTCTGCGGCGGACGGGCGGCCGTGGCGCTCGGTGAACCTGCCGGATCACCGCCCCGGCCGCTGACCGAACGCCCGTTTCGTGGTGAGCCTCACACCGAGGGGCCGGGTTCAGTCGCGCTGGGAGCTGTCTTCGGCCCCGGGAGGTGTGGCCGTGGCGCCGATCCCCTTGCCGTCGTCCGCGGTGACGGTGAGGGTGCTGCCCTCGATCGTGTACGTCGTCGGGCCCTTGAGGGCGGCGAGTACGGCGCGCTCCACCTCCATCTCCGCCTCCGGGCACATCTTCAGGGTGCCCGCCACCGGCCCGAAGACGATCGTGGAGCCCTTGACCGTGGCCCGGCCGCGGAAGATGTTGCAGCCGGAGCCGCCCTGGACGGCGCCGTCCGCGGAGAGGGTCAGGTGGGGCACCCGCTCCTTCGGCAGATCCGCGGGTACGGAGGTGGCCGTCTCACCGCTGACCAGCGTGGTCACCGCCCACCGGGTGCCCACCAGGCCGGCCGCCTTCACCTCGCTGAGCGCGATGGTGTCACCGCCCTCGGTGGTGAGGGTCAGCTTCCTGCCGGAGAGCTTCGCGGTGAGTTCGCCGCCCATCGCGCCGGTGGCGGCCTTCTCGAACTTCTCGATCTCCTCCTCGCACGCCATCTGCGTGGAGACGGGCTCGCCCACGGTGATCCGGTCGCCCTCCACCCGGGCGTCCGCACTGATGTGGTTGCAGCCGAAGCCGGCCGTGACCCGGCCCTTCGGGTCGATCTCCAGCCGGGCCCCCTCCGGGGCCTCGGTCCTCTTCCCGCCGACGGTCAAGGAGTCGACGCTCCACGCCACCCCGGTGACGGGAACGTCGCTCTGCACGCCCTCGCCGCCGGATCCCTTGCCGGAGCCGGAGCCGGACCCCGGCTCCGCACCGCAGGCGGCGAGGGCGAGCAGGGCCAGGAAGCTGACGCCGAGGGTCATACGTTGGGTTCGCATGGCGATGTGACGGTACGAGGGTCCGATCCGGTTCCGCCCGGACCGCGTGCCCGGCCGGACGGCTCAGCCCAGCAGCGGCAGCAGCTCCGCCAGGTCCGCGCGCTCCCCGCCGGCGCTGACCTCGGCGTCCTCCAACGCCTTCGCCCACTCCGTACGCCCGGTGGCGAGCCGGATCCAGGTCAGCGGGCCGGTCTCCACGACGTTGGGCGGGGTGCCCCGGGTGTGCTTGGGCCCGCCGATGCACTGGACCACCGCGAACGGCGGGACGCGCACCTCGACCGAGCCGCCGGGGGCCCGGTCGGCGAGGGCGTCCGCCAGCAGCCGGGTGCAGGCGGCCAGCGCCTGCCGGTCGTACGGGATCTCCGAGCCGAGCGCCTCGTTCAGGTCGTCCGTGTGGACGATCAGCTCGACGGTCCGGGTGACCAGGTAGTCGGACAGCCGCATGGAGCCGACGCGAGAGGACAGCAGCCGCTCCCCCGCGCCGGTCGCCGGGACGGCCTCCGTGAACCCCGCCTCCGCCTCCTCGTACAGCGTGGCGAGATCGGTGCGGGCAGCCGCCAGCTCCTCGACGTCCTCGGCGATCCGGGCGGCGTGCGCGGCGGTGACCGAAGGCCACGTCAGCAGGGTGACTTCGGGCCCCGGGCCGGGCGGCTCCGGCGGGGCCAGTGACCGAGCGACGCTGCTCAGGCCCATCGCGACATGCGCGGCGAGCTCGCGCACCGTCCAGTCGCCGAGCCGGGTCGGCCGGGCGAGCTGGGCGGGCGTCAACGTGCGGACGGCGTCGCGCACATGGGCGAACTGGGCGAGGACCGCCGTCCGGGTCCTGAGGTGGTCGTAGGAGCGCGGGCGCTTCTTGGCCGGGGGCATGGGGCCGAGACTAACCGGCCCCACCGACACCGCCCGGTCAGGCCTGTGCGACCTGCTCCTCGGACTGCTCCTCGACGGTGAACGTCTCGCCGTTCGCGGGAACCCCGACTCCCCGCCAGGTGAACGGGACGCCCCGGGCGTTGTCGAGGTCCGGGCCGTCCATCAGGTGGAAATGGAGGTGGGGTTCGGTGGTGTTGCCGGAGTTTCCGCACCGCGCGATCCGCTGCCCGGCCCGGACGGTGTCCCCGGGCTTCACCCGGAGCGAGCCGCGCTGGGCGTGCGCGTAGACGGCGTACGTGCTGTCGCCGAGGTCGAGGATCACGTGGTTGCCGATGACCCGGTGCACGCCGACGATGGACCGGATGTTGCCCTCGATGAGCATCAGGTAGGCGAGAGCGGGAAGCGAGTTGCGGCTCAGGTGGTCGCGCTGGCCGTCGCTCGCCCGGACGACCGTGGCGTCGGCCACCGCGAGCAGCGGGGCGCCGAATGCCGGGAAGGCGCGGCTGCGGCGGAAGAGCGGCCAGAGCCGGCCGAACGCGGGCCGGGCAGGGGGCTCGTCCTCACCGGTCTCGGGGTCGGCCACGATGTCGATCGCGTACGTCTGCCCGTACCCGTGCGTCCCGTGGCTCGGCACCTTGTCCGCCGGGCTGTTCAGGGCCGTCCAGCGCCCGGTCACCGGCGGGTCGACCTCGACCGGGGGCCTCGGCTCGCCCCGGGGCGCGGCGGCCCGGGCCTGCAGGGCCGTCGTCGCCACCATGAGGACGAGAACGACCGTCGCGGGCAGGAAGGTGGTCGCCCAGCCCGGTCCGGGCAGATCCGTGAAGAACTCGCTGATCACCAGCGCGAACAGGACCAGCCAGGACAGCCGCATGGCGATCGGAACGGCTGTGCGGACAGACATGTTTCCCCCTGTTTTCCGTTGGTTCTACGGCCGCGCCGCCGTCAGCACCACCAGCAGCGGTACGACCCGGGCGGGCGGCACCTCGTACCTGCCTCGCCCGGCCGCGTGCAGCCAGCCCGCGCCGGTCAGCTGGCGCAGGTGGTGGTAGATCTGGCCGGTGGTGCCGGCCCCGTCGAGCTCGGCCAGTTCGGCGGCCGTCCTCAGACCGCCGAGGATCTCGCGGAGCAGACGCAGCCGGACCGGGTGGCCCAGCGCGGCGAACGACTCGGCGGCGTCCGCCCAGTCCCCGTCGACCAGGGCCTCGGTGAACGCGCCGTACTGCCACTCGTACTGCTCACCGGTGGGCAGCCGTACCGAGCCCGTGTAGAGCACTCCCCCGTCGGCCGCGGCCTCCCCGACCTCGGCGAGCTGCTGCTTCAGTCCTTCCAGCGCCCAGAAGTCGCCGTCGCCCAGGCGGGGGGACTCCCCGTCCTGCCGCTCCAGTGCCGTGAGCCGCCGCTCCAGCACGGCGACCCGCTGCTCCAGCTCCATGACACCAACTTTACGTAATTACGTAATTCCTATCAAGGGATGTGGGGATGTAGGCGGAAGACCGAAGCCCCCGCCCGGAGGACCCGGGCGGGGGCTTCGGAGGCGCCGGTCGGCGCTCTCCTCAGGCGAGCAGCGCGGGGATCGTCGCCTCGTGCGCCGTACGGAGCTCGCTCAGCGGGATGCTGAACTCGCCCTGGACCTCGATCTCCTCGCCGTCCACGACACCGATGCGGGTGACGGGCAGACCGCGCGCGCCGCACATGTCGTTGAAGCGGAGCTCCTCGCTGCGCGGGATCGAGACGACCGCGCGTCCCGCCGACTCGGAGAAGAGGAACGTGAACGCGTCCAGGCCGTCCGGCACGACCAGCCGGGCGCCCTTCCCGCCGCGCAGGCAGGACTCGGTGACGGCCTGGATCAGACCGCCGTCGCTCAGGTCGTGCGCGGCGTCGATCATGCCGTCGCGGGAGGCCGAGACGAGGATCTCGGCGAGCAGCTTCTCGCGGCCGAGGTCCACCTGGGGCGGCAGGCCGCCCAGGTGGTTGTGGACGACCTCGGACCAGGCCGAGCCGCCGAACTCCTCGCGGGTGTCGCCCAGCAGGTAGAGGAGCTGGCCCTCTTCCGCGAAGGCGACCGGCGTACGGCGGTTGACGTCGTCGATCACGCCGAGCACGGCCACGACCGGCGTCGGGTGGATCGCCGTCTCACCGGTCTGGTTGTACAGCGAGACGTTGCCTCCGGTGACCGGGGTGCCCAGCTCCAGGCAGCCGTCCGCGAGGCCGCGGGTGGCCTCGGCGAACTGCCACATGACGTCCGGGTCCTCGGGCGAACCGAAGTTCAGGCAGTCCGAGATGGCCAGCGGCTTGGCGCCGGAGGCGGCGACGTTGCGGTACGACTCCGCCAGCGCGAGCTGCGCGCCGGTGTACGGGTCGAGCTTGGCGTACCGGCCGTTGCCGTCGGTCGCCATGGCCACGCCCAGGTTCGACTCGGCGTCGATGCGGACCATGCCCGCGTCCTCGGGCATCGCGAGGACGGTGTTGCCCTGCACGAAGCGGTCGTACTGGTCGGTGATCCAGGACTTGGAGGCCTGGTTCGGGGAGGCGACCAGCTTGAGGACCTGCTCGCGCAGCTCGGCCGCGTTCGCCGGGCGGGCGAGCTTGCCGGCGTCGTCGGCCTGGAGCGCGTCCTGCCAGGACGGGCGGGCGAACGGGCGGTGGTAGACCGGGCCGTCGTGGGCGACCGAGCGCGGCGGCACGTCCACGATCTGCTCGCCGTGCCAGAAGATCTCCAGCTGGGAGCCCTCGGTCACCTCACCGATGACGGTGGCGATGACGTCCCACTTCTCGCAGATCTCCAGGAAGCGGTCCACGTGCCGCGGCTCGACGATCGCGCACATGCGCTCCTGCGACTCGCTCATGAGGATTTCCTCGGGCGAGAGGGAGGAGTCGCGCAGCGGCACGGTGTCCAGCTCGACGCGCATCCCGCCGGAACCGGCGGAGGCCAGCTCGCTGGTGGCACAGGAGAGCCCGGCGCCGCCGAGGTCCTGGATGCCCGCGACGAGCTTCTCCTTGAAGATCTCCAGGGTGCACTCAATGAGGAGCTTCTCCTGGAACGGGTCGCCGACCTGGACGGCGGGGCGCTTGGCCGGGCCGGTGGACTCGAAGGTCTCCGAGGCCAGCACGGAGACGCCGCCGATGCCGTCGCCGCCGGTGCGGGCGCCGTAGAGGATGACCTTGTTGCCGGGGCCCGAAGCCTGCGCGAGGTGGATGTCCTCGTGCTTCATCACGCCGATGCAGCCGGCGTTGACCAGCGGGTTGCCCTGGTAGCAGGCGTCGAAGACGACCTCGCCGCCGATGTTGGGCAGGCCCAGGCAGTTGCCGTAGCCGCCGATGCCCGCGACGACGCCCGGCAGGACGCGCTTGGTGTCGGGGTGGTCGGCCGCGCCGAAGCGCAGCGGGTCCACGACCGCGACGGGGCGGGCGCCCATCGCGAGGATGTCGCGGACGATGCCGCCGATGCCGGTGGCCGCGCCCTGGTAGGGCTCGATGTACGAGGGGTGGTTGTGCGACTCGACCTTGAAGGTGACCGCGTACCCCTGGCCGACGTCGACGACGCCGGCGTTCTCGCCGATGCCGACGAGCATCGCGTCGTTGGCGGGGACCTTCTCGCCGAACTGCTTGAGGTGGACCTTGCTGCTCTTGTACGAGCAGTGCTCCGACCACATCACGGAGTACATGGCGAGCTCGGCGCCGGTGGGACGGCGGCCCAGGATCTCGCGGATCCGGGCGTACTCGTCCTCCTTGAGGCCGAGCTCCTTCCAGGGCTGCTCGGCGTCCGGGGTCTCGGCCGCGTGCTTGACCGTATCCAGGCTCATGCGTTGACCAGCTTCTTGATGATCGAGGTGAAGAAACCGAGGCCGTCGGTGCCGCCGGTGCCGATCAGCGGCTCCACGGCGTGCTCCGGGTGCGGCATCAGGCCGACGATGTTGCCCGAGGCGTTGGTGATGCCCGCGATGTCGCGGAGCGAGCCGTTGGGGTTGCCGTCGAGGTAACGGAAGGCGACGCGGCCCTCGGCCTCCAGCTCGTCGAGCGTGCGCTCGTCGGCGGTGTACCGGCCGTCCACGTTCTTGAGCGGGACGCTGATCTCCTGGCCGGCGCTGTAGTCCGAGGTCCAGGCGGTCTCCGCGGTCTCCACCCGCAGCTTCTGGTCACGGCAGATGAAGTGCAGGTGGTTGTTACGCAGCATCGCGCCGGGCAGCAGGTGCGCCTCGGTCAGGATCTGGAAGCCGTTGCAGATACCGAGGACCGGCATACCGGCCTTCGCCTGCTCGATGAGCGTTTCCATCACCGGCGAGAAGCGGGAGATGGCTCCGGCGCGGAGGTAGTCCCCGTAGGAGAAACCGCCGGCCAGGACGACCGCGTCGACCTGGTGCAGGTCCTTGTCGCGGTGCCACAGGGACACGGGCTCGGCGCCCGCGATCCGGACTGCGCGCAGGGCGTCCTGATCGTCGAGGGTGCCGGGAAAAGTGACGACGCCGATACGGGTGGTCACTTCTCCTCCACCTTCACGACGAAGTCCTCGATGACGGTGTTGGCGAGGAACGTCTCGGCCAGCTCGTTAATACGGGCGAGGGCGGCGTCGTCGACCGGCCCCTCGACCTCCAGCTCGAAACGCTTTCCCTGACGAACGTCCGCGATTCCCTCGAAGCCGAGACGGGGCAGTGCACGCTGCACCGCCTGTCCCTGCGGGTCGAGGATCTCGGGCTTGAGCATGACGTCGACTACGACGCGTGCCACTGGCACTCCCGGTGTGGTGGTGTGATGCGGCTGTCTCTCCGGGGGGGTTCCCCAGACCCCCGCGGGTCCACTCAGCGTACCTGGCCAAAATTTCTACGCGGGTAGATATCGGGCGGGACGGACACCGGCGAGCGCACCGCGCAGACCACACCGAGATATCGAACACGACACTGCACGGAAAAGGTCTGGAAAAAACCCTCCCTGATTGCACACGGATTGCACACGGACACGCGGATGCAATTGGCCGGGCTTCACAATGCGGTACCCGCCGCTGTACAAATGATTACCGGGGAAAGCAACATTGCCCCGGGGACAACGGAACAGTCGACACCTCGTCGATCCGCATCCGCCCGCCTGACAGCCGGAAGGCCGGCATCCGCGCACGCGACACGCGCCGGTGCCGTAGGAAAGGACTGATATCCGTGGCTCAGCGCGTAGTGGTGACGCTCTCCGACGACATCGACGGGGGAGCAGCGGCGGAAACGATGACCTTCGCCCTGGACGGGAAGACGTACGAGATCGATCTCAACCCCGCCAACGCGAAGAAACTGCGGAAGACCCTGGCGCCTTACGTGGCCGCCGGCCGTAGGCAGACAAATGCCAGCAAGCACGGCAGGACGCCCACGACCTACCACCACACCTCCCTCGCCCCGGACCCGGCGGCCGTCCGCGCCTGGGCCCGCTCGCACCGGATGGAGGTACCGGCCCGGGGCCGCATCCCGAAGAAGGTCTACGAGGCGTTCGACGCGGCTGACTGAGCCCCGGGGCCGGCGGGCCGGTTCGAGCCGCCCCGGACCCGCCGGTGCCCGGCGGGCCGGGGGAAGCCGGGGGAGCCGGGAAGCCGGACGCCCCGTCAGGCGGCCCCGGATGCCCGGCCGGCCGGCCCCGCAGGTCGGCTAGAGTCTGGAGCACGCCGAGGGGCGAGGCCGCAAAGCCGAATCCCACGCAGCGTGCGGGTGTAGTTCAGTAGTAGAACATCCCCCTTCCAGGGGGAAGGCGCAGTGTGCAATTCCTGTCACCCGCTCTGCACGACTCTTCAGACCACTTCGTTGGATCAGGTAGAGTAGTGCTCGCTCCACCGGTGAAAGCCGAGTGGCTGCATTGCGGACGTAGCTCAGTTGGTAGAGCGCAACCTTGCCAAGGTTGAGGTCGCCAGTTCGAACCTGGTCGTCCGCTCAGCATCAAAGGCCCTGACCTTCTGGTCAGGGCCTTTGTCGTGTTCCCGGTCTCCTTCCCCAAGCACGCCATGACGTTTGTCATGAGCAGTGGTGACAGCGCGCACTGCTCGCGGGCCGGTTCCGGCGGAAGCCTGGGGGCATGACCAGCGACGACATTCTCAGCGACCGCGTGGACGGTCCCGTGATCGAGGCGAACGGGGTCCGACGCCGTTACGCCGGCGGCTTCGAGGCCGTGTCCGGAATCTCCTTCTCCGTGGCCCGCGGCGAACTGTTCGCCCTGCTCGGGACGAACGGCGCGGGCAAGACCTCCACCGTGGAACTCCTGGAGGGCCTGGCGCCGCCGACCGACGGCACGGTTCGGGTCCTCGGCCACGACCCGTACCGCGAACGCGCCGCCGTCCGCCCCCGCACCGGGGTGATGCTCCAGGAAGGCGGCTTCCCCTCCGACCTCACGGTCCTGGAGACCGTACGCATGTGGTCGGCCTGCACCACCGGCGCGCGCCCCGCCTCCGAGGCTCTGGAGACGGTCGGCCTGACCGCCCGGGGACGCGTACGGGTCAAGCAGCTGTCCGGCGGCGAGAAGCGCCGCCTCGACCTGGCGCTCGCCCTGACGTCCCGGCCCGAGGTGCTCTTCCTCGACGAGCCGACGACCGGGCTGGACGCCGAGGGGCGGCAGGAGACCTGGGAGCTCGTCCGGGCGCTGCGGGACAGCGGCACGACCGTGCTGCTGACCACGCACTACCTGGAGGAGGCCGAGGCCCTCGCGGACCGCCTGGCGATCATGCACCAGGGGAGGATCGTGACGACCGGGACCATCGCCGAGGTGACCGCGCGGCAGCCGGCCAGGATCCGGTTCGTTCTGCCCGAGTCCGTGCCGGCGGCACGCCTCCCGCTCTCGCTGCGGGCCGCGGCCGAGGGGTCCCGGGTCGAGATCCGCACCCCTGCCCTCCAGGAGTCTCTGCACGAACTCCTGGAGTGGGCCCGGGAGTCCGGCGTACGGCTGCACGGTCTCGACGCCCGCTCCGCCTCCCTGGAAGAGGCGTTCCTCGACATCGCGAAAGCTCGGAACGCGCCCCGGGACCAGGACCCGCGCCAGGTCCACGACCGCTCCACCCGCTCCGACGGCACGAAGCGCACGAAGAAGGTGACGGCATGACGACCACCACGACCCCCGTCCGCGACCGGGCCCCCGCCGGCTCCCCCACGGGCGCGGCGGCCGTGACCCGGCGGCTGACCGCCCTGGGCCGCGCCGAGCTGATCCTCCTGGTGCGCAACCGGACCGCGATCGTCGTGGCCCTGCTGCTGCCGCTCACGATGATCTTCGCGATGCGGTCCTCGCTCGAACAGATCGACCTCGGCGGCACCGGGCTCACCGTCGCGGGCGCGACCCTGACCGGCGGCATCGGCATGGTGCTCGTCCAGGTCGTCTACATGAACCTCGTCTCCGCGTACGTCGCCCGGCGCGAGGAACTCGTCCTGAAGCGGCTGCGCACCGGCGAGATCCCCGACCGCGAGATCCTCATCGGCACCGCGCTGCCGTCCGTCGCGCTGGCGCTCGCCCAGTGCGTGCTGCTGGTGGTGGCCGGCGCGATCGCCTTCGACCTGAGCGCGCCGCACCGCCCTGACCTCCTGCTGGCCGGACTGCTGCTGGCCTTCGTCCTGATGTCCGCCCTGGCGGCGGCGACCACCGTGATCACCCGGACGGTGCAGACCTCGCAGCTCACCACCCTCCCGCTGTTCTTCGTCTCGATGTTCGGCTCCGGACTGTTCATCCCGCTGGCGGTGTTCCCGGACAAGCTGGCCTCGTTCCTTGAGCTGCTGCCGATGACGGGCGTGATGACCCTGATCCGGAACGGCTGGCTCGGCGGCGTGGAGAGCGGCGATCTGTTCACGGCCGGGGTGACCGCGCTGGCCTGGACCGCTTTCGGCGTGTTTGCTGTGCGACGGTGGTTCCGCTGGGACCCGCGCGGCTGACATGGAGGGACTGAGGGGTGTGATCGGTCGGGTACGGGGCTGGCGGCGCGGCTGGCACGAGCGCAGCAAGCTTGAGCGCATCGACCTCTACAGCCGGATGACGCTCTGCTCGATCACCTGGTTCTTCGCGGTGTCCTGGGGGCTGCTGCCGCTCGGCGAGACCCTGGACGAGGGGCCGGCGGCGATGGCCCTGGGCGGAGCGTTCCTCGCCGCCAACATCGCCCAGTCCGTGCTGAGCAACCGCAATCTGGCACCCGCCTTCGACGACTACCGGGGAACAGAGCCGTTCCTCCCGGGACGATTGCGCCTGCCCGCCGCGCTCCAGGTGGCGATGACCGGCCTTCTGGTGGCACTCGCGGCGGTGGGAGGCGTGAAGGACGAGGGGCTTGTGCTGCTGGTGCTGGACCTGCCCGTGGCGTTCGCCATCCCGTACGTCCTGCTCGTCCCGGTCCGGAGGTTCCTGCTCCACGCCGCCGCCTACTCGGTGGCCGTCGTGGCGCTCCTGGCGGCCGTGGGCGTACCGGGCGGGCAGCTGCTCGGGGCGGTCGTCTCGCTGGTCGCCATCACCCTGCTGGTGCTCACCTCGGCCCGGCCGAGCGTCTGGAGCCTGTCCGTGATGTGGCAGGCGGAGGAGGCACGGGACATGCAGGCCCGGCTGGCGGTGGCGGAGGAGCGGCTGCGGTTCGGCCGGGACATGCACGACGTGCTGGGCCGGAACCTGTCGGTGATCGCCCTGAAGAGCGAGCTGGCCGTGGAGCTGGCCCAGCGCGGGAACCCCGCGGCGACGGACCAGATGGTCGAGGTGCAGCGGATCGCCCGCGCCTCGCAGCAGGAGGTCCGCGATGTCGTACGCGGCTACCGGGAGGCCGACCTGCCGACCGAGCTCATGGGCGCGCAGGGCGTGTTGCAGGCCGCGGGCATCATCGTCACCGTCGAGGGCGCGGACGGCCCGGCCGGCATCGGGGCTCCCGCCGCCGTCCAGGCCGCGCTCGGCTGGGTGGTGCGCGAGACCGCGACGAACGTCCTGCGCCACGGCGACCCGCGCCACTGCTGGATCCGGCTCGCGCGGACGCGGGACGCGGTGGTCCTGGAGGTCGAGAACGACGGGGCCGGCGCCACCCGCCCGCTCGGCGGCGCGGACGACGGCGGCGGTTCGGGGCTGGCCGGGCTGCGGGTACGGCTCGGAGCGCTCGGCGGATCGCTCAGCGCCGGAGCCGTCACGGACGATCTCTTCCGGGTGACGGCGACAGTGCCCATCACGGCTCCCGGCCCGGCTGCGAACGGCCGCCTCGCACCTTCCCCCGAACCTTCCCCCGCCCCTTCCGTCCTCCCGGAGGAACGATGACCACCGCGCAGCCCCTGCGGGTTCTGCTGGCCGACGACGAGCACCTGATCCGGGGCGCGCTGGCCGCACTGCTCGCCCTGGAGGAGGACCTCGTCGTGGTCGCGGAGGCGGCGAGCGGCCCCGAGGCCCTGGCGATGGCTCTCGCGCACCGGCCCGACGTCGCCGTCCTGGATCTCCAGATGCCGGGGGCGGACGGTGTGAAGGTCGCCACATCGCTGCGGACGGAACTGCCGCACTGCCGCACCATGATCGTGACCAGCCACGGCCGCCCCGGACACCTCAAGCGGGCCCTGGCCGCCGGCGTACGGGGGTTCGTGCCGAAGACGGTCAGCGCCCGGCGGCTGGCCGAGATCATCCGTACCGTCCACGCCGGGAACCGTTACGTGGATCCGGAGTTGGCGGCCGACGCCATCTCCGCGGGGGACTCTCCGCTCACCGCCAGGGAGGCCGAGGTGCTCGAACTGGCGGCGGACGGAGCGCCGGTCGCGGAGATCGCGGAGCGGGCCTCGCTGTCCCAGGGGACCGTACGCAACTATCTGTCCTCGGCCGCCACCAAGATCGGTGCGGAGAACCGGCATACGGCAGTGCGTCTCGCACGCGAGCGGGGTTGGGTATAGTAGGCATCGCGCTTCGGCGCACTGCGGACGTAGCTCAGTTGGTAGAGCGCAACCTTGCCAAGGTTGAGGTCGCCAGTTCGAACCTGGTCGTCCGCTCAGCATCCAAGAAGCCCCGGTCCTTTCGGACCGGGGCTTCTTGCGTATCCGCTTGCCGCTACGACCAGTTGGTGCCGGTCAGCACCTCGTACGCCTCGATGTACTTGGCGCGGGTCGCCGCCACGATCTCCTGCGGCAGCGCCGGCGGCGGCTGCTCGCTCGCGCGGTCCCAGCCGGAGGCCGGCGAGGTCAGCCAGTCGCGCACGAACTGCTTGTCGTAGCTGGGCTGCGCGCGGCCGGGCTCCCAGGTGGCGGCGGGCCAGAAGCGCGAGGAGTCCGGGGTCAGCACCTCGTCGGCGATGATCAGCCGCTCGGACCCGTCCTCGGTGGTCTCGAAGCCGAACTCGAACTTGGTGTCGGCCAGGATGATCCCGCGCTGGTGTGCGATGTCCCGGGCCCGGCGGTAGACGTCGAGCGTCGTGCGCCGCAGCTCGGCGGCCGTCTCGACACCGACCTCACGGGCGACGTCCTCGTAACTGACGTTCTCGTCGTGGTCGCCGACGGCCGCCTTGGTGGCCGGGGTGAAGATCGGGCCGGGCAGCTCGGACCCGTTGACCAGGCCCTCGGGGAGACCGATGCCGCAGACCGTACGGGTGGCGTCGTACTCGACGAGCCCGGAGCCGGTCAGATAGCCGCGGGCCACGCATTCGACCTCGACCATGCGCAGGGACCTGCAGACGAGAGTGCGGCCCGCCCAGTCGGCCGGGGCGCCCGGGGGCAGCTCGGTGGAAATGACGTGGTTGGGGACCAGGTCGGCGAGCTGATCGAACCACCAGAGCGAGAGCCGGGTGAGGACGCGGCCCTTGTCGGGGATCTCGGTCGGCAGGACCCAGTCGTACGCGGAGATACGGTCGCTGGCGACCATGACGAGGTCGCCCGCCTCGTTCCGGTACAGGTCACGCACCTTGCCGGTGTGCAGGTGGGTGAGGCCCGGAACCTGTACGGGCTCGGGCTTTTCTACAAAACCGGACACGGTGCCTCCGCGTAGATTGATCCAGGAGCGGTTCCGATTGTCCCGTATCCGCGGGGCGGTACGCGCACGGGGCCCGGTGGCGGTCGTCCCCCGGACGTCAGTCCCGCTTGCAGATCCGGTCGAGGAGATTGGCCGTGGCCCGCTGGATCCGGGGGTCGGTGTGCCCGGGTCGGTCCAGTGCCGGGGACCAGGCGAAGGTGCCGGAGGCAAAGACGAGCGCGCCGGAGGGGGACTGGTAGAGCGAGGTCTCCTGGTGGCGGGTGGCGCCCTCGGAGTCCTCGTACGGGGAGTGGGCGAGCAGGATCCTGTTGTCGTGCTCGGGCAGGCTGGTGCGCGGGAAGTAGCGGTCGGCCTCACCGGCGACCAGCCCCGCGATCTCGTCGCCCTCGACCGCACCCGTGGAGTCCCAGAGCCAGTGCTCGGCGTTGCGCACGACCAGCGGGCGGGGGTCGGGCACCCGGCCCGCGTACTGGATGCCCAGCAGCTGCTGCTCGGGCCGGTCCACCTCGCGCCACAGGGCTGACTTCCCGGGCCCCCGGCGCTTGCGGCAGGTCAGCAGGCGGTCCACCTCGCCGGAGGCGGACGGGGCGAGGCCCACCTGCCAGTACATGGTGTTGGCGGAGAGGAAGACGAGCGAGGTGCCGGAGTCCCGGGCGCGCACGGCGGCCCGGCGCATCGGCAGCGACCAGTACTCGTCGTGGCCGGGGAAGACCAGGCCCCGGTAGCGGCTGGGGTCGACGCGGCCCGCGTGCAGGTCGCGGGCGTCGGCGTAGGCGAGGTCGTAGCCGTACCGCTCGGCCCAGCGGATGAAGTCGTACGCGTGTCCCACGTGCAGCGGCAGGCCGGCCCCGGCGTACGGGCGGTCGAAGGAGATCGTGACGGCGGCGTCCTCCTCGCCGAGCAGCCGCCCCCGCTCGTCCCACGCGTGGTAGAGGCTGGCGCCGGTGCGGCCGTCCTCCGGGTAGAGGTTGTACGCCTGCCAGGTGATGTCGGGCAGCAGGAGCAGCAGGTCGGCGGGGTGGTCGTGGCGCACGGTGAAGGGGATGTGCGAGCGGTAGCCGTCGGCGGTGGTCAGAACGGCCACGTACGCGCCGACCGACCAGTAGCTCGGGATCTGGAGCCGCCAGGACATCCACCAGTGGTGGCAGGAGACGGTCCGGTCGGCGGCGAGCGGCGGGGGCTGGACGATGCCGGAGAGCCGCGGGCTCGTGGTGATCTTGGACGCGCCGTCGCCGCCGTAATGTCCGATCCGGTAGACGTCGACGGAGAACTGCTGGGGCGGGTCCACGGTGATGTGGAAGTCGATGGCCTCGCCGGGGGCCGCTGCTCCGGGTGAGACGAAGCCCTTGATCTGGCGGTGCACGTCGTCGGCGGTACGGGTGCCGCCGCCGGTGGAGCGGGCGAGGTCGGCGTACCAGGGGACGACCTGACCGGTGTAGTCGAAGTAGTTCTCACTGCCGCGCAGCCAGGGCAGCGGGCCCTGCCCGAAGGGATCGCTCACCGCGTGCGCGAGGGCACCCGACTCCCACCGGCGAATCTGCTCCGCCCCCATGCCGCGCCCCTCCCTCGGATCCCCCGGAGCCGGACGACTCCGGGGGAACCCCCGGACAACTCTGGTGCGCCGGATGTCAGCGCCGGTCCCCAGCACATCACATAACGCATGCACCCCGTCACCCTTCGTCGCGAATTGACGGGACCGGAACCGTTCCTTCCGGGCTGTGGCGTCGCGGCAGACGTCACGGAACCGGGTGGGGTGCCGGGTGGTGACCCGGGTGAAGTGCCGGATGGGGCGCCGGACGGGGTGCCGGGTTCACGTACGCGGTCACGCCAGCCGGACCGGCTTGTCGGAGCGCACGCCCACCTCGGCGAGCCAGGACAGCAGCGGGTCCGGATCGCCGTCCTCGACCAGGCTGAGGACCGGAGTCGCGAGGTCCGCCCGGCGCTCGCCGTCGACGAGCAGTGCGGGGCCGTCCAGCCAGTCCAGGCCGGGGGCCGCGCCCGCCGTGTCCACGGCCGCGCAGCAGACCATGGCCGCGACGTGGTCGGCGAGCAGCTCGGTGCCCGTACGCGGCGGCTGGAGCGGAAAGAGAGGCAACGGTCCCGGCCCCCAGAGGTCGAGGGGGTCGTCGACCGCACCGGACTCCGGACCGCCGCGCCCCGTACCGCCGTGCCCCGGGGTCTCTGCCTCCTCGCGGGCGACCGCGGCACCGATGCCCACCGCGAGCTTCTCGCCCGGGCCGCCGGGCCCGCCGGAACCTGACAGGTGCTCCACGACCCGGGCCAGGGTGGGGACGGCCGGGTCTCCGGCGGAGGCCCGGGGGATGCCCACGGTGTCCAGGACCCGGTGCAGCCGGGCCGCTTCCGTACGCCACATCCGGTCGACGACCTCGTCGGGATACTGCTGCCAGTCCACCGGCGCCCAGCCCGGACCGCTCTCGGCGGGGCCGCCGTGGAAGAGCCGGGCGGCGAGCAGGGACGCCGCCTCGTCGGCCACCCCGGGCTCTTCGAGCAGGTCGCACGCGGGCCGCTCGCCCAGGCGCAGGGCGAAGCCGTCGGCCAGCCGGTCCCGGCGGGAGAGCTCGGTGAGCGCGGAGACGACCCCGGCGTCCAGCCGGGAGGGCCAGCGGCCCATCCGCCAGGCGGGCAGCGCCACCCTGGTCAGCAGCCGGTCCCAGCCGGCGTAGGCGAGGCCGACCTGTTCCTGGGCGGAGACGCGCAGCCCGTGGTCGACCGTCTGGGCCCGCATGGACGCGGCGGCGGCCACACAGCGCTCCATCTCGGCCGCGTGGTCCCGGCAGGCCCGCAGCAGCAGCCGGGCGACCCAGCCGGCGAAGGCGAGCGGCGCCCCGCGCACCGCGCCGCGGCCGGGGGCGGCATCGGCGATCGCGGCGTCCAGACCGCGCACGAAGCGGCGGGCGGCGGCTATGTCGGGGTGCGCGGACGGGCCGGTGCCCGCCACCACGGGGGCGAGGACCGCGCGGAGCTCGGCGACCCGCATCCACCACAGGAACGGCGAGCCGATGACCAGGACGGGGGCGGTGTCCCCGGCCCCGTCCGAGGACCGCGGGCCCCTCCGGAGCGCGCGGTGCGTCCGGTCCTCCAGCCAGCTGTCGCAGTCCGGGGTCAGCGCCATGGCCGAGGGCGCGGGCACACCGAGCCGGTCGGCCAGGTCCCTGACCAGGCGGTAGAGGTCGGGGGCCCCTTCCTCCGGCACGGGGACGGTCGGACTCGTGGCGGGCCGCGCACGGGCCACGGAGACGGCGACCAGGACGGTCACCGTCAGCACGACAACCGCGACGCCGAGGACAGTCCAGCGCACGGCGTCCCAGGCCGGACCGGCCAGGTGGCCCTGCGCTCCCGCCGCGAACAGCACGACGGCGAGCGCCGCGGGCAGGATCGCCACGGCCAGTGCCCTGCCGCGGATCCGCAGCAGGGAGAGCGCTCGGGCCTGTGCGGCCCGCGCACCCAGCTCCTCACCCACATCAATACCGGACATGGCCGGACGTCACCCCCTCTGCCCCTCGACGGTGTTGCTCACTCCCCCACTGTGGCACCCGTCACCGACATCGCAATGCCGGTGGGCCAAGTGCCGGAACGCTTGCGCCGCACCCTAGTTGGGGCTCCGGCACCCGTCATCCGGATGGCCCAGCCGTCACCCGATGGAATGGCTTTGGGTAAAGCTGCTGACGTGTTCGCGTCCATGGGCAAGCAGTCGGCCCGCCGCCTCCCCACGGACGCGGACAGGGGGCAGCCCCTCGCGCCTTCCGCGTACGCCGGTGGCGTACGGGGGCGGGCGGAGGGGCTGCGGAACCCGGGGGCCTGCGGAACCCGCGGGCCTGCGGAACCCGCGGGCCTGTGAGGCCTGCGGAACCCGCGGGGGCGTCACGGGGGTCAGCCCTGGGAGGCCTTCAGGGCGATGTCCGTACGGTGCTGGGAGCCGTCCAGGCGGATCCGGCCGAGCGCGGTGTAGGCGCGCTCCCGGGCCGCCGTGAGGTCCTTGCCGGTCGCGGTCACCGAGAGCACCCGGCCGCCCGCGCTGAGGACCGCGTCGCCCTCGGCGCGGGTCCCGGCGTGCAGGACGTACGCGTCGGGGGCATCCTGCGCCGCGACGTCCGCGAGCCCGTCGATCGGGTCGCCGGTGCGCGGGGTGTCCGGGTAGTTGTGCGAGGCGATGACCACGGTGACGGCCGCGTCGTCGCGCCAGTTCAGCGGCGGGAGGACGTCGAGGGTGCCGTTGGCCGAGGCGAGCAGGACACCCGCCAGCGGGGTCTTCAGCCGGGCCAGCACCACCTGGGTCTCCGGGTCGCCGAAGCGGGCGTTGAACTCGATGACCCGCACGCCGCGCGAGGTGATCGCGAGGCCCGCGTAGAGCAGCCCGGAGAAGGGCGTGCCCCGGCGGCGCAGCTCGTCGACGGTCGGCTGGAGGACGGTCCGGAGGACCTCGTCGACCAGCTTGGGGTCCGCCCACGGGAGCGGGGAGTAGGCGCCCATGCCGCCGGTGTTCGGGCCCTCGTCGCCGTCCAGGGCCCGCTTGAAGTCCTGGGCCGGCTGGAGCGGCAGCACGGTGGTGCCGTCGGTGATCGCGAAGAGGCTGACCTCGGGACCGTCGAGGAACTCCTCGATGACCACGCGGTCGCAGGACAGCGCGTGGGCCCGGGCCGCGGCCACGTCATCGGTGACGACGACGCCCTTGCCGGCCGCGAGGCCGTCGTCCTTGACGACGTACGGGGCGCCGAAGGCGTCGAGGGCCTCGTCGATCTCCGCGGGGGTGGTGCAGACGTAGCTGCGGGCGGTGGGGACTCCGGCGCCGGCCATGACGTCCTTGGCGAACGCCTTGGAGCCTTCCAGCCGCGCGGCTTCGCCGGAGGGGCCGAAGCAGGGGATGCCGGCCGCGCGCACGGCGTCGGCGACCCCGGCGACGAGCGGCGCCTCCGGGCCGACGACCACCAGCCCGGCGCCCAGCTCGGTCGCGAGGCGCGCGACGGCGTCACCGTCGAGCGCGTCGACCGGGTGCAGTTCGGCCACCTCTGCGATGCCGGCGTTGCCGGGGGCGCAGTACAGAGCGGTGACATCGGGGTCGAGGGACAGAGAGCGGCACAGGGCGTGTTCGCGGGCGCCGCCGCCGATGACGAGGACCTTCACGGGGTGCAGCCTAGCCGCCGGGCGTGGTGAGCCCCGACGGCCGCCGGTCCGTGGACACGGGTGAAGCGGCGGGCCAACGGGCCCGGAGGCGGCTGCGCGGCCTCCGGGGAGGCCCGCCCCTGCCCTACCACCGCCTCACTGCTCGTTGGTGAACTCCTCGACGACCGTGGCGCCCAGCTCGCGAACGATCAGCTCGTGGCCGGAGAGGGCGGAGTCGACGAGATCCGGATCGTCGGCCTCCGCGGTGTCGTCCTCGGGGGCCACGGACCGCGGCGGCTCCGCCCCGTACGGACTGTGGGAGGCCTCGGGGGCGGGCGCGGCCTCCCGGCCCTGCGGCGGCGCGGAGGGAGGCGGCGACTGCCGGTCCGGCTGCGCGTGCTGGCCCTGCGGAGCGTGCTGACCCTGCGGCGGGGGCGAGGACTGCTGCGGGGCGGAGTGCTGGGGCCGGGGCTCGTACGCGACCGGGGCCGCCGGCGCCGCCGGGGCGGGCTGGTACTGCGGGGCGGGACGTCCGCCGCCGCCACCGGACTGCGGGGGCATCCCGCCGCCACCGGAGGGGTCGACGACCGCTTCGATGCGCCACTGGGCGTTGAAGCGTTCGACGAGGGCCTGCTTGAGGATCTCCTCGCTGCCGCTGCCGGCGAAGTTGTCCCGGGCGCCCGCGTTGAGGAAGCCGATCCGGAGCGTCGTCCCGTCGAACCCGGCGACCTGGGCGTTCTGGCTGAGCAGGATCCAGGTGAAACGCCGACGGCTCTTGACCGCCTCCAGGATGTCGGGCCACATGTTCCGCACCTGGGCGGCGCCCTGGGCCATGCTCTGGCCGCCCTCGGGC
>NZ_NEUE01000139.1 GCF_002910905.1 Streptomyces sp. SM11 | reverse complement strand
GGGACGTTCCCGGCGGATCGGGTGCCTGATGGGCAGCCCGGTGGCCGGCAGCGCCGGGGTGGCCGTGCCGGTGTGCGGGCGTGATGGGGCCTGGAGGGTAGGGGCGGCGGAGATTTCAGGCGGCGAGGTCGACGTCGTCGGGGGTGCGTGGTTCGTAGAGGGCTCCGGTGCGGATCATCGCGTGGATGACGTTCACACGTTGGCGGGCCAGGCGGAGGATGGCCTGGGTGTGGGTCTTGCCGCGTGCGCGCTGGCGGTCGTAGTAGGTCCGGGAGGACGGGTCGGACTTGCAGCCGATCGCGGCGAACGCGGCTTGGAACAGGGCGCGTTTGAGGAGGCGGTTGCCGCGGTGGGGTGCGTGCTCGCCGCGGATGGAGGTGCCCGAGGACTTGGTGGCGGGGGCGAGTCCGGCGCAGGAGGCGAGGTGTCCGGCGGTGGGGAAGGCGGTGCCGTCACCGATCGCGACGATCACGGCCGCGGTGGTCCTGACGCCCAGGCCGGGCATGGACGTCAGGAGGTGGAAAAGAGGGAGGGCCTCCAGCAGGGCGGCGATCTCCTGCTCGGCCTGACGCCGCTGGGTGTGGGCGGCGGCGAGCTGGGCGGCCAGGCCCGGCACGATCAGCGCGCTGGCCTCGGTGCCGGGAACGACAAGGGTCTGCTCGGCGAGGGCGTCGAAGATCTCGGTGGCGAGGTGGTGGGCCTTGCGCGAGCCGTGCGCCTTGAGCAGGACCTCGCAGCGGCCTCGGCCCAGCTTCTTCAGCCTGGCCGGGGAGCCGTGCCGTTCAAGGAGGGCCAGGATGTAGGGGTAGCCCAGGCGTGGGCCGACCACCCTTTCGAGAGTGGGGTGGATCTGGGAGAGCAGGCCGCGCAGCCGGTTGGTGGTGCGGTTGACCTCGCCGGCCAGGTCGTTGTCGTAGCCGGTGAGCATGGTCAGCTCGGCCAGCGCCTCGTCGTCGCGGTCCACCGCGCGCAAGGTGTGGGGCATGGTCCGGGCGGTGTCGGCGATGACGAAGGCGTCACGGGCGTCGGTCTTGGCCTCGCCGGGGTAGAGGTCGGCGGCCCGGCGCATCGACAGTCCCGGCAGGTAGGCGACCCGGCAGCCGGTGGCGCGGGCCACGGTCAGCGGCAGGGCGCCGATGTTGGCGACCTGGTCGACGACGACCAGGACCGTGCCGAACTTCGCGACCAGCTTCTCGAACAGTTCCCGCAGCTTCGGCTCGGTGTTGGGCAGCCGCCTGTCATGGACGGTCTTGCCCTGCCCGGTCAGACCATGGGCGTGGTGGAACTCCTTGCCCAGGTCAAGGCCGAGGAACAGATCTATGCCGACGGTGTCGACCATGCTCGCGTGCCCCCTCGACGTGCACTCGTGTCCGATCCTGGCCGTCCCTGCGGCACCACACGCCGGCAACCACGTTACGCAGACATCCCGTCCCTGAAGCGGCCCGGCGTTGCGCCGGGCCAGGCGGTCGTCAGGCCCCTCATCAGCGGTCAAGCGGTGCCCCGAAGCCCGGCGGCAACACCCCCCAGGTCATCCCTCCGACAGGGGGCACACAGCCATACCGGACCCGGGGGCCAGGCGCCCCATTTCGGGGCCACAGAAAAGGTAACGGGGTGGTGGTGCTGTAGCCGACGAGGGCGGCGGTGTCGGGGTCGTGGTGGGCGGCGGCGCGGGCGTGGGCGAGGACGGTGCGGGGGTCGGTGACGATCAGCTCGTCTATCTGGATGCGCTGGGCGTGGACGCGGAGGTCGAGCGGGCGCCGGACGGACGGCCTCGGGGCGGGGGCGGGGACGGCGGGCAGCAGGCTGGGGTGCGGCAGGCGGTTCATCGTGGGACTCCTGGGGTGTGCGACCGTGAACGGAGTTGGGGCCGGACGGACGGATGGGGGTTGGGTATCGACGTGGTGATGATCGGCCGCCCGGTGGTGGTACGGGCTGGGCACCGGGTGAGCACGGACGACCTGGTGGAGGATCTGCGGGCGCGGCATGACCACCCGAAACTTCCGGTGTGGGTGCGGATGCTGCGGAGTGCGGGGGTGGAGTGGCGGCCGTGGTCTGCTCCGCTTGCTGAGACCGCGGGGCGGGCGGGGGTGGGGGTGCGGTCACGGGCCGCGTACGAGGCGTCGCGCGACCGGGCGGTGACGGCGGCGCAGGACGCGCTGGTGGAGGCGGGGCTGGGTCCGTGGGAGGTGGATGTGCTGGTCACTACGCACACCACCAGCTGGACGATCCCCGGTCTGGACGTCGACCTGGTCGGCCGGCTCGGGCTGCGGCCGGATGTCGAGCGGATCGGGCTGGCGACCGCGGCGTGTGTCGGCGGCGGGCACGCCCTGGTCCACGCGGTGAGGGCCCTGCGCGGCCGGTCCGGCGGGCGGGCCCTGGTGGTTGCGGCCGAGGACCTCTCCACGCTCTATCACCCGGATTCCGGGCCGCCGAGCATGCAGACGGTGCTGTACGGGGCCCTGTTCGGGGACGCGGCCGGAGCGGTGGTCGTCTCCGCTGTTGAGGAGGCCGGCGCGGGCGACCTGGTGGTCGAGGACGTGTGGCAGTTGGTTTTGCCGGACAGCGCGGACGCGTACTGGGGTGTCGTGCATGAGAGCGGGGTCCTTTTCGATTCGAGCCGGGCGGCTACGTCGGCTCCGGGACGGGTGCTGCCGTTCCTGACGGGGTGGCTGGACGGGCGGCCCGTTGAGTGGGCGGCGGTCCACCCGGGCGGGCCCGGGATCATCGCCGGGACCCTGGCCGGTCTCGGCCTCGACCCGGAGACGGCCGGACGGCACGCCCGCGACTCCCTGGCGGGCGGAAACCTGGGCGGGGTGGCGTTGCTGGACGTGCTGGCCCGGACCCTGGCCGACGACGACGGTGACGGCGGTGCTTCGGGGCCCGGTGTCGCGGTCGCCTACGGGCCGGGGTTCACCGCGGCCGGGCTGTACCTGACCCGTGCGGTGCCCGGAGCCGGACTCCCGGCACACCCAGGGGGCAGCGACTTTTAAGGTCGCCGTGTCTGCGTTCCACCATCCGGGCCGAGCCCTCCCAGGGGGCGGGTGGTCAGGAGTCCGGCGGGTCCAGGCGCAGCCGGGCGAGGACGGTGGGGCGGGCGAGGCCGGGCATGATCAGGGACCACATGCCGGTGACCTGCTGGTGCAGGGTCTCCCGCTCGACGAGGGCCAGGGCGAGGAGTTGCACGCCGCTGTAGCAGCCGACCAGGGTCCGGGAGGCCTCTTCCGGAGTGACGTGGTCCTGGAGCTCGTCGGCGTTCCGTGCGAATTCGAGGACGGCGGTGACGGCCCCGAGGGGGGCCGCGTAGCTCTCGGCGGTCTGGTAGGGGCCCGGCTCGATGCTGAGGCGGACGGCGGCCCGCAGGACCGGGTCGTTGAGGATGCTCGCGGTGTACTGGTGGCTGATGTCGGTCAGCGCCTGGAGCCACAGGGCCGGGGCCGGCCCCGATTCCGTCTGCCTCGCGACCCGCTCGAAGAACAGGCCCTGGCGGGCGAGGACCGCGTCTCCCAGCTCCTGTTTGCTGGCGAAGTGGTGGTAGAAACCGCCGCGGCTGACCCCGGCGGCGTCCTGGATCTCCGGGATGCTCGCCGCGGTGTAGCCCTTGCGGTCGATCACGATCCCGGCGGCCTCGACGATGCGCTGGGCGGTCTGCTCGCGGCGCTCCGCCCGCTCGCCGCGTTCTCCGCGCTCCTGCACCGTGACGCCTCCCTCGGTGGTCGTCCCCGACGCTACCCGGGGACCCGGCAGGAGACCCCGGAGGGACACGTGGGCATCAGGCAGCATCGGCGCACCTCATCCGGTCCGGCGTGGTGACCGGCCGCTGGGCCGGGGTACACGTGCACCGGAACACGGCCCACACCGCCTTCCCGCCGCACAGGCGCGGGGTCCATCCGTGGTCGTCGGCGAGGACGTCCAGCAGGAGCAGACCGCGCCCGCCGTCCTCCTCACCGGGGACATGGGCGGGGCTCGGGGGCAGGGGCCGGTCGCTGGCGTCGGTGACGGCCAGGACGACGTGTCCGTGCGGCGGGTCGACGACGAGCTCGACTTCGATGTCGTCGGCGGCTCCGGCTGCCTGGTCCGGCATTGGTACTGGTGGGCTCGCCTATTCAACTGTCGCGAGTACTGCTGCCAAACGGTCGTTGTAGTCACTGTGTGTGCTGAGGCATCGCAGGGACATGTCGCCCGGGCGCTCGTTATTCTCCCTGAAGTAGCAGATAGCTGGACGGGGCATCGGGGGGACTTTGTGGACGACCGCATCGAGCCGGATGATGATGGCGGCGGGGTAGAGGAGTCCGGATCGGCTGCCGAGGCTCGGGCCCGAGCCGCCGAGCCGGAGAGTCGGGTACCCCCCGCCTCCGCTGGACCCCGGACCGGCGACGAGCGGATGTTTCTGGAGAAGGCTGCCGCGCTGCGTGCCGAGGCCGACCGAGCCGAGCGCCCCGACGTGGATCCTTGGGCGCCGAGGGAAGAAGCCCGCGGCGGGGAGGAGGAGCCGGAGGCCCCCATCCCCTCCCCCCGCCGCGCGGCGGTCCCAATGCAGGAAGGATCCTCCCTCGTCGAGGCGAAGGACTTCCACTTCCCCGCCCTCGCCAACGGTCTGGACTTCCTGAGCAGCGCCGTGGAGCTCCTCGCTCGGCGGGACAGTCCCGAGCCGAGCGACCTCAAGTACGCCGTGCTCCACCTGCATGCTGCGGCCGAGGTGCTGTTCAAGGCCCGGTTGGAGATGCATCAGCCAGCACTCGTCTGGGCGGACCCGGGGAAGTTCGACGAGGCAAAGCACAAGGCCGGCAAGTACAGGAGCTGCGGCGCCGAGAAGGCGATCGAGCGGCTGAACGAGAACGTGGGCCTGGCCGCTGAAACCGTTCTCGACCTTGATCCTTATCTCGCCGGCAGACGGCAGGGCCCGCTGATAGAGCCGGTCCCGGGCCGTGCGGGCCCGGGCGAGTAGATCACACAGGCGTGACAGCCTCGGCCAGCTGTCACCCGGCGGCTCGTCGTCGGCATCAGTGGTGTCGCCGGTCTCGACCCGCCGGGCATGGTCGCACGCGTCGTCCATGAGCGCGCTGATCTCGTTCTCGCACCGGGCGATGACGGCTTCGAGACGCGGCAACTTCTTGTTGGAGTCACGGGACGCGTTCGCGTCCATTGGCGAGCCGTCCACCGCGACCGCCGAAAGATCGACCAGCCCTCGACCACCGCAAAGGGCCAGCACCTGCACGAACAGCTGGCTCAGCGCGTCGTGGTGACGTTGGATGAACCGGGCGACGGTGGAATGGTCCACTGCGCGGTTCGCGGTGATGATCCGGCAGCCGAGATCGTCCCAGCAGGCCCGCTCGATGCCCCGCGAGGAGCGTATGCCCTTGCTGTAGCAGTAGAAGATCAGCGCGACCAGGGCTGCTGGCGGGTAGGCGCCGCCGCCCTGCCCGTCAGCACGGTAGCCGTCCTCGAAGGCCGAAAGATCGAGCTCCTCGACCACATCGAGCACTTTCCAACACAAGTGCCCTGGCGGCAGCCACTCCCGGGTACTCCTCGGCATCTCGAGATCACGTTCGCGGTCGCACGCCAGGAAACTCCGCCCACCGGCCCAGACTCCAACGTCCCCCCACCGACCGGAACCGAACGTCGAATCGCTCTTGACTCCCGGCCGGGGGAAGTCGTGCGACAGCCTCCCTGTCGTCGTGCGGAGGTTCCGGAACCCGCGCCGGACCCGGGCGGGGGTGAGTTCGTGCGGCGGCAACGGCTTCTCCCACGGCCGCCGGAGGTCTGTGGCGAGGGGCCGGGCGAGGCGGAGCTGGGTGTTGTGGGCGAACCAAGGCCGGACGCCTGCGCCAGCCCTCCTGGCACCGCCTGCGCCCCGACCTCACCCCCGCCGACGAACGTGTACCCGTCTGTCCGGAGGGGCCACGCCCTGTCAACTCCCACGACGCGCCCATGTGCTTCGTGCGGCCGACCACGGGCGGCAGGCGCTGCTCAATGCGCCGTTGCCGCGGGAGCAGGCGCTCCAGCGGCTGCTCGGCATCCGGCGTCGGCCGGGTGAGGGCCCTGGAGGGCCCCGGGCGAAGCCGAACCCGACACCTGCCCTCTTCGGGGACGACGCCGCGGAGGGCGAGAGCGACGGCCTCCGAGGGTGGGTGAAGGCCTCAGCCGGAGGCGATCAGGCCGTCGGCCTTCAAGTCCGTGACGATGTCGGCACCCGTGCTGGTGAACCCGTGCATGCGAGCTTGCCCGGCACCTGGGCGCCGGTCGCGTTCTCGGCGGCGAGGAAGTCGCTGCCGAGAACGCTGACCACCTGGCCTGGGTCAGAGCCCCTCTGCCGCCTTCTGGTTCTCCGAAGGCCGGGGGGCCGAGTCGTTGCTGTGGGTGCCTGCCGGGATTCCGGTGGTTTCCTTCCGGACGGTTCTGGGGGCCCGGCGGGGGGATGCGAGCAGAAACGCTATGGCGAGGGCTGCGAAGAGTGCTGCGCCGGTGCCGACGAGCAGGGCGTCCTCCATGCCGGTCATGAAGGCGGTGCGGGCCTGGTCGAGTACGGGCCCGCCGATCGTGGCGGCTGCGGCGATCGATGAACGCGCGGCGCCCTCCAGGTTCTCTGGCAGGCCGGGCAGGTGGAGGCTGCTGCGGTAGGAGGAGGTGAGGACGCTGCCGAGGACGGCGATGCCCAGAGCGCCGCCGAGTTCGCGGGCGAGGTCGTTCACCGCGGAGCCGACGTTCTGCAGGGCCGGCGGCAGTGCATCGGTGATCGCGGTGGTGGCCGGTGTCATCGCCAGCCCCATACCGGATCCGAGCGTCATCAGCGCGGCGGCGATCAGTCCGTAGCCGCTGTCCCGGTCCAGTTGCGAAAGAAGCGCAAGGCCCACCGAGACCAGGACCAGTCCGGTGACCCAGGGACGTCCGATACCGAAGCGGGCGGTGAGGCGGGGGCTGAGGCGCGACAGCGGCACCATGGCCGCCGCCATGGGCAGCACGCTCAGCGCGGCGACCAGGGCGCTGTCCCCCCTGACGAACTGGAGGTACTGCATGACGACGAAGATGAACCCGAAGAACCCGAAGAACTGAAAGGTGATCGAGAGTGCGCCGGCCGTGAAGCGCGGATGGCGGAACAGCCTGGGATCCAGGAGCGGGTGGCGCCGCTTCAGCTCCCACAGCACGAAGCCGGTGAGGACGATCAGTCCCAGCGTGATGCCGGCCAGGGTGGTCCCGCTGCTCCAGCCGTGCACGGGGGCCTCGATGACGCTGTAGACGAGCACGCCGAGGCCTGCGGCCACCAACAGTGCCCCGAAGCGGTCGAGCGCGGGCTGGTACGGTTCGGCGGACTCCGGTACGTACCTTGCCACGCCCGCCAGGGCGGCTGCGGCGAGCAGCAGGTTCAGGAGGAAGACCGAACTCCAGGACCAGACCGTCAGCAGCGAGCCGGAAGCCAGTAGTCCCACCACGGCGCTGGCACCGGCGACGGCGGCCCAGGTGCTGACGCCACGGGCCCGCAGAGAGGGCGGGAAAGTGGTGGTAATGGTCGAGAGCGTGGCGGGCATGACGAGCGCGGCACCGACGCCCAGCAGAGCTCTCAGCGCGATCAGCATGTTCGGGGAGGTGGTGAGCAGCGCGGCGGCTGAGCCACCGCCGAAGATCGCCAGACCGAGGAGTAGGGCGTTGCGCCGCCCGAAGCGGTCGCCGAGCGCACCGGCGGGCAGCAGCAGTGCGGCGAACACCAGGCTGTAGGAGTCGATGATCCAGGTGAGCTGGGTCTGGGTGGCCTGGGTCTCGCGGGCTATGGACGGCAGCGCCACGTTCAACGAGGACATCGCGGACACGACGGTGGCCAGCGCGAGACAGGTGACCGCGAGGACGAGGCGGTGACGGCCTGCGGACGCTTGATCGGGGGGCATGGCTCCGGGCCTTCCAGTGGGTTGCAGGAACCCGGTCAGAGTCGCTACCGCACCGCTAGCATTTCAACTGTGATGAATAAAACCTCGCGTCGTGGACGTCGGCCCGGCAGCCCCAACACCCATGACGTCATCCTCGAAACGGCCCGCCGCCGCTTTCTGGCCGAGGGCTACCATGCGGTCACGCTGCGCTCGATTGCCGCGGAGGCAGGCGTGGACCTTGCTCTGATCAGCTACTTCTTCGGTTCCAAGAAGGGCCTGTTCGGCGCGGCGCTCGCCCTGGCCGTCAATCCGGCCGAGGTTGTCGCCCAAGTCCTGGAAGGCGACCCCAAGACCCTCTCCCAACGCGCCCTCCGTGCCATGCTCTCCGTGTGGGACGACCCGCAGTCCGGGCCGGCGCTGCTCGCCATGGTGCGCAACGCGGCCCAGGACGAGATGTTCGCCGAGCTCGTCAAGGAAGTGCTCGAACGCGAGATCGTCGACCGCATCGCGGCCTGGCTGGGCGGGTCCCACCCACGTAGACGCGCCGCGGCGTTCACCGCGCAGATGGCCGGTCTGATGACCGCGCGCTACCTGCTGCGCCTGGAGCCCATGGCATCCATGACGCCTGATGAAATCGTCCGCCACCTCGCACCCTCGCTGAGAGTCGCACTCCAGGACACCTCGCACGCCAACCACCGCCGAGCTCCGCGGGACCAGCGGTGAGGCGGTTGACCACAGCAGGTCGCCAGAATCATGCGGGCGCCCGGCCTCGGGGGCCTCTATTCCTTTCCTCAAGGCGCCCAGGTTTGGTTCGGGGTGGTTTGGCTGGCCTTACCTCTGATGTCAGACATACGTGACACTGATCTCCGAGAAGTGAGTCGGTCAACCACAAGCGTGTCACCAGGCGAGGACACAGCAGTACGGGACTGGACAGCGGAGGCCCGAGTGAATCCGCTGCCGACGACGGCGAGGGCATACGGACGGTCACCGTCGCCGGCGGCGCCGAGTGGCTG
Organism: Streptomyces sp. SM11; assembly: GCF_002910905.1. Classification (GTDB taxonomy): domain Bacteria; phylum Actinomycetota; class Actinomycetes; order Streptomycetales; family Streptomycetaceae; genus Streptomyces. Next base: position 14,245 of record NZ_NEUE01000139.1, on the reverse strand, counting down.
ACCGCCGCACACCACGACGAAGGCACCGGCTCTCGACCCATACGGTGAAGCCTGGGACACCCCCCCTGTCGTCACGTCACGGGAAGTACCGGGGCCCGGTCGCCTTCGCGCCGCGCGGCAGCCGATAGCTGCGGTCCACGTGCAACTGGAAATGGCCGAGTAGGAAGAACCGGCGCTTCCCATGGCCCGTCCAGAGCGCCGACGCCAAAGGGAATCGCGCAGATGAGCCAGGGGTGACGCGCCCCTGTTGGATCGATCAGGCCCCTTCCCTTCCGCCAGACTCCTGGAGAGAGACGCGCCGGTGGGGCGTGTAGGGGGCGATACACAGTGGGTGTGACCAAGCACGGTACGACCGTGCTGCACAGGGCGAGACGGAGCCGGGCGTGACGAGCCACAGCATCCACCGCGCATGCGCCGTGACGGGGGACCGGGTGAGTGGGCGACATGACAGCGACGAGCTGTGGCCCGTCGACGGGCCGGTACGTGCGGTGCCGCGGCACGTGGCCTGCGTGATGGACGGCAATGGCCGCTGGGCACAGTCGCGTTCGCTTCCCCGGACGGCGGGCCATCGGGCTGCGGAGACCACCGTCATCGACATCATCGAGGCGGCCCGGGCCTCCGGCGTGCAGTGGCTCAGCCTGTACGCCTTCTCCACCGAGAACTGGAGCCGTCCTGATGCCGAGGTGGACTACCTGATGCGCCTGGTGCGTCAGGTTGTGCGCAAGCACGCGTCCCTGCTGCTCGCCCGAGGTATCCGCTGCCGCTTCCTGGGGGCCGCGGACCCACGCATTCCCCGTGAGCTGGCGCAGGACTTCGAGGATCTGGCGACGCTGACCGCCGACAGCCGGGGGATGACGCTGACCGTTGCCTTCGACCACGGGGGACGCCGGGACATCGTGGAGGCCGCCCGGTCGCTGATTCGCAGCGGGACGCCAGCCGACGAGGTGAGCGAGCGGCTCTTCGCGGACCACCTGCCATTCCCCGACACCCCCGACGTGGACCTGGCCATCCGCACCTCCGGCGAGCAGCGCATCTCCAACTTCATGCTCTGGCAGGTCGCCTACGCCGAGTGGGTCTTCCCCCAAGCCCTCTGGCCCGACTTTCGGGCCGCGGACTTCCTCGCCTGCTTGCACACCTACCGGCGCCGTGACCGCCGCTTCGGCGGCGTGCCGCCCCAGACGAACGGACACTCGGCATGACGACCGGAACCACTGCAACAGCCGGAGAGACACCCCTGTTCGGGCCGGAGTCGCAGTTCCGCGCCTTCTTCGACGACCCGCGCTGGGCACTGGCCATGATCCGCGCCACCGTGCTGGAGGCCGCCCACCCGCAGATCGGCGCCGCCCTCGTCGACAACTCCACCTTCATCACCCACCCCTGGCGCCGACTGCGCAACACCTTCCTCAGCATGCGGCGCATGTTCGACGCCGACCCGGCGGTACGCGAACGCGAGGCCGCCCGGCTCAACAGGCTGCACGCCCGCATGAGCGGCTTTGACTCCCGTGGCCGCGCCTACGACGCGATGGACCGCGCGGCCCGCGCGTGGGTGGTCGCCACCCTCTTCGAGGGCGCCGTCTCCATGTGCCGCCTCAGCGGCCAGCCGCTCGACCAGGACACCATGAAGCGCATGTACGCCGAGTACCGTGCGTTCCTCGCCGCACTCGACGGCGACGCCGGGGAACTCCCCGAGGACCTGAACGATTTCTGGCGGTACTTCGACAGGGTCGTCGAGGACGAGCTGGAAGACACCGAGGCAGCCCGCGTCATCCTCTACCGGCTCTTCGACCACCTGCCCGCCCCGGCACTGCTCGACGGCATGCCGACCCTGTGGGCGGCCGGCCGGGCTGTCGCCGGGCCCCTCCTCGGCGCGATCACCGTCGCCTCGCTCCCTGAGCCCTACCGGCGTAGGGCCGGCCTGCCCGACATGCCCGGCACCCCCACCCTCATGCAGGGCACCTACCTCGCCGCCGGGCTCACCCGATTCCTGCCCGAAGGCTGGATCAACGCCGAAACCATCATCGAGACCCTTTCCCTCTCGCCCGACAGCGACGACCCCCGCGCCCGGACCGTGAGCGCGCTGCGCACCCGCATGAAGAAGGCCTCGGCCCTGCTCCGCCTCCTCACCCCACTGAGCGGCGACACCGGACCGGGCCCCGTCCCGGCCCCGTCGACGTCCACGGGAGAGGGCCGGCGCTCGGCAGAGGACTTCTTCCGCCAGGTGCTGGACCAGACCGGCGACGGCCACCTCGACTGGCCCGACCTCGCCGCCATGGCACGCGAACTGGCCACCCGCCTCGACCTGGACGAACCCGAGGAAACCCGGCTCTACGAAGCCTTCGCCGCCTGGTGGCGCGAGCTCCAGGCCGCCCTCGATACCGACGGCGACGGCCGCGTCAGCGCCGACGAGTACGCCGCCGCCGTCCCCTCCCTCGCCGGGCCCGCGCTCATCCGCGTCGCCGAGGTCCTCTTCGACGTCACCGACAAGGACGGCAGCGGCACCATCGACGCGGACGAACACCGGACGCTCTTCCGCACCGCCTTCCACCGCGACCTCACCACCACCAACGCCACCTACGGCCGCAGCGCCTTCGTGGGCGACTTCCTCGCCTTCATGTCAGGCCGACGCACGAACACCCCGTACGACCCCCTGCTCACCGACGCTTGACGAACCTGTGGGACGCGCCGCCCACCATGTGCCTCCCCTTCGCTCGTGGCAGACGGCGCAGAGCATCAACCGGAAGGGCTGCTTAGCAGGTTCGTTAGGGCTCGATCTCCTACAGCCGCTCGGCCTGGGCCCGGCATGACCGACTTCGCTGCTTTCCTCCTGCGCCCCCAGCGCGGACGGGTCTGTCAAACGAGCGGCTCTGGCTCGTAGTCGGTGGTGACGTTGGGTAGCTTTCGTGATCATGGTCGCGTGATGGATGTGAACTCCCCAATAGCGACGGGGTTGTCGGCGTTGGTCGTGGAGGGCGTGACGGACGGCGGTGACGTGGTGGTGGTCACGGCTCGCACCCGGCAAGACGCGGTGCCGTGTCCGGTGCACGGGACGCCGACGGCGAAGGTGCACGGGTACTACGGCCGGATGGTGGCGGACGTGCCGGTCGATGGCAGCCCGGTCGTCGTCCGCGTCCGGGTCCGGCGGCTGGTCTGTCCGGTGCTGGGCTGCCGACGGCAGACCTTCCGCGAGCGGATTGCCGGGTTGCTGGAGCGCCATCAGCGCCGCACAGTGCGGCTGGCGGGCCAGATATCGCAGGTGGCACGGGAGTTATGCGGCCGGGCGGCGGCACGCCTGGCCGGCCTGCTGGCCGTGCCCGTTTCCCGCAGCACCGCGCTGCGCCATCTGCGGCGCCTGCCGGTGCCGCAGCAGGCGGTCCCGCAAGTGATCGGCGTGGACGACTTCGCCCTGCGCCGCCGACACCGATACGCCACGATCATCACGGATGCCGAGACCGGCCGACGCGTCGCGGTCCTGCCCGACCGCGAGGCGGCCACCCTCGAGTCCTGGCTGCGGGAGCACGGCAGCGGTGTCGAGGTCGTGTGCCGGGACGGATCGGCCACCTACGCCCAGGCCGTCCGCCGCGCCCTGCCCGGCGCAGTGCAGGTCAGCGCCCAGGGCGCGTGCGTTCTCATGCGGCGAGACGAGTGACTTGCCCGTGGACGGCCCCTGATGGCCTGCTTGCCCGGGTCTGGACGTGACGAACGCGACCTCTGATGATCAAGGTTCTCGAAGCCGTTGATCAAGAACAGGGGTCGCGTTCGCGTGTCATCCTCCCTGATCGATGTCCTGCAGCGCCACCGCGGGAACATCGACCTACCCGAACTCGCCTCGCTGTCCCAGGTCTTGGACCGCCTGCCTGATCCGCGGCGGGTGCGGGGCCGCCGCGGTACCGGCTGGGCGCCCTGCTTGCCTTGTGTCTGCTCGCGGTGCTCGGCGGCGCCACGACGCTGGCCGGCATCTCCCGCTTCGCCGTGGAGAAGCTCCTCGACACCTCACCGAACGCCGTCCAGAACGAGGCCGTGACCATGGAGAAGGTGACCGCGTGAAGCGCTACACGGCGTCAGCCGTCGTCACGGTGGCCGTACTGATGGCCGCCGGATGCTCCTCGGACAGCGCCGACAAGAAGCCGAAGGCGGACCCGACGGCGGCCGTCCTTACCGCGGCCCGCTCATACCAAGAGGCTCAGAACGCCGAGGACTGGCAGGCCGTGTGCAAGCTGCGGTCCGAGCGGCTGCGGTTCGGCACCGTCGAGACGTGCGTCGAGGACAACACCCCGGGCAAGCCGTCACCCTCGCCGACGGACGCCCAGGACGCGGCGCCCTCGCCGTACGACGAGCCGCCACGCTACGCCGACGGCTCGACTCCTCGGCCGAGGGCGACCCGTACGACCGGCGGGCCCGACCGGGCCGACCTCGGCCCGGTCGAGGCGTCGGACGTCGTCGAGGTTCCGGCCGGCACCGAGCACCCGGCCGGGTACGGCGTCATGGTCACCTACACCGTCCAGTGGCCCGGCAAGCCGCCCACGACGTCGCTCCGGGCCCTGCGCCTCATCAAGGAGTCGGGCGCCTGGGCCGTCGACCAAACCGAGGACGTCAGCGATGCCGACGTGGCGCACGGCTCCGCCGTCCTCACCGCTCTTTCAGGGGGATAAGAGTGCTCAGCCGAATGCCGCGAATGAGGAACGTAGCGATTCCGCTCCTTTTCGCATACACCACGCTCATGGCCACTGCGGCACAAGCCCACGCAGCGGATATCGAACCTATGGGGGTCGGCGACCTGATGCCGTCGCCCGACTTCAAGGTTCCCGAGGGCCAAGGCACCCTCTACGAGACGTACGGAAACGGCTCCCTTTACATTCTCGACGAGCAATTCGGAATGTTCGACGGGTTCGAGGCCACATTCCACGGAATCGCCGACCTGTTCATGACCCTTACCGTGGTCATCGGGACAGCGGCCGTCGTCGTGGTGCAGTGGATTTTTCAGCTCACCTCGATTCCAGCACTCGAAAACGCAATCACAAAAAGCATCGGCGGAGCCGCAAAGGGCCTGACTCTCACCCTGCTACCGGCCGCCCTTGCCGTGGGCGGACTCGTCGCTTTCGCCCAGCACAAGAAAGGCGGCGGAGGCGGCGGCCTCTCGCAAATCGGGTGGGTCCTCGTATCCGGAGTTTTCTCGATCTCCCTCCTCACCAGCCCCGGAGCCTGGGTTGACGGCGTCGACACCGTCCGGCAGGTCGGCGCCAGCGTCACCATGCAAGCCACCTCGGCGGGCCTCGGCGACGGCAAAGCAGAATTCCCGTTCGAAACACACCACGACCCGAAATTCACCGGCAACGGCCGTGACGACATGCTCAGGAAATCGAGCGACTCCGTATGGCGGGCCTACGTCGTCACCCCATGGTGCGCGGCCAATTTTGGCTCCCTGGAAGCCTGCGAAAAGTACGGCGCCGATCTCCTCGACCAGGGCACCGACCGCGACAAGCGGGAAGAGTGGTTGAAAACCCACGTCAGCGATTCCACCGTGGGTAAAGACTCCGTGGCATGGCGACAGGGACACAACCCGGGCGGCCGTGTCGCCGTGACCATCCCCGCGTTCATTAACGTGGTACTTTTCGCGGCCCTCGTCATCGCGCTTTCCTTTGCCTTCCTGGCGAGCTTCCTCGGCGCGCTCATGCTCCTACTCGTCGGCGTTATCTTCGCTTGCCTATGGGTGATCCCCGGGCGGCCGAGGGAATGGGGTCTCGCCTGGTTCGACCAGCTACTCGGCCGCACCCTCGAAAGCACCATCGCAACCGTGGTGGTGGGCGCCGTCCTCTCGATCCAAGTTGCCTGCAACCAAGTCTTCGGCGAGTACGGATGGCTGCCGTCCAGCGGCCTGGCCATCGCCGCCGCCATCGTCGGAATGCAGTTCCGCGCCGTCGTCGCCCAAATCTTCGGCGTCCGCGGTACCTCCGGCGGCATGATGGCCGGATTCGCTGCCTCCCGCCTGCTGAACTTCGGCGGCGGCAAGGGCGGCGGCCGACGTGACACGGGCGTCAACCACCGGCCCGTGGCCACCCGCCCCGGCGGCGGCAAGGGCGGAGGCGGTGGCGGAGGAGGAGGCGGCGGCGGGTGGAAGCCGCTCCCGCCCGGCCCCTGGTCCCACATGCCGCAAAACGGGCCATGGAACACCACCATCACCCGCGTACCCAACCAACGGCCCCCAGCTCCAAAGCCGTTGGCGACCACGGGCGCCGGGGCCGGGTCCGGTCCTTCGGCGCTGCCACCCGCCACGGCCGGCAGCAGTATCCCCGCCACGGCAGGCACCGCTACCGCCACCCTCACCCGGACCGGCACCGGAGCCGCACCGACGCCGTCCGTGCCCGCGCAGAGCCCGCCGCGCCCGGCTCTCCCAGCGGCGACGGGAGCGCCCACACCCACAAACCGCGCCCTGCCCCCCGGACCGACGATGCGTCCGGAGGCCGGCACCCCGGCCTATGCCTTCCGCCAGGCCCTCCCGCCGAGCAGCAGCACAGCCGGGCCGAAGGTCATTCAGGGAACCGTCATCCGCAGCACACCCAACCCGCCACCGCCACGCCCGAACCGGAGCGCGACACCCCCGCCGCCCAGGACGACCGCGCCGCCCACCCGAGTCCCGCGGCCGTCAGCCGGACCGACCAGCACCAGGCCCACGCCGAAGAAGAAGGGGTGACCCATGCCGGGTAAGAACGACGACCGTACGCCCCAGGAGTGGCGCGACGTCCTGGCCGGCTTCGACTACCCGGAGGACGTCAAGAGGACGAAGGGATTGCGGGCCAGGCGCCGCGCCAAGGCCGGACACCGCGAGGAGACGCGGCGGCAAACGGCGGAATGGGTCCGCGAGCAGCGCCGCCGCGACCCGATCCGGCCCGCAGGAGCCGCGATCATCCTCGTCCTGATCCTCGCCCTCGGTGCGGGCGCCCGCTGGGTCTGGCCCGGCCTCCTCGGGGAAAGCCACGACCAGGGGAGCCGAGCCACGGCCACGGCTCCCCCCAGCCCAGGACGACAAGCCCGCGGATAGCGTCTCCCCGAGCAGCTCCTCGGCCGAGCCGAGCACCGCCTCGCCGACGGCTCCGGCCGTCGACCTGGGCGACCCCCGGACCGTCGCCGAGGAAGCCGTACGCCTCTACCTCACCCGCAACCCGCCCCAGGACGAGACACACACCGCGGCCGTACTGCGCGCCGCTCCGTACATGACGCGCGCGCTCACCGAAAACTTGAGCGCTCACAGCGACCCGGCATGGAACCGCCTCGTCAGCCGCGGCGGAGTCGCCACGGTCGGCACGGTGAAGGTCCAGCCCGCCGGCAACGACCTCCCCGCAGACTCACCGATCCGCGTGTGGCGCACGGTGACGGCGACGGTGAACGTCGAGGGATACACCACCTACAAGGAAACCCCCGTTCTGCAACTGGAGTTGATGCTCAGCGGCGACGAGTGGCGGGTAACCCGAATCCTGGGGCTGCAAGTGAACGGACGCGACGCGCTTCGGACCGCCTTCAACCTCAAAGCCGGACTCGTCAAGCTCAAGGCCGGGGCTATCGGCCTGGGCGTCTTCATCATCGTGATGGTCCTCGTCGGCCTGTTCACCGGCGGCATGTCCGGAACGGCGAAGGCGGACTCCTGCGGAGGCCGCGGTACGCCCGGAGTCGACGACGGCGGCAGTGCCGGCGGCGCCCCAGGCGGCGGCCCCGCCACCCGCAAAGAGCAGATAGAGAACGCCAAGGTCATTGACAAGGTCGCGTCAGACGGAGGGCTCTCCGGGTACGCGACGCTCATCGGGCTGATGACCGCGCTCCAGGAGTCAACCCTCTTCAATCTCGACCACGGTGACCGGGATTCCGTCGGACTGTTCCAGCAACGACCCTCCCAGGGCTGGGGAACCGTCGACCAGATCATGCAGCCCACCTACGCAGCCAAGATGTTCTACTTCGGCGACGAGGACGGCTCGCCCCGCGGCATGGTCGACGTCCGCAACTGGCAGAACATGGACGCCGGCCGCGTCGCCCAGGCCGTACAGCGCAGCGCGTACCCCGACCTGTACGCGGGCCAGGAGGACGCCGCCCGCAAGATCGCAGGCGAGGCAGGAATCGACCTCGACCGCGCCGGCACCAGCGAGACACCGGACCGTCAGAACCCGGGCGACGACGGCAGTAACGGCGACGACCAGGCCGACGACGAGAATTGCTACCCCGAGACCGGCGGGGGCGCCGGGAAGCCCGGCAAGCCGGGGGAGCCGTTCTACGACGGCGCCGCCGGATGGCCCGCCCAGGTGAAGAACCCCCGCACCAACGCCGAGGCGATCCGCTGGGCCGAGACCGAGGCACGCACGGGCGGCAAAGACTGGTACCGCAAGTGTTTGGCATTCGTGGCCGTGGCGCACGGATGGAATTTCTCCGGAGTCCATTACGCCATTGACCATTACAAGGAAATGCCCCCGAAGATGAAGCACGACAGGGACAGGAACCCTCCGCCGGGCGCCTTGATGTACTGGGACACGGGTCAAAGGGCTGGGCACGTCGCGGTCTACCTCGGAGACGGCAAAATTGCCAGTAACGATATCCGCCGTCCGGGATATATTGACGTTGTTCCTGCAACAGACATTGAAACCGTGTGGGGAGCGACCTACCTCGGATGGGCGCCGCCTTATTTCCCCAAGGGCGGATAGGCGGAGGAAGACGAAATGACTACCACGAATCCCGAAAGCGTTCCCGCAACCCCCGTCTACACCATCACCGTGAGCGTGGACGGCGTCGCGTCCATCAACGGCGAGCAGGTCACCGAGGAGGGCCTCGACCCGAGCGCCGCACGCGTCGCCGCCCTCTCTGAAATTGTGATCAAGGCGGCATTGCACGGGCGCCCCGTCCGCGTGCTCGCCAAGGAAGCCGACGGGTCGGCCTGGCCCCTGATCGTGGACGTCAACGGCACCGTAACGACGCTCGAAACCCCCCACCCCGCACCGCCGGTACCTGTACCCGCCCAGGCACGCCCGGCGGCCCCCCCCCGCACCAGGAGGCGGCCAGAGCTCAGGCTCGGCCCCCACAGCAGCCCGCCGCGGCGGAGCTCGGCTCCGCACCGGCCGTCGTGCCGACCGAATGGGCCGCACCGCTCCCGCCGCAGTACGGGCCCGCCTGGGCCGATCTCGTCGCCCAGGAGAAGGCCGGACGGCTCGTCGAGGCCATCGTCACCGCCGCCCAGCTCGAAACCGTCCTCGCGGGCACCCTCGGCCCTCTCGCACCCCCCACCGTCAACGTGATGACCGTCCGGGCCGTGTTCACCGTGCGCCGCGTCGAGGAAACCGAGGACTGGGCCGAGACGGTGGAGCTCCTCGTCCAGACGGCGCAGCGCCGCCGTGAGGCAGGGGCCCCCGAGGACGAGACACAGCGCTTGATCAGCAACGCGCACGCCACATGGATGCGGCTCTCTGCCGAAGATCCCGAGTACGCCCACGAGACGGCCGAGCCGGTGCTCGTCCTCCTCGGAGACCACCCGCAGAACAAGCGCCGCGCACAGGCCGTGATCCGCCTCCTCGAACGGGGCGCAGCGGCGTAGCAGAACGCCGCCACCGCGAACGTGCGAGACCCCCTCCCCGCGTGTCGGGAGGGGGTCTCGCACGGTTCCGGAGCTGCGCGCAGAAAGAGGGGTGTAGCAAGGTGCGGCAGGGCATAGCCCAGAGGCTCAAATGGACCTGGCGGGCCTTCTACTCCGGTGCTTGGCACCGGGTTTGGCGTGCTTGGTTGAGGAGGCGTTCCCAGGTGCGGGGTGATCCGCCGTGTTCTTGGGCGAGGTTGGTGGCGATGTGGGTGATGGGGGTGTCCGGGCTGGTGGCGAGGGCGTCGCCGGCTGTTTGCAGTCGTGGGTCGCCGGCGTAGGGGTGGGCTTTGCGGGGGCCCTGGGGTTCGCCGGCGCGGCGTCCGCCTCCTTTGCCTTGTCCGGGTGGGTGGTCGCGGCGGTGTTCGATCTCGCGGCGGCGCCAGACCCGGGCGCCGTAGAGGGTCTCGCCGGGGGAGAGGTAGCCGCGTCGGGCGTAGCCGCGGACCGTTCCCGGGTCGATGCCGAGGATGTCGGCGGCTTCCTTGTCGTTGAGCTGGTCGTCGGGGTCCTCCTGGGCGGGCAGCGCGGGGACAGGGCTGCCCTGGAGGCAGGCCAGGGCTTGCTCCAGGTCGTAGATCAGGAAGCGGCTGCCGGGGAAGAGGCTGGGCACGTGCTCACGGAAGGCCGGAGCGTCACGCCGGCGCCAGGTGGCCAGAGGGACTCCGGCTCGTTCAGCGATGTCGGCTTCGTTGATGACCGGACGGCCTCGCGGGATCATGGTGCTCGTCCTTTCCTCGGAGGGATGTCCTTGCCGGTGTACTGGGGTCGGCCTGTATCCTGGTCGTGGTCCCGCGCCGTTTCGTCGGCAGGGCTGTTGGTAGTAGGGCCGGTGGTGTGCCGGGTTGCTTCAGGGCGACTCTCCGCCGGCCCTTTTCCATGCGCGGAATCTGTTGCGGCATTGACCACAACCCCCGTCCCGACAATCTCAACCTTACATCTGTCTGGCCCGATCGTGTGTCCTCGGTGCTCGCGAGCACCGGAGGCAGACGGACGACCCGAGTCCGGCCGGCAACGGCCAGAACCGCAGGAACGCCACACGGGTCGTGGGCGCCGGCCTGCCCCGCTCCCGCCTCTATCGGAGACACGACGCTTCCCAGGGCACGCGCCGCGAGGATGCCGTCTGTACACATCGGGGAGCAGCGCTTCAGCAGCACTTCCCCGGAGGTCGGCGCCGATCCGTTGTTCACGACGATGGACAGCACCACCCACCCACCCACCGCCGGGGAAGTGCTCCCGCCGCCTGCACTCCGCCGGCGGCCGAGTAGCCAAGGACGAGCGCTGTTCATGGACCAGGCGACGGCTGCTCCACCAGGTCGTGCGTCGGCAACGGCAGCGCTGCGCATCCTGGGCGCAGCTCGGTGCTCGTGACCACGAACAGTTTCAGCGCCTTGAACCGGCCGCGAATCTCCCCGCTGACCGGGCAAAAGTGCCCCCGCCCCCGAGACCGAATGACCGGCATCCGCGGAGAGGGGGGCGCAGCGATGGCCGGGCGCTCCGCACCCTCCCGGGGCGTAGCGATGGCCGGGCGCTGACGCACCCTCCCGGGGCGTAGCGATGCCGGGCGCTGACGCCCCCTCGCCCCTCTGGGGCGCAGCGGTGGTCGGGCGCTGACGCCCCCTCCGGGGCGTAGCGATGGTCGGGCGCTGACGCCCCCTTGGGGGCGGAGCGATGCCGGGCGCTGACGCCCCCTCCGGGGCGCAGCGGTGGTCGGGCGCTGCGCACCCTCCGGGGCGGAGCGATGGCCGGGCGCTGACGCGCCCTTGGGGGCGGAGCGATGCCGGGCGCTCCGCGCCCTCGCCCCTCCGGGGCGCAGCGATGCCGGGCGCTGACGCACCCTCCGGGGCGCAGCGGTGCCGGGCGCTCCGCGCCCGTTTGTTGTGGCTGGGGCGGGGGGTGGGGCGAGACTTTAGGCAGCCACCATGGGGCGAGCCTCGAAGATCATGGCCCCAACGTCGTGCTTTAGCGGGCAGGTCCACAGACTGCCCGACGCGCCGGAAGCTTACGGGGCCATGATCACTCGCCCCATGGCAGCTCCCGCCCAAAGTCTCGCCCCACCCCCCGCGTGGTCCGGTGCGGCACACGGGGCTTGATGATCATGGAGAAGGGTGTCTGACCTGCGGTTTTCGCTGGACTGGTGAGTTGAAGTGGGGTAATGTTGTGCATGTCGGAAGGGGCGGCACACCCCGACCGGCCACCAACAGCCAGTCAACGAAAGGCAACACCGTGAACCAGCCGCTCACCCTCTCCAACGAGACCGCAGCGGGAGGCGCGTTCGCCACCGCCGCGAAGTCCGCCGCTGGCTATCTCGACGTAGCCGCGAACGCGCACGGCCGCGAAAAGGTGCAGATGGTCTTGGACGCCATCGGGCGTACCCCCACTGCCTCTCACCTCGTGGAGATCGGACCCGGCGGGGGAGCCGCACTCCAGTACCTCACCGGCAGTCTCACCAGCACCACCGACCGCCCCCGCCCGCTGGACGTGACCTTGATCGAGGCACCCGGCGTCATCTCCCAGAGCCTCGCTCACGCAATCGACCGCTACAACGCGTCCGGCCTGGGAACCTGCACCCTCACTCACGGTCTCGCCCAGCAGATCGGCACGATCCTTGACCGCCCCGCCGACATCGTCGCCGCGTCCGCCCTCATGCACGAGGTCTACTCCTACGGCAGCGGGTACCGGGGGATTCACGAACTGATGTGCACCCTTCCCACCGTTCTGACGCCCGGAGGGCACTTCGCCTACCGCGACGTACGCACGGTCAACGCGCCGACCCTTCACGAGCCGGTCACCCACACCTACACCCATCGCGGATGGCTCCAGTTCATCCGCATGTTCACCCCGCAGTACCTGACCGGCAGCCTCCACCCCTACCACCGGTCCGGCGACGACCCGACCACCCGTCAGGACTCCCACCGCGTCGCGCTGGAGAGCATCGACCCCAGGACCAGCGCCGTCATGACCGGGCCCATCGGGCTTTTCCGCGAAATCCAGCGCCACTACATCACCTTTCGTGACTACGCCTGGCGCTCCGGTGTCCTCGGATTCCGCCCCCAGCTCGACGGACAGTATTCCGCCGACTGGATCGACGCGGCAGCAGGTCACAAGCGGGTTCACTTCACCCTCACCGAAGCCGAAGGCATTTCACCCCGCCACCGCGCATTCCTGAAGAGCATCAGCGAACCCTACGGCGACCACTACGTCACGGACGGAGACATGTTCGACGAATGCACCGATGCCGCACTCATCGAACTACTCACGTCCGCCGAGAACGGCGACGACCAGTGCGCATCCGTATGGCGGGAATGGACCGAGCGTGAAGGCCACGAAACCTACGTCTATCTCACCCTCAGCGAACTTCTGTCCGAGTTCGCGATCACGTCGGCGGAAGCCAACACGAACACCGTGCTGATGCCCCGAGCAGCCCGCGACGTCCGCACCCCCGAACGCGCCTACTACACGCGCTACCTCCGCACTCACCTCCCCAACCCCCTGCCCGACGGAAAGCAAATGGTCCTCTTCACCAACATCCCCGCCCACGACTCCGAAGCAATCAGCGCCGGTATCGAAACCCTCCGGCCCCTGTGCAGCCGTCCGGCCATGGTCCGCCTGCACTCGGCACTCACCCACACCATGTAGTCCCCACACACGCGGGGGCCCTCGGACCAGAGCCGAGGGCCCCCGCGCCCCAACCGCGAAGAGAACAGGAGAATGGACCCCATGACCCACACCATCGAAGTGGAGCGCAAACGCGAACTCCCCGACGACGGGAGCACTCTGACGCCCCGACTCGCCGAACTCCGCTACATCGCGTCCGCCCCAGTGACCGAGGTGGATACCTACTACAGCCGCCCCGACGTCGATTACATGCAGACGGTCGAATGTCTGCGAATCCGCCACCGGGACAACTTCGCAGAGATCACTTACAAACCAGCATCCACCCCCACGACCCACGCAGACGACCACGTAATTTCCAAGGTCGAAACGAACGTCATCCTGAGCGAAGGCGAACAGGCACGCGCAGCCGAAAGGCTACTCACCTCCATCGGAATGCGTGAACTTGTCCGCGTGGAGAAGACCCGCACCACCTACACCCACCCCGAAACCCCCGGCGTGGTAGTCAGCATCGACACCATTAATGGTGTCGGTACCTTCATCGAAACCGAAGTGAACCGACCGACGAGCGAAGGCGCTTCCGGGCTCATCGAGCACATCGAAAAGCAGCTAGGAATTACGGGATACCCCACCGTATCGCTGCCATATCGCGATCTCGTACTGCGAAGCCGAGATTAAAACCTCGGGCCAGCCAAGGGGTAGAGGATGGGGTGACACTCCCCGGGGGTGTCACCCCATCCTGCCAATTCAACATGCTGCATCAGACTGATGCAGGTTGATGCAGCCCCGACCCCGGGCACCCTTCCTCGTAGCCAGCCTGGCCCGCGCCAGCGGGCCGAAGGCCCTGGAGGCGCAGCCGGAGGGGCTGTTGGGTCGGGGAGCGCAGCGGACCGGCCCAACCCGGTGCGGAGCGAAGCGGAGAACCGGTCAAGCCTTGCGCAGCAAGGCCCGGCCAGGGAGCGCAGCGGACAGGCCGTCACCACCCGGACGCAGTCCGGGTGGTGGGCACCTCGCGCAGCGAGGTGC
>NZ_NEUE01000138.1:2207-76169 GCF_002910905.1 Streptomyces sp. SM11 | reverse complement strand
CTCGGGCGCGGGGGCCCGGGGCGGCTGTGCCGCGGCCGGGGCGGGTCGCCGGGAGGCCGGGGTGGTGGCGGACGAGTCGAAGAACGCGGTGCCCGCCTTCTCGCCGCTCTCCACGGCCCGGACGGCCGCGAGCAGATCGGCGGCCGTGCCGCTCAGGCCGGTACCGGCGGTGATGGGAGCGGCCTTCTCCGCCTTGCGCTTCTCGATCCGCTCCCGCAGCTCGCGCTGGGCGGCCAGCTCGGCCTGCGCCTCCGAGAGCTCGGCGGCCGGCGACGCTTCGGCAGTGTCGTCGGCGGTTCCGTCGGCGGTCCCGTCGGCTGTGCCGTCGGCGGCAGCGGCATCAGCGGGCGCTCCGTCAGGAGCCGCCTCGGCCGCGGCCTCCCCGTCCTCCGCGTCGGCCGGGGTGTCCGACGGCTCGGCGGCTTCGGGCGCTTCGGCGTGAGCGGGGCCTTCGGCACCGGTGTCCGGCGGGGACACGGCGTCCTGAGGTGTGTCCGTGCCGACGGTGCCGGGGGTCTCCCCGGGAAGCGCAGTCACAGCGTGCTCCAGTCCTGATCGGGATAGCGGTGCACGGGCGCCGACACATCGTCGAGCGCCTGGCAGATCTCGTAGGGAAGACTAAGCGCCTCCACTGACAAAGCCTCCGCGAGCTGACCGGCGTTGCGCGCACCGACGATCGGCGCGGCCACCCCGGGCCGGTCCCGGACCCAGGCGAGCGCCACCTGGAGCGGGCTCGTCGCCAGTCCGTCCGCCGCCGTCGCCACCGCGTCGGTGATGCGGGCCGCCGCGTCGTCGAGATACGGCTCGACGAACGGGGCGAGCCGCTCGGACGCGCCCCGGGAGTCGGACGGGGTGCCCTGGCGGTACTTGCCGGTGAGTACCCCGCGCCCCAGCGGCGAGGACGGCAGCAGCCCGATCCCGAGGTCCAGCGCGGCGGGCAGCACCTCGCGCTCGATGCCCCGCTGGAGCAGCGAGTACTCCATCTGCGTACTGGCCAGCCGGGTGCGCACCCCGGGCGCGGCGAGCTGCCAGGTGGCGGCCTTCGCCAGCTGCCAGCCGCAGAAGTTCGACACGCCCGCGTAGCGGACGCGGCCGGAGGACACGGCCAGGTCCACCGCCTGGAGGGTCTCCTCCAGCGGGGTGGCCGGGTCGAAGGCGTGGACCTGCCACAGGTCCACGTAATCCGTGCCGAGCCGCTCCAGGGACGCGTCCAGGGCGGCGAGGAGGTGCCCACGCGAGCCGTTGAAGCGGCGGTAGGGGTCCGGGACGTTGCCCGCCTTCGTGGCGATGACCAGATCCTGACGGGGAACCAGGCTGTCGGCCAGCCGCCCGAGCAGGTACTCGGCCTCGCCGCCCCCGTACACATCGGCGGTGTCCACCAGGGTGCCGCCCGCGTCCCAGAAGACCTTGAGCTGGTCGGCGGCGTCGTGCTCGTCCGTGTCCCGGCCCCACGTGAGAGTGCCGAGCCCGATCCGGGACACGCGAAGGCCGGTACGGCCGAGATGCCTCTGCTCCATGGGCGCTGAGATTACTGGCCATGGCCCCACCGGGTGGAGGCCTGTGGACAACATGGGGTCCGCCGGGCCTGCCGGATCGCCGCCACCCGCGCTAGAGTCCGGAGAAAGCAACGTTACTGATCGGTAAGGGGAGCGGTATGCGGCTCGGCATCAATCTCGGTTACTGGGGCGCCGGCATGGACGGCGACAACCTCGCCGTCGCGCAGGAGGCCGACCGGCTCGGCTACGACGTCTGCTGGGCGGCCGAGGCGTACGGCTCGGACGCCCCGACCGTGCTGACCTGGGTCGCGGCCCAGACCGAGTCGATCGACGTCGGCTCCGCGATCATGCAGATCCCGGCCCGTCAGCCCACCATGACGGCGATGACCGCCGCCACCCTCGACTCGCTGTCCGGCGGTCGCTTCCGGCTCGGCCTCGGGGTCTCGGGCCCGCAGGTGTCCGAGGGCTGGTACGGCGTGAAGTTCGACAAGCCGCTGGCCCGCACCCGCGAGTACGTGGAGATCGTCCGCAAGGCGATGACCCGCGAGCGCGTCTCGTACGAGGGAGCGCACTGGACGCTGCCGCTCCCCGGCGGCCCGGGCAAGCCGATCAAGCTCACCGTGCACCCCGAGCGCGAGCACATCCCGCTCTACATCGCCGCGATCGGCCCCAAGAACCTGGAGCAGACCGGTGAGATCGCCGACGGCGCCCTGCTGATCTTCCCCTCCGCCGAGCACCTGGAGGAGACCGCGATCCAGCCGCTGCGCGCGGGCCGGGAGAAGGCCGGGAAGACCATGGAGGGCTTCGACGTCAGCCCGACGCTGCCGCTCGCCGTCGGCGACGACGTGACCGGCCTCGCCGACATGTTCCGCCCGTACACCGCCCTGTACGTCGGCGGGATGGGCAGCCGGAAGCAGAACTTCTACAACCAGCTCGCCCAGCGCATGGGGTACGAGAAGGAGGCCGCCGAGATCCAGGACAAGTACCTCGGCGGGGACAAGGCGGGGGCCGCCGCCGCCGTACCGCACCAGCTGATCGACCAGACCGCGCTGCTCGGCCCCGTCGAGCGGATCGCCGACCGGATGCGGGCGTACGCCGCAGCAGGGGTCACCACGCTCAACCTCGCCCCGGCCGGCTTCACCCTGGAGGAGCGGCTCACCGCCCTGCGCGCCGGCACGGACGCCCTGGAGCGCTCCGGCCTCGCCTGACGGGTCCGGGGACAGCACTACGGCCGTGGTGGGGGCTCGGGGGTCTTCCCCGCCACGGCCGTCACCCGGAACAACGCGCCGCACGCCCACGGGTTACGCCGCCCCGGCGCGCGCTGTCGCCGACCGCTGCGGTTGCCGACTGCCGCGTGGCGCATTTGACTCTCCCTGCGGACTACTGCTCCGCGGATCTCGGCTCCGCGGGCAACGGGTACGGAGGTGACCGGCATGCTCTCAGCGCAGACCGTGTTCCAGGAGATTCTGGACAACGACGAGTCCTACCGGCTCTTCTGTTCCATCGCCGCGAGCGGCGAGGCCCAGGGCGGCTGGGAGAACGCCCGTATCGCAGCCCTCGTCCCGGAGAACCGCCGAGACCTGGCCCCCAAGATCGTCCGGCACGGCGCCGACGAGGACAAGCACGGCCGGATCTTCAACGCGCTCCTGAAGAAGCGTGGGCTGCCACCCGTCGAGGTCCCGCCGGAGACCGACTACACGATGCTCCTGGAACAGCAGGGCATCGGCCTCGCGCACTCCCGGCTGCGCGGCGAGGAACGGCTCACCGAGCGCGACATCATCACCTATCTGGCCCACAGCCGTGTCACCGAGCAGCGCGCCTCCGAGCAGATGCGGCTGCTGCGCCGCTACTTCGCCGACCACCCCGACATCGGCCGCGCGGTGAAGATGATCTCCAACGACGAGGACAACCACCTCGCCTACTGCCACGAGGAGCTCCTCGGCCTCGCCCGCGCCGGGCACGGCCGGACGATCCAGCGGATCATGCGCGAGTGCGCCCTGGCCGAGATCCGGGTCTACCGCGACGTCAGCCTTGCCGTGATGGCCGGCATGGGACGTGTGCTCGGCTGGTCGCGCGCCAAGGCCGCCGTGCTCGCCGCGGGCATCCACGCGATGTACGCGTACGAGCGCCTGGTCGGCTGGCGGCGCATGGTGAGTCTGGAGATGCCGCAGCGGCGCGACGCGCTCGGCAGCCCCGCCGTACCGGAACGCGAATACGCCTGAGCGCACACGGCTCGCGGCCCTCAGCCCTCAGAGCCAGCCGCGCCGCTTGAACAGCCGGTGGAGGCCGAACACGGCGACACCCATCAGCGCGACCACCGCCGGGTAGGTCCACACCCAGTGCAGCTCCGGCATGTGGTCGAAGTTCATGCCGTAGACACCCGCCACCATCGTCGGGACGGCGGCCATGGCAGCCCAGGCGGAGATCTTGCGCATGTCGTCGTTCTGCCGCACGCCCATCTGCGCCAGATGCGCCGACAGGATGTCCGAGAGCAGCCGGTCCAGCCCCTCCACCTGCTCGTTGGCGCGCGTCAGGTGGTCGGCCACGTCCCGGAAGAACGGCTGGGCGTGCTCGTGCACGAACGGCACGCCGGCCCCCGCGAGCCGGGCCATCGGGGCGGTCAGCGGCCCGGCCGCCCGGCGGAACTCCAGCACCTGCCGCTTGAAGGTGTAGATCCGGCCCGCGGTGTTCTTCGAGTCGCCGCCGCTCGGGGCGAACACCCGCGTCTCCAGCTCCTCCAGGTCGAGCTGGAGCTCACCGGACACGTCCATGTAGTGGTCCACGACCGCGTCGCTGACCGCGTACAGCACCGATGTCGGGCCGTGCTTCAGCACCTCGGGGTCGGTCTCCAGCCGACGGCGCACGGCCGCCAGCGGGGCGCCCTCGCCGTGCCGGACCGTCACCACGAACGAGTCCCCTATGAAGACCATCAGCTCGTCGGCGCTGACCGTGTCGCTCTCGGGCTCGTAGACGATCGGCTTGAGGACCACGAACAGGGAGTCGTCGTACACCTCCAGCTTGGGCCGCTGGTGCGCCCGCAACGCGTCCTCCACGGCCAGCGGGTGCAGCCCGAACTCGTCCCGTACGAGGTCGAACTCCTCCTCCGTCGGCTCGTGCAGCCCGATCCACAGGAAGGCGTCGCGTGCGTCCCGCGCCTCGTCCAGGGCGGCGGAGAAGTCGTCGGGCCGTTCGGTGCGGCGCCCGTCCCGGTAGATGGCACAGTCCACGATCACGGCGGGCATTCTTCCCCGTGACCGCCTCCCGCGCACCTTCGCCGACCCGGCCTGATCGACGAGGCACCCTCTACGCTGGCGAGTATGCCCACGCTGATCCTCGTACGCCACGGACGCTCCACCGCCAACACCGCCGGAGTGCTCGCGGGCCGCACCCCCGGCGTCTCCCTCGACGAACGCGGCGCCGAACAGGCGGCGGCCCTTCCCGCGCGGCTTTCCGCCGTGGCCCCGGTACTCGCGGTCAGCAGCCCCCTGGAGCGCTGTCGGCAGACCCTCCAGCCGCTCCTCGACGCCCGCCCCGGCCTGCCCCTGCACACCGAGGACCGCATCAGCGAGTGCGACTACGGCCACTGGTCGGGACGGAAGCTGGCCGAACTCGCCGACGAGCCCCTGATGTCGGTGGTCCAGCAGCATCCCTCCGCGGCCGCCTTCCCGGGCGGCGAGTCCATGCGCGCGATGCAGGCCCGCGCCGTCGACGCCGTACGTGACTGGAACGGCCGCGTCGAGACGGAGCACGGCGAGGACGCCGCGTACGTCATGTGCTCGCACGGCGACATCATCAAGTCCCTCGTCGCCGACGCGCTGGGCATGCATCTGGACCTCTTCCAGCGCGTCCACGTCGACCCCTGCTCGGTCACCGCGATCCGCTACACACGGCTGCGCCCCTTCCTCCTGAGGCTCGGCGACACCGGCGACCTCGCCTCCCTGGCCCCCCGCGAGCACCCCGTCGGGGCGGACGCCGCCGCGTCCTCCGCGGACGACGGCACGGCGGACGCGACGGTCGGGGGCGGTGCGGGCGCGCCGTGATCGCTCCGGGCAGTAGGGTGGACGCGCCGTAGCGCCGCCCAACCAACCATCGAAGCTCAAGGGAGCAGGACGTGTCCCGTCAGGTGTTCCTCTACGACCCACCGGACCGATTCGTGGCCGGTACGGTCGGGTTGCCTGGCCGCCGTACGTTTTTCCTGCAGGCGTCCTCCCAGGGCCGGGTCACCAGCGTGGCCCTGGAGAAGAACCAGGTCGCCGCTCTCGCCGAGCGGATCGACGAACTGCTCGACGAGGTCGTGCGCCGCACCGGGGGCAACTCCCCGGTGCCCGCCGTGGCTCCCACCGACGTCTCCGACACCGGGCCCCTCGACGTTCCCGTCGAGGAGGAGTTCAGGGTCGGCACCATGGCCCTGGCCTGGGACGGCGAGGAACAGCGCATGATCGTCGAGGCGCAGGCCCTCGTCGAACTCGACGCCGACTCCGAGGACGACCTCGCGGAGGCCGAGGAGAAGCTCCTCCAGGACGAGGAGAACGGCCCGCCCATGCTCCGCGTCCGGCTCAGCGGCGCCCAGGCCCGCGCCTTCGCCAGGCGGGCTCTGGACGTCGTCAACGCCGGCCGCCCGCCGTGTCCGCTGTGCAGCCTGCCGCTCGATCCGGAAGGACACGTATGCCCGCGCCAGAACGGATACCGTCGCGGAGCCTGACGGACACGGAGCTGCTCACCCTGCTCACCGAGGGCACGATCACCGTCCTCGGGCAGGTCGGCGGGGCGTCCAACGCGGTGCTGCACTGCACGGTGGCGTACGAGGGTGAGGAGCGCACCTGCGCGTACAAGCCGGTCGCGGGGGAGCAGCCGCTCTGGGACTTCCCCGACGGGACCCTCGCCCAGCGGGAGGTCGCCGCGTACGAGATCTCCCGGGCGACCGGCTGGGACCTCGTGCCGCCGACCGTGCTGCGGGAGGGGCCGTACGGGCAGGGGATGTGCCAGCTCTGGATCGACGGCCCCGCATCCGATGAGGACGTGCCCTCGCTGCTGGCGCTCGTCGAGGGCGAGGAGCCGGGCGACGGCTGGAGAGCGGTGGGCTTCGCGGACGTGGGGGAGGGGAGGACCGCGCTGCTGGTGCACGCCGACGATGCCCGGCTGCGGCGGCTCGCCGTGCTGGACGCGGTGATCAACAACGGTGACCGCAAGGGCGGGCACCTGCTGCCCGCCCCCGGCGGGCGGCTCTTCGGCATCGACCACGGCGTCACCTTCAACGCCGTGGACAAGCTGCGCACCCTGCTCTGGGGCTGGGCGGGCGAGCCCCTGACCGAAGAGGCACTGGTGGTGCTGGGCCGGCTCGCCGCGGAGCTGGCGCCGGGGAACGCCCTGGCCACCCGGATGGCCGAACTCATCACACCGGCCGAGCTGGAGGCCCTGCGGGAGCGGGTCGCCGGGCTGGTCAAGAGCACCGTGCACCCGCGGCCGAGCGGCCAGTGGCCGCCCATCCCCTGGCCACCGGTGTAGGGCCTGTCGTCTGGATCGTGCCGGGCTCTACCGTCTGCCGGCACGTTCACGCAAGAGTGCCTCTTCGGACAGGTTTCCGGATCCGGTTCGTATCCGGAAGCATCGTCCGGT
This sequence comes from Streptomyces sp. SM11, assembly GCF_002910905.1. Classification (GTDB taxonomy): domain Bacteria; phylum Actinomycetota; class Actinomycetes; order Streptomycetales; family Streptomycetaceae; genus Streptomyces. The sequence goes on along the minus strand of NZ_NEUE01000138.1, from coordinate 69,057 downwards.
TACGCTCATGACATGCATGCCTGGCCCGCTTCTGAGGTCCCCGCCCTGCCCGGCAAGGGCCGCGACCTTCGGATCCACGACACCGCGACCGGCGGACGGATCACCCTTGACCCCGGTCCCGTCGCCCGCATCTATGTCTGCGGCATCACGCCGTACGACGCGACCCACATGGGTCATGCGGCGACCTACAACGCGTTCGACCTCGTTCAACGCGTGTGGCTCGACACCAAGCGGCAGGTCCACTATGTCCAGAACGTGACCGACGTGGACGATCCGCTGCTGGAGCGGGCCGTGCGCGACGGTCAGGACTGGACCGAGCTCGCGGAGCGCGAGACGGCACTCTTCCGCGAGGACATGACCGCCCTGCGGATGCTGCCCCCGCAGCACTACATCGGAGCGGTCGAGGCGATACCGGGCATCGTGCCCCTCGTCGAACGCCTCCGGGACGCGGGCGCCGCCTACGACCTGGACGGCGACGTCTACTTCTCCGTCGACACCGACCCGCACTTCGGCGAGGTCTCCGGCCTCGACGCCGAGGCCATGCGCCTGCTCTCCGCCGAACGCGGTGGCGACCCGGAGCGCCCCGGCAAGAAGAACCCCCTCGACCCGATGCTCTGGATGGCCGCCCGCCCGGGTGAGCCGAGCTGGGGCGGGGCCTCGCTCGGCGCCGGCCGCCCCGGCTGGCACATCGAGTGCGTCGCCATCGCGCTCGACCACCTCGGCATGGGCTTCGATATCCAGGGCGGCGGCTCCGACCTCGCCTTCCCGCACCACGAGATGGGCGCCTCCCACGCCCAGGCGCTGACCGGCGAGCACCCGTTCGCCAAGGCGTACGTCCACGCCGGCATGGTCGGCCTGGACGGCGAGAAGATGTCCAAGTCCCGGGGCAACCTGGTCTTCGTCTCCGCCGTGCGCCGCGACGGCGTGGACCCGGCGGCCATCCGGCTCGCCCTGCTCTCCCGCCACTACCGCTCCGACTGGGAGTGGACCGACCAGGTGCTCGCCGACGCCGTCGAGCGTCTCGCGCGCTGGCGGGCCGCTGTCTCGCGTCCCGACGGGCCGTCCGCCGACGCGCTGGTCGAGGAGGTCCGCGAGGCCCTCGCGGACGACCTGGACAGCCCAACCGCGCTTGCCGCGGTGGACCGCTGGGCCGCGCTCCAGGGTGCGGAGGGCGGCACGGACGAGGGTGCGCCCGGCCTCGTCTCACGTACCGTCGACGCCCTGCTGGGAGTCGCTCTGTAGGACGGAGGGCGACTGCCGCCCGGCCTGATCCGACCACCTGGACCGGTCTCGGACTTCTCTACGAAGTTCGGGGCCGGTTCCTTTTTGTCCATGGTCATATGCTCGAAGTTGCGCTAAAAGCTCACTATGCAATCATCAACGCGCATGAGAGTGGCAGCAGTCGCTGCACTGCTCGGACTGTTCGCGGTCCTCACGGGACCCGGCGGGGCCCACGCCGACGAGGCCCCGCCGACGAGCACGGAGACCACCACGGTCGGGGACGTGACGGGATTCCGGGCGGACGGGGCGGTGTACCGGCTGAGCGCCGGGCAGGCCGAGGCCCGGGTCAGCTTCGTCACGGAGGAGACCTTCCGGATCGAGCTCGCTCCCGACGGCACCTTCACCGACCCCACCGGCGACGACATCGTCCTGCCCCAGGGCAAGCCGCCCCGCACCCGCTGGAAGGACCGCGGGGACCGCTACGAGCTGTCAACCGATGAGGTCACCCTGCGGGCCTACAAGGAGCCGCTGCGCTTCGCCCTGCACCGGGCCGACGGCAGCCGCGTCTGGTCCGAGGCGAAGGGCCTGAGCTGGACCGGTGGGAGGACCGTCCAGACGCTGGCCCGGGGCGCCGGGGAGCAGTTCTACGGGGCCGGGATGCAGAACGGCCGCGGCAACACCTCCCACCGCGACAAGACCGTCGAGGTCGCCGTCGACTACAACTGGGACGACGGCGGCCACCCCAACTCCGTCCCGTTCTACCTCTCATCGGCCGGCTACGGCGTCTTCCGCAACACCTACGCCCCCAACACGTACGCGTTCACCGACCCGGTGACGACCAGCGCCGAGGAACGGCGCTTCGACGCCTACTACTTCGCGGGCGACGGGGACGACGGGGCCAAGGACGTCATCGGGCAGTACACCGACCTCACCGGCAAGCCGTTCCTGCCGCCCGTCTACGGCATGGAGGTCGGCGACGCCGACTGCTACCTCCACAACGCCAACCGCGGCGAGCGCCGCACCCTGGACTCGCTGAAGGTCGCCGACGGCTACGTCGAGAACGACATGCCCAACGGCTGGATGCTCGTCAACGACGGCTACGGCTGCGGCTACGAGGACCTGGAGGAGACCGCCCAGGGGCTGAAGGACCGCAAGATGGAGCTGGGCCTGTGGACCGAGGACGGCATCGAGAACCTCGCCGCCCAGGTCAAGGCCGGACAGCGGGTCGCCAAGCTGGACGTCGCCTGGGTCGGCGAGGGCTACAAGTTCGCCCTCGACGGCTGCAAGGACGCCTATCAGGGCATCGAGGACAACAGCGACGCCCGCGGTTTCACCTGGGCCCCGGAGAGCTGGGCGGGCGCGCAGCGCTGTGGAGTCCAGTGGTCCGGCGACCAGTCCGGCACCTGGGAGTACATCCGCTGGCAGATCCCGACGTACGCGGGCGCCACGATGTCCGGCCTCGCCTACACCACCGGTGACATCGACGGGATCTTCGGCGGCAGCGCCAAGACGTACACCCGTGACCTCCAGTGGAAGATGTTCCTCGGCACGACGATGACCATGGATGGCTGGGCCGCCATGGACAAGCAGCCGTTCCGGTACGGGGAGCCGTACACCTCGATCAACCGCGACTACCTCAAGCTCAAGGAGTCGCTGCTGCCCTACCAGTACTCCTACGCCCACGAGGCGACCAAGTCCGGTGTCGGCATGGTCCGTCCGCTGGTCCTCGAATACCCCGACGACCCCAAGGCGTCGACGGAGGCCGCGAAGTACCAGTTCCTCTCCGGCGAGCACTTCCTCGTCGCGCCCGTCTACCAGGACACCACCGAGCGCAAGGACATCTACCTCCCCGAGGGCACCTGGATCGACTACTGGAGCGGCCGCACCTACGAGGGCCCCACCACCATCGACACCTACGGCGCTCCGCTCGACACCCTGCCGCTCTTCGTGAAGGCGGGCGCGGCCGTCCCGATGTGGCCGGGCATCCGCTCCTACCGCGACCGCACCGCCGACTCCCCGCTGGCCTGGGACGTCTACCCGCAGGGCGACACCTCCTTCACCCTGTACGAGGACGACGGCGTCACCCGCGAGCACCGCGACGGCGAATACGCCACCCAGCGCGCCGACGTCCGTGCCCCCGAGCGCGGCGCCGGCAACGTCTCCGTCACCATCAACGAGAGCCGGGGCAGCTTCACCGGCAAGCAGGTCGAGCGCCCCTACGAGTTCACCGTCCACACCGGCTCCGCGCCCCGCAAGGTGAAGCTGGACCGGACGCTGCCCGAACTGACCTCGAAGAGCGCGTACGAGAAGGCCCGGCAGGGCTGGTGGTACGACCGCGACGACCGGGGCGGCGTGGTGCACGTGAAGACCGCGCCCCTGAGCACCGCGAAGAAGTTCACCGTGAAGCTGCTCGGCACCAGCGCGGTCGGCGGCAAGAAAGCGTCGGCCGCCGCCGCCCTCACCGTCCCCGCGGGCCAGGAGGCCGGAGCGGGGACGCCCGGCACGGTCCTGGTCGACGTGACCGCGGGCAGCTCCGGGCTCACCGACACCACGGTCTCCCTCCAGGTCCCCGAGGGCTGGAGGACCGCCACGGCGAAGGTCCCCGGCCGGATCCCGGCGGGCGCCACCCGGCGGGTCGAGGTGGCTCTCACCCCGGCGAAGGACGCCGATGTGCGCGAGACCACGCTGACGGCCCTGGCCCGCTACCGGGCCGGCGGCGACGACCGCACGAGTCAGCAGCGGCTCGCCGTCTCCGTCCTGCCGCCGCCGCCCGAGGGGGAGGCCTGGGCGAGCGACCTCGGCTGGCTCTCCGAGACCAACGGCTACGGTCCGGCCGAACGCGACCGGTCCAACGGGGAGTCGGGTGCGAGCGACGGGAAGACACTGACGCTCGCGGGAACGACGTACGAGAAGGGGATCGGCACCCACGCCGACTCCGACATCGCGCTCCACCTCGGCGGCCGGTGCACCGCGTTCACCGCCGACGTCGGGATCGACGACGAGATCAACGGCTACGGGGAGGTCGCGTTCTCGGTGGAGGGCGACGGCGAGGTGCTGTGGACCTCGCCGAAGCTGACCGGGGCGTCGGCGACCCTGCCGGTGGACGTGAAGCTCGACGGCGTACGCCAGGTGCGGCTGAAGGTCACCGACACCAACGGGTCCAAGACCGGCGACCACGCCGACTGGGCGGCGGCGAAGTTCCACTGCGCCTGAGCCGCCCGGACCATGAACGGAGCGCCGCACGGGATCGTCTCCCGTGCGGTGCTCCGCGGTTCGCCACCGCCGTGCGGTCAGTCCTCGTCGGAAGTGTCCCCGGCCTCTTCGCCGGGGTTGTCCTCAGACGTCTCGTCAGGACCCTTGCCGCCCTTGTCGTCGGCGGCCTTCCCCCGCCCCGTCTCCGGACGCGGCGGCCTCGGCGGGCGGGTGCGGCCACTGGAGGGGTCGCGCAGATACGACACGTCCCCGGTCTCCGTCGCATGCCCGCCCGGCCCCTGTCCGGGACCGCCGTCCCGCCGCCGCAGATAGCGCTCGAACTCCCGGGCGATGGCCTCGCCGGACGCCTCGGGAAGCTCCGCGGTGTCCCGCGCCTCCTCCAGCGTCTGCACGTACTCGGCGACCTCGCTGTCCTCCGAGGCCAGCTGGTCCACACCGAGCTGCCAGGCCCGCGCGTCCTCGGGCAGCTCACCCAGCGGGATGCGCAGCCCTATCAGGTCCTCCAGCCGGTTCAGCAGGGCCAGCGTCGCCTTGGGGTTCGGCGGCTGCGACACATAGTGCGGGACCGCCGCCCACAGGCTGACCGCGGGCACACCGGCATGCGTGCACGCCTCCTGGAGGACTCCGACGATGCCGGTGGGGCCCTCGTACCGCGTCTCCTCCAGGTCCATCGTCCGCGCCAGATCCGCGTCGGAGGTGACCCCGCTCACCGGCACCGGCCGGGTGTGCGGGGTGTCGCCGAGCAACGCGCCCAGGATGACGACCATCTCGACGCCCAGCTCATGGGCGAAGCCGAGGATCTCGTTGCAGAACGACCGCCAGCGCATGGACGGTTCGATCCCGCGCACCAGGACCAGGTCCCGGGGCTTGTCCCCGCCCACCCGCACCACGGACAGCCGCGTCGTGGGCCAGGTGATCTTCCGCGTGTTGCCGTCCAGCCACACCGTGGGACGGTTGACCTGGAAGTCGTAGTAGTCCTCGGCGTCCAGCGCCGCGAACACCTCGCCCTTCCACTCCCGGTCCAGATGACCGACCGCTGTGGAGGCGGCGTCCCCGGCGTCGTTCCAGCCTTCGAACGCGGCCACCATGACCGGGTCGATCAGCTCGGGTACCGACTCGAGCTCGATCACCCGGGCCTCCTTCCGATGTCTCCATGCGTACGGAGCAACCTTACGGCTTCAGGGGCCCCCCGCCGCAGCCCTCTTGCACGGCCGGGTGAACCCTGCCACCAGGAGTGGATCATCGGCTGGATCAGTGCATCATGGCCCCGCGTCACGGCGGCCGGGCGGCCCAGCCCGAAGCCGTCCACGGTGATCGGCCGGAGGCCGCGGCGGTGGACCTCGTTCCGGCCGAGGATCCCGGCGACGATCTGCGGCGGACCGCCGATCGCCTGCGGGCCGCCCTCGACCGTCTCCTCGGACGTACGGAACGGCGTGCTGTAGCCGGTTTCGCCCTCACGCCGACGGGGGCGGCTCCCGCGTGGAAGCCGCCCCCGTCCGCGTACCCGTGGGGGGTGGTCAGCCCCGGTCGCCCAGCATCTTCTGGACGCCGTCACGGACGTCGTCCGTCGCCAGGCCCCGGATCGTCAGCGTGGTCCGGCGGCGGAGCACGTCGTCCGCCGTCTCGGCCCACTCGTGGTCGCGGGCGTAGGCGACCTGGGCCCAGATCTCCGGGGCGTCCGGGTGGACGCGCTCGGCCAGTTCCGGGTTCTCGTTCGCCAGGCGGGCGATGTCGAAGGCGAGCGAGCCGTAGTGCGTGGCCAGGTGCCGGGCGGTGTCCGGCGCCATCCGGGGGCCGGGCGTCCCGCCGTCGATCAGCAGCCGGTGCGCCACCGCGTTCGGGTTGGCGATGCCGGGCAGCGGCAGCTTCCTCGGCAGCCGGTTCATCGGCTCCATGTCCTCGGCCAGCGGGTGCCCGGGCAGGGCGGCCAGCTTGTTCATGACGGTGCGGCCGATGTGGCGGAACGTCGTCCACTTGCCGCCGGCGACCGACAGCATCCCGCCGCGGCCCTCCGTGACGACCGTCTCGCGCTTGGCCTTGGACGTGTCGCCGGGCCCGCCCGGCAGCACCCGCAGACCCGCGAAGGAGTACGTGATCAGATCGCGCGACAGCTGCTGGTCCTTGATCGAGAACGCCGCCTCGTCGAGGATCTGCGCGGTGTCGGCCTCGGTCACCGCGACATCGGCCGGATCGCCCTCGTACTCCTCGTCCGTCGTGCCGAGAAGCAGCATGTCCTCCCACGGCAGCGCGAACGTGATCCGGTACTTGTCGATCGGGGTGGCCAGCGCCGCCCGCCACGGCCGGGTCCGCTTCAGTACCAGGTGCGCGCCCTTGGAGAGACGGATGGAGGGGGCCGCGTTCGGGTCCTCCATCTTCCGCAGGTGGTCGACCCACGGGCCGGTGGCGTTCAGCACGAGCCGGGCGGTGACGCCGAACTCGGTGCCGTCCGTGCTGTCCTTCAGGTCGGCGCCCGTGACCCGGCCCCGGGTGAAGCGCAGCCCGGTGACGGCCGCGTGGTTGAGGACGACCGCGCCCGCGTCGACGGCCGCGCGGACCGTCATCAGCGCCATGCGGGCGTCGTTCATCTGGTCGTCACCGTAGACCGCGACGGCCTTCAGGTTGTCGGTACGCAGCTCGGGGACGTCGCGCTGCGCCTTGGCCGGGCTGATCACATGGCCGACGCCGTCGCCGAACGCGGAGAGCGCGGAGTAGGCGAAGACGCCCGCGCCGAGCTTGGCCGCGCCGTGCGGGCCGCCCTTGTAGACCGGCAGGTAGAAGGTGAGCGGGTTGGCCAGGTGCGGGGCCACCTCGCGGGAGACCGCGCGGCGCTCGAAGTGGTTCTCCGCGACCAGCTTGACCGCGCCGGTCTGGAGGTAGCGCAGACCGCCGTGGAGGAGCTTGGAGGAGGCGGAGGAGGTGGCGCCGGCGAAGTCGCCGGCGTCCACCAGCGCCACCCGCAGCCCGGACTGCGCGGCATGCCAGGCGGTGGAGATGCCCAGGATGCCGCCGCCGATGACCAGGAGGTCGTACGTGGCCCGGGACAGCTGCTCCCGGGTCTCGGCGCGGCTCGGCAGCGAGCCGGAGGCCGGGTGCGTTCCGAGGGCGGGAACGCTCTGCAGGGTGGTCATGGTGATGCTCCTCGTCAGCTTTCTTCGTCCTCGATCCAGCCCATGGTCCGTTCGACGGCCTTGAGCCAGCTCTTGTACTCGCGGGCACGCGTGTCCGCGTCCATGCGGGGTGTCCACTCGGCGGCCCGGCGCCAGTTGGCGCGCAGCGCGTCGGTGTCCGGCCAGAAGCCGACGGCGAGACCGGCGGCGTAGGCGGCGCCGAGGCAGGTGGTCTCGGCGACCATGGGGCGCACCACGGGCGCGTCCAGGAAGTCGGCGAGCGTCTGCATCAGCAGGTTGTTGGACGTCATGCCGCCGTCGACCTTGAGCGCGGCCAGCTCGACTCCGGAGTCCTTCGTCATGGCGTCGCTGATCTCGCGGGTCTGCCAGGCGGTGGCCTCCAGGACGGCACGGGCGATGTGCGCCTTGGTGACGTAACGGGTGAGACCGGCGATCACACCGCGGGCGTCGGGACGCCAGTAGGGGGCGAACAGACCGGAGAAGGCGGGCACGAAGTACGCGCCGCCGTTGTCCTCGACCGAGGAGGCCAGCGTCTCGATCTCGGCGGCCGACTTGATCAGGCCCATCTGGTCGCGCATCCACTGCACCAGCGAACCGGTGACCGCGATGGAGCCCTCCAGGGCGTACACCGGGGGCTTGTCGCCGATCTGGTAGCCGACGGTGGTGAGCAGCCCGTTGTACGAGTTCACCGGGGTGCCACCGGTGTTCATCAGCATGAAGGTGCCGGTGCCGTACGTGGACTTGGCCTCGCCTTCGGCGAAACAGGTCTGGCCGAACAGCGCCGCCTGCTGGTCGCCGAGCGCGGAGGCGACCGGGATGCCGTCGAGGATGCCGCCCTTGGCGTGCCCGTACACCTCGGCGGAGGAGCGGATCTCGGGGAGGACCGCGGCCGGGATGCCGATGGAGGCGAGGATCTTCTCGTCCCACGCCATCGTGTGCAGGTTCATCAGAAGGGTGCGCGAGGCGTTGGTGACGTCGGTGACGTGCACACCGCCGTCGGTGCCGCCGGTCAGGTTCCAGATGACCCAGGAGTCCATGGTGCCGAAGAGGATGTCGCCGGCCTCGGCGCGCTCGCGCAGCCCCTCGACGTTGTCGAGCAGCCAGCGGACCTTGGGTCCGGCGAAGTACGAGGCGAGCGGCAGCCCGGTCTCGCGGCGGAACCGGTCCTGGCCCACGTTGCGGCCGAGCTCCTTGCAGAGCGCGTCGGTACGGGTGTCCTGCCAGACGAGGGCGTTGTGCACCGGCTCACCGGTGTTCTTGTCCCACATCAGCGTGGTCTCGCGCTGGTTGGTGATGCCGATCGCCTTGACGTCGGCGGAGGTGATGCCGGCCTTGACGACGGCGCCGGCGACGACCTCCTGGACGTTCTCCCAGATCTCGGTCGCGTCGTGCTCGACCCAGCCCGGCTTCGGGAAGATCTGCTCGTGCTCCTTCTGGTCGACGGAGACGATCCGGCCGTCCTTGTCGAAGACGATGCAGCGGCTGGAGGTGGTGCCCTGGTCGATGGCCGCGATGAACGGCCCGGTGCCGTGGGTGCCGGTGGTGTGTGCGTCGGTCACGGTGTGCTCCCGGAAGTCTGTGAAGTGGTGGAGGTGCGGCTCGGGCTAGGCGAAGGCGAGGTTGTAGAGCCCGCCGGCGAGCGCGCCGCCGATGAGCGGACCCACGATGGGTACCCACGCGTAGCCCCAGTCCGAACCACCTTTGTTCGGCAGCGGCAGCAGGGAGTGCACGATGCGCGGACCGAGGTCGCGGACCGGGTTGATCGCGTAGCCGGTCGGGCCGCCGAGCGAGAGGCCGATGCCGACGACGACCAGGGCGGTGATCAGCGCGCCGAGGGTGCCGAGACCGGTGCCCTCGTTGTTGAGGCCCTGAGTCAGGATCGCCAGGACCAGCACGGCGGTCGCGATGATCTCGGTGATGACGTTCTGCACGCCGTTGCGGATCTCCGGACCGGTGGAGAAGATCCCGAGCACCGGGCCCGCCTTCGGGGCCGCCTTCTGGTCGACCATGCCGTCCTCGACGGGCTGCAGGTCGACGATCTCCGGATCGGTGAGGTGGGCGTGGAACTGCCCGTAGTACACCGCCCAGACCAGCAGGGCGCCGATCATCGCGCCGCACAGCTGCGAGAAGAGGTAGAGGGGCACGTCGCCCCACGCGGTGCCGCCCTCGATGGCGAGGCCGACCGTGACCGCGGGATTGAGGTGGGCGCCCGATACACCACCGGCGAGATACGCGCCGGTCAGCACGGCGAAGCCCCACCCGAAGGTGATGGCCAGCCAGCCCGCGTCCCGGGCCTTCGAGCTCTTCAGCGTGACGGCGGCACAGACACCGCCGCCGAGCAGGATGAGTACGGCGGTACCTATGGTCTCGCCGATGAAAATGTCGGAGCTGGACACCCGCGACTCCTTTGTCCTTCGTCCAGGGGGAGAGCGGAGCACCGGTCCCGCCGGTGTTCCGCGCCCGAGATGGGTATCCACGAAGCGTGGGCAGCCCACCTGTGAGGGCTTGACCGGCCCTTGGCACTGTCACACCCTAACGCGTATTGCCGTTAGGCGTTCGACAATGCCGACCGTTGAACGGCAGTGTTTCCCCCGAGTGAAGGAAGCGTCAAGGGTTCTGTGGTCCACGACTCGCTGCGCGACGCGATCGTTACCGGCGGGGCGTGCGAGAGGGGAAGGGCCGGTCGTGCGGACCGTCAGAAGCGGCCCGCGCCCAGGTCCCGGGAGACCGCGCGGGCGCAGTCCCGTACGGCCGCGATCAGCTCGGGGCGCAGCGCGCCGCCCGGGGCCACCCGCTCCACCGCACCCGTCACGGCCACCGCGCCCACGGGCATCCCGCGCCGGTCGTGGATCGGGGCGGCCACGGCGGCGACGCCCTCCCACGTCTCCTCGGCGTCGGCGGCCCAGCCCTGGGCCCGGATCAGGTCGAGCATCGCCTCGAACTCGTCGGCGGCGGTGACGGTGCGCCCGGTGAAGGAGCGGCGCTCGGCCTCCATGGCCTCGCTGTGGGCCACCGGGTCGTACGCGGACAGCACCTTGCCCAGCGCCGTGGAGTGCAGCGGCTGCATGGCCCCGACCTCCAGCACCTGGCGGCTGTCGTCGGGCCGGAAGACGTGGTGGACGATCAGTACGCCGTGCTGGTGCAGCACCCCGAGGTGGACGCTCTCGCCGCTGGAGCGGGCCAGGTCGTCCGTCCATACCAGGGCGCGTGCCCGCAGCTCGTGGACGTCCAGATAGCTGTTGCCCAGCCGCAGCAGCTCCGCGCCCAGCTGGTAGCGCCCGGACGCCGTGTCCTGCTCGACGAAGCCCTCCAGCTGGAGGGTGCGCAGAATGCCGTGCGCGGTGCCCTTGGCCAGGCCCAGCGAGGAGGCGATGTCGGAGAGCCCGAGCCGGCGCTCGCCGCCCGCCAGCAGACGCAGCATCGCGGCCGCCCGCTCCAGCGACTGGATGTTCTTGGCCATCGCGCCGTACTCCTCCACCTCGGTTCGACAATGCTGAACACTATCGGTCGATGCCGACCTTCGCCGGACTCCGGGGAAAGTGTCCGTCACCGGGCCGCACACGCCGCACCACGCACAGCATGCAGTCCGTCCCATGGACGCTCCTACGGCCCCGGGCGCCGTCCGGCTACGCTGGCGTGGTGCGCCTTCCCCAAGAAGGACGCAAAGCCGACAGCCGTCGCATCCCTGGGAGATCATCCATGGCCTCGTTGCCGACATCCGCCGCCGACAGCCGGACCCGCGCAGACGCGCTCCGAGAGGCACTAGCCACCCGTGTGGTGGTGGCCGACGGGGCGATGGGAACCATGCTCCAGGCCCAGGACCCCACGCTGGAGGACTTCGAGAACCTCGAAGGCTGCAACGAGATCCTGAACATCACCCGGCCCGACATCGTGCGCTCCGTCCACGAGGAGTACTTCGCGGTCGGCGTCGACTGCGTCGAGACCAACACCTTCGGCGCGAACCACTCCGCCGCCAACGAGTACGAGATCGCCGACCGGATCTTCGAGCTCTCCGAGTCGGGTGCCCGGATCGCCCGCGAGGTCGCGGACGAGTTCGGCGCCAAGGACGGCCGCCAGCGCTGGGTCCTCGGGTCGATCGGCCCCGGCACCAAGCTGCCCTCACTGGGCCACATCACGTACGACGTCCTGCGCGACGGTTATCAGAAGAACGCCGAGGGCCTCCTCGCGGGCGGCTCGGACGCCCTGATCGTCGAGACCACCCAGGACCTGCTGCAGACCAAGTCCAGCATCATCGGCGCGCGCCGGGCGATGGACGCCCTCGGCGTCCACGTACCCCTGATCTGCTCCCTCGCCTTCGAGACGACCGGTGTCATGCTGCTGGGCTCCGAGATCGGCGCCGCCCTGACCGCCCTGGAGCCGCTGGGCATCGACCTGATCGGCCTGAACTGCTCGACCGGCCCGGACGAGATGAGCGAGCACCTGCGCTATCTCGCCCGCCACTCCCGTACGCCCCTGATGTGCATGCCCAACGCCGGACTGCCCGTCCTCACCAAGGACGGCGCGCACTTCCCGCTCGGCCCCGACGGTCTCGCCGACTCCCAGGAGAACTTCGTCCGGGACTACGGCCTGTCCCTCATCGGCGGCTGCTGCGGCACGACCCCCGAGCACCTGCGGGCCGTCGTCGAGCGGGCCCGCGGCCTGACGCCGGCCGAGCGGAACCCGCGCCCCGAGCCCGGCGCGGCCTCCCTGTACCAGACGATCCCCTTCCGTCAGGACACCGCCTATCTGGCGATCGGGGAGCGCACCAACGCCAACGGCTCCAAGAAGTTCCGCGAGGCGATGCTGGAGGCCCGCTGGGACGACTGCGTGGAGATGGCCCGCGACCAGATCCGCGAGGGCGCGCACATGCTCGACCTCTGCGTCGACTACGTGGGCCGCGACGGCGCCGCCGACATGGCGGAGCTGGCCGGACGGTTCGCGACCGCCTCCACCCTCCCGATCGTGCTGGACTCCACCGAGCTGCCCGTCCTGCGCGCCGGCCTGGAGAAGCTCGGCGGCCGGGCCGTGCTGAACTCGGTGAACTACGAGGACGGTGACGGCCCCGAGTCCCGATTCGCGCAGGTCAGCGCCCTGGCCTCGGAGCACGGCGCCGCCCTGATCGCGCTGACGATCGACGAGGAGGGGCAGGCCCGCACGGTCGAGCACAAGGTCGCCATCGCGGAGCGGCTGATCGAGGACCTCACCACCAACTGGGGCATCCACGAGTCCGACATCCTCATCGACACCCTGACCTTCACCATCTGCACCGGCCAGGAGGAGTCCCGCGGCGACGGCATCGCCACCATCGGGGCGATCCGCGAGCTGAAGAAGCGCCACCCCGACGTCCAGACCACGCTGGGCCTGTCGAACATCTCCTTCGGCCTGAACCCGGCCGCCCGGGTCGTGCTGAACTCCGTCTTCCTGGACGAGTGCGTCAAGGCGGGCCTGGACTCCGCGATCGTGCACGCCTCCAAGATCCTGCCGATCGCCCGGCTGGAGGAGGATCAGGTCAAGGTCGCCCTCGACCTGATCCACGACCGCCGCAGCGAGGGCTACGACCCCCTCCAGAAGCTCATGGAGCTCTTCGAGGGCGTCAACATGAAGTCGATGAAGGCGGGCAAGGCCGAGGAGCTGATGGCCCTGCCGCTGGACGAGCGTCTCCAGCGCCGCATCATCGACGGCGAGAAGAACGGCCTGGAGGCCGACCTCGACGAGGCGCTCCAGGACACCCCGGCCCTGGACATCGTCAACAACACGCTGCTGGAAGGCATGAAGGTGGTCGGCGAGCTGTTCGGCTCCGGCCAGATGCAGCTGCCGTTCGTCCTCCAGTCCGCCGAGGTCATGAAGAGCGCGGTGGCCCATCTGGAGCCGCACATGGAGAAGACCGACGACGACGGCAAGGGCACCATCGTGCTCGCCACCGTCCGCGGCGACGTCCACGACATCGGCAAGAACCTCGTCGACATCATCCTCTCCAACAACGGCTACAACGTCGTCAACCTCGGCATCAAGCAGCCCGTCTCCGCGATCCTGGAAGCCGCCGAGGAGCACCGCGCCGACGTCATCGGCATGTCCGGCCTCCTGGTGAAATCCACCGTGATCATGAAGGAGAACCTCCAGGAGCTCAACCAGCGCAAGATGGCCGCAGACTTCCCCGTCATCCTCGGCGGCGCCGCCCTGACCCGCGCCTACGTCGAGCAGGACCTCCACGAGATCTACGAGGGCGAAGTCCGCTACGCCCGCGACGCCTTCGAGGGCCTGCGCCTCATGGACGCACTCATCGGCGTCAAGCGCGGCGTGCCGGGCGCGGTCCTGCCCGAGCTCAAGCAACGCAGGGTCCCCAAGAGGGACGCCCCCGTGCTGGAGGCCGAGGAGCCCGAGGGCTCGGCGCGCTCGGACGTCTCCACCACCAACCCGGTCCCCGAGCCGCCCTTCTGGGGCACCCGCGTCATCAAGGGCATCCCGCTCAAGGACTACGCCTCCTGGCTCGACGAGGGCGCCCTGTTCAAGGGCCAGTGGGGCCTCAAGCAGAACCGTACCGGCGACGGACCGACGTACGAGGAGCTGGTGGAGACCGAGGGACGCCCGCACCTGCGCGGCTGGCTCGACCACCTCCAGTCCAACAACCTCCTGGAAGCCGCCGTCGTCTACGGCTACTTCCCCTGCGTCGCCAAGGGTGACGACCTGGTCCTCCTGCACGACGACGGCTCCGAGCGCACCCGCTTCACCTTCCCGCGCCAGCGCCGTGGCCGCCGCCTCTGCCTCGCCGACTTCTTCCGCCCCGAGGAGTCCGGCGAAAGGGATGTCATCGGCCTCCAGATCGTCACCGTCGGCTCCCGGATCGGCGAAGCCACCGCCGAGCTGTTCGCCGCCAACTCCTACCGCGACTACCTGGAGCTGCACGGCCTGTCCGTCCAGCTCGCCGAGGCGCTCGCCGAGTACTGGCACGCCCGGGTCCGCAGCGAGCTCGGCTTCGCGGGGGAGGACCCGGCGGACGTCGAGGACATGTTCGCACTGAAGTACCGCGGCGCGCGGTTCTCGCTCGGTTACGGAGCGTGCCCGGATCTGGAGGACCGGGCGAAGATCGCCGATCTCCTGCGGCCGGAGCGGATCGGCGTGCACCTCTCTGAGGAGTTCCAGCTCCACCCGGAGCAGTCCACCGACGCCATCGTCATCCACCACCCCGAGGCGAAGTACTTCAACGCCCGGTAGGACGGACTTCGCCCCGCGGTCACGTGCCCTTCGCGCATCGTGGCCGGACACGTCGTACACTGGTCGGTCCAGTGCAGGCCGGTCGCCCTCCCGCTTTCGGGAATGGCGGCCGGCCTTCTCGTCCCTTACGGAAGGTGTGCCGGATGACCAGTACGGTCCCCGCGTCCTTGACCCGCACGGCCGAAGGCGCCGCCCTGCAGGCGGTCCTTCTCGACATGGACGGAACCCTGGTCGATACCGAGGGCTTCTGGTGGGACGTCGAGAAGGAGGTCTTCGCCGGCCTCGGGCACCGGCTGGACGAGTCCTGGCGGGACGTGGTCGTCGGCGGTCCGATGACCCGCAGCGCCGGCTACCTCATCGACGTCACCGGCGCCGACATCCGGCTGGACGAGCTGACCGTGCTGCTCAACGACGGATTCGAGAAGCGCATCGTGCGCGGCGTCCCACTGATGCCGGGGGCCGAGCGGCTGCTCGCCGAACTGGCCGCCTACGAGGTGCCCACCGCCCTCGTCTCGGCCTCCCACCGCCGGATCATCGACCGGGTGCTGGAATCGGTGGGCCGCCACCACTTCGCGCTCACGGTCGCCGGGGACGAGGTCGTCCGCACCAAGCCCCACCCCGAGCCCTACCTCACCGCCGCCGCGGGCTTCGGCGCCGACCCCTGGCGCTGCGCCGTCATCGAGGACACCGCGACCGGCGTGGCCGCCGCCGAGGCCGCCGGATGCCGGGTCGTCGCCGTGCCGTCCGTCGCCCCCATCGCACCCGCGGCCGGACGCGTGGTCGTCGGCTCCCTCGAAGAGGTCGACCTCGCCTTCCTGCGCAAGCTCATCACCGGAGCGGGCGGAACGGGCTGACCCGCGTCGGACGGGCACACGCACCGATGGTCCGTTGGTGAGCGAACAGCGGATTCTCTGCTCCCTTCCGTGTGCGTCCCGGCAACGTTCCGTAGGCGTGAATCAGTCGTGGGGCCTAAATGTGAAGAGGTCGAACAGGTGACCTTCCTCACCTTGGAGCCTCCGGTGGCCCGCCGGGATCGGGTGAGCTGTCCGTAATGATGATCGTATGTCGCCCCCTCCGGTCGCCGGGGGAGCGTGAGCCGCCCTCCGGACGGTCGGAAGGGCCATCCGCGGCTACTAACTTTGATTCCTCACCTGCCGGGATGAGGGAGAACGTCCAGATGAACCGCAAGACCCTGGTGCTGCCGGCCGTCGTCGGCCTGCTCGCCCCCGTGCTCGCCGCCTGCGGCAGCACGGCCGGCGGCGCCGGTGGCGAGGGAGCCATCGTCGTCGGCACCACGGATCAGATCGTGGCCTCCGAGGAGAACCCCGCGCCGCTCGACCCGGCCATCGGCTACGAAGCGGGCGTCTGGAACATCCTGCGGCAGACCGTGCAGACGCTGACCGCGGTGCCCAACGGCGGTGGCGAGCCGGTGCCCGAGGCCGCCCGCAGCTGCACCTTCACCGACACCGCGAACGAGAGCTACCGCTGCACCCTGCGGGCCGGCCTCACGTTCGCCGACGGGACACCCGTCACCGCCGAGGACGTGAAGCACTCCATCCAGCGCGTCATCGACATCGACTCGGACAGCGGGCCGGTCGGCCTGCTCGCCAACATCGACATGGTCGAGACCAAGGGCGACGACCAGGTGATCTTCCACCTGAACGCGCCCGACGCGACCTTCCCGTACAAGCTCGCCACTCCCGCCGCCGGCATCGTCCCGAAGGCGCAGTACCCGGCGAAGGAGGCCCGCACCGGCTTCCAGGTGAACGGCTCCGGCCCCTACACCATGAATCCGCAGGTCGAGGACGGCCGGGTCGTCAGGATCGCCTTCACCAGGAACCCCTCGTACAAGGGCGAGCTGAAGGTGCTCAACGACAAGGTCGAGATGGACCTCTTCCCCGACGCCGAGGCCATGGGCAAGGCGCTCGACGAGAAGAAGATCCACATGATGACCCGGGCGATGTCGCCCGAGCAGGCCCACGACATGCTCGTGGAGCCGAAGGAGGGCATCGAGCTCACCGAGATGCCCGGCCTGGCCATCAGCTACCTCGGGTTCGACACCAAGGACCCCGTGGTCGACAAGCCCGTCCGGCAGGCCATGGCGCAGATCATCGACCGGGGCGAGATCGCGGGCAAGGTGTACGGCACCACCGCCGAACCGCTCTACTCGCTGATCCCGACCAGCATCGCCGGGCACACCAACGCCTTCTTCAACAAGTACGGCGAGCCCAGCACCGCCAAGGCCCGGGAGATCCTCCGTGACGCCGGGACCGAGACGCCGGTGAAGTTCACCCTGCACTACACCAACGACCACTACGGCTCGGCCACCGCCGAGGAGTTCAAGGCGATCCAGCAGCAGCTGAACAGCTCCGGCCTCTTCGAGGTCTCCGTCGAGGGCAAGGAGTGGTCGAAGTACCGCCCCGAGCAGAAGCGCGGCGACTACGCGGCCTACGGCATGGGCTGGTTCCCCGACTTCCCGGACCCGGACAACTACACCGCGCCCTTCCTGGACGAGAACAACTTCCTCAACTCGCCCTACCGGTCGCGCGAGGCGCAGAAGGTCCTCATCCCGCAGTCCCGCCGCCAGGCCGACCGCGCCGCCGCCGCCGCCACCTACGAGAAGCTCCAGGACATCGTCGCCACCGATGTGCCGGTGCTCCCGATCTGGCAGGGCAAGCAGTACGTCGCCTCCCGCGACGGGATCGCCGGAGTGGAGCGGTCCGTCAGCGCCACCTCCGAGCTCCAGCTCTGGGAGCTCAGCCGGCCCGGCGTCTGACCGCCGTACCGCCTCAGGACCGACTACGGACCGACTACGGACCGACTACGGACCACCGAAGCCGTCCGGCCCGTCCCCTCCTGTTGGTCCAGGAGGGGACGGGCCGGACGGCTTCGTCGTATACGGAGGACGGAGAGCCGCCGCCGGGGCCGCTACTGGGCGCCGGGGCGCACCAGCCCGCTCTCGTACGCGTACACCGCGGCCTGTACCCGGTCGCGCAGGCCCAACTTCGTGAGCACATGGCCCACATGCGTCTTGACCGTCGTCTCGCTGACGAACAGATCCGCCGCGATCTCCGCGTTGGACAGCCCCCGCGCCACCAGCTTCAGCACCTCGACCTCACGGTCCGTCAGCGTGTGCAGGGCGTCCGGCACCGGATCCTCACCGGACGGCAGGTGATCCGCGTACTTGTCCAGCAGCCGGCGCGTGATGCTCGGCGCGAGCATCGCCTCGCCCGCCGCCACCACCCGGATCGCCTGCACCAGCTCCGCCGCCGGAGCGTCCTTCAGCAGGAAGCCGCTCGCCCCCGCACGCAGCGCCTCCACCACGTACTCGTCGAGATCGAAGGTGGTCAGGACCAGCACCTTCGCCGGGCCGTCCTTCCCGGGGCCGGTGATCTGACGGGTCGCCTCCACCCCGTCCATCCGCGGCATCCGGATGTCCATCAGCACCACATCGGGCTGCAGCGCCCGCACCTGATCGATGGCCTGCAGACCGTCACCGGCCTCACCGACCACCGCCAGATCGCCTTCGGCCTCCAGAATCATCCGAAAACCGGTGCGCAGCAGAGGCTGGTCATCGACCAGAAGGACGCGGATCGCCACAGGAACTCCTTAAGGGCCCTCAAGGGCCACGGCTCGGCCAGCCTCGGCCTGGACCGGTCCCATTCTGCCCTGACCATCCACACCCGAACCCGCCGGGCGGACCGACAGCGGATAGACCGGGGGAGTACCGCCGAATTCCGGACACACCGACTGGTGGTCGCACCAGCCGCACAGCTTCGTCGGCCGGGGCCGCCAGTCCCCGGTCTCCGTCGCCAGCGCGATCGCGTCCCACAGCGCCAGCAGCTTGCGCTCCACTCGCTCCAGGTCCGCCACCACCGGGTCGTACGTCAGCACGTCCCCGCTGCCCAGATAGACCAGCTGGAGGCGGCGCGGCACGACGCCCTTCAGCCGCCAGATCACCAGCGCGTAGAACGTCATCTGGAACAGTGGCCCCTCGGAATACTCCGGCCGCGGAGCCTTCCCCGTCTTGTAGTCGACGATCCGGACCTCGCCGCTCGGCGCGACGTCCACCCGGTCGATCACCCCGCGCAGCCGCAGCCCCGAATCCAGCTCCGTCTCGACGAACAGCTCGCGCTCCGCCGGCTCAAGACGCGTCGGGTCCTCCAACGAGAACCACCGCTCCACCAACCGCTCCGCCTCGCCCAGCCAGCGCGTCAGGCGCTCGCCCCCGGCTTCCCCCGCGAACAGCTCGGTCAGCTCCGGCTTCGACTCCAGCAGCCGGTCCCACTGGCCGGGAATCAACGCCCGCGCCCGCGGCGCCGTACGGTCGGCCGCCGGGGCGTCGAAGAGCCGCTCCAGCACCGCATGGACCAGCGTGCCGCGGGTAGCCGCCTCGCTGGGCTTCTCCGGCAGCTTGTCGATGACCCGGAAGCGGTAGAGCAAGGGGCACTGCATGAAATCGCTCGCCCGCGACGGCGACAGGGACGAAGGCGGCTGAGGCGGCCGCGGCACGGAAGTCATGTCTCCAGACCCTACGGCCCGCCACTGACAGCCAGCGGCATACCATCGACGGCAGACCCTCGCACACTGCATGATCGTGGCAAAGGCCACTCACCGAACCGAAGGGACCCCGTGGACGAGAGCGGCGACAGCGGGCGGCCGCAGCCCGGCGCAGGGGGAACAGCCCCCGGCACCGACCCCGGCAACGGCCGGCCGAAACGCCCCGCGGAGCCGGGCGGCGGCCTGCTCATGGGGCGGCCCTTCGGCGTGCCCGTCTACGTGGCCCCCAGCTGGTTCGTCGTCGCCGCGCTGATCACCTGGGTGTTCGGTGGCCAGCTCGACCGCGTGCTGCCCGAGCTGGGCGGCGCCCGTTACCTCGTCGCCCTGTTCTTCGCCATGGCCTTCTACGCCTCCGTGCTCGTCCACGAGCTGGCCCACACGGTCGCCGCCCTGCACTACAAGCTTCCGGTCCGCCGTATCCAGCTCCAGTTCTTCGGCGGCGTCTCGGAGATCGAGAAGGAGAGCGAGACGCCCGGCCGCGAGTTCGTCCTCGCCTTCGTCGGACCGCTCCTGTCGCTGGTCCTCGGCGGCGTCTTCTACGGCGCGATGCAGTTCGTCGAGCCCGGCACGGTCCCCGGCGTCCTGCTCGCGGGCCTGATGATCTCCAACCTCATCGTGGCCGCCTTCAACCTGCTGCCCGGCCTGCCCCTGGACGGCGGCCGGATGCTCCGCGCCGTCGTCTGGAAGATCACCGGCAAGCCCATGAGCGGCACGATCGCCGCCGCCTGGGTCGGCCGCGGCCTCGCCGTCGTCGTCCTCGTCGGACTGCCGCTGCTCACCCACACCGGAACGCTCGGCGGCTCCGCCCAGGACATCGGCGGCGTCGAGACCGTCATGGACGCGCTGCTCGCCGCGATTCTCGCCGGCATCATCTGGACCGGCGCAGGGAACAGCCTGCGCATGGCCCGCCTCCGTGAGCACCTGCCCGACCTCCGGGCCCGCACTCTGACCCGCCGCGCCGTCCCCGTCGAGTCCGCCACCCCGCTCTCCGAAGCGCTGCGCCGGGCCAACGAGGCGGGTGCCCGCGCCCTGGTCGTCGTCGACGGGCAGGGCCGGCCCAAGGGCGTCGTCCGTGAGGCCGCCATCGTCGGCGTCCCCGAACACCGCCGCCCCTGGGTCGCCGTCAGCGGCCTTGCCCAGGACCTCACCGACGGTATGAAGGTCCCCGCGGAACTGGCCGGCGAAGCCCTCCTGGACCGGCTCAAGGCCACCCCCGCCACCGAATACCTTGTCGTCGAGGAGACCGGTGAGATCTACGGGGTCCTCTCCACCGCCGACGTGGAGCGCGCCTTCGTCAAGGCCATGGCCCGCCCCGAAACCTGAGCCCCGGCCACGGAGGCGTCACCGCACCGGCCGGGCGGTCGGCGGCCCGGGAATCACCGGTAGGCTGGTCACATGTCTGAACCGACCGGTGCCGCCCGCCGACGTGGGCCCTTCAAGGTCGGGGACCAGGTCCAGCTCACCGACCCCAAGGGACGCCACTACACCTTCACGCTCGAAGCCGGAAAGAACTTCCACACCCACAAGGGTTCTTTCCCGCACGACGAGCTGATCAGTGCTCCCGAGGGCAGTGTTGTCCGAACCACGGGAAACGTCGCCTATCTCGCGCTGCGCCCCCTGCTCCCCGACTACGTCCTGTCCATGCCCCGCGGCGCCGCCGTGGTCTACCCCAAGGACGCCGGCCAGATCCTGGCCTTCGCCGACATCTTCCCCGGCGCCCGCGTCGTGGAGGCCGGCGTCGGATCCGGCTCGCTCAGCACCTTCCTGCTGCGCGCCATCGGTGAGCAGGGCATGCTGCACTCCTACGAGCGCCGCGAGGACTTCGCCGAGATCGCCCAGCAGAACGTCGAGCGCTACTTCGGCTCGCCGCACCCCGCCTGGCAGCTGACCGTCGGCGACCTCCAGGACAACCTCTCCGACACCGACGTCGACCGCGTCGTGCTGGACATGCTCGCCCCCTGGGAGTGCCTGGAGGCCGTCTCCAAGGCCCTGGTGCCCGGCGGCATCCTCTGCGCCTACGTCGCCACCACCACCCAGCTCTCGCGCACCGTCGAGTCCATCCGCGAGATCGGCTGCTTCGCCGAACCGCAGCCCTGGGAGTCGATGATCCGCAACTGGCACGTGGAGGGCCTCGCCGTCCGCCCCGACCACCGGATGATCGGCCACACCGGCTTCCTGGTCACCGCCCGCCGGCTTGCGGACGGCGTCGAGCCGCCGCTGCGCCGCCGCCGCCCGTCCAAGGGCGCCTACGGCGACGACTACGACGGACCCGGCAGCCAGAGCGGCTCCGCCGCCTCCCGTAGCTGATCCGTACAACGCACCGGCGCCGCCGTTCCGCCCCGGTGTGAGGTGTGGCACGATGCTGGCCACCCCTCGGGGGGTGTTCCCCACCCTTCACCGGGCTTCCAGGAACCATCAGGAGACATACCGCGTGCAGACCCCCGCGCTCCCGGATCTCGCCCACACCGCCGCCAAGCCGGTGCACTGGCTCGCCACGGCCGCGGCGATGGCGGGAGTCGTCGCGCTGGCAGGGCTGCTCCAGCCCCGTACGGCCACCGCGACCGCCACGGCCCCCGAGCAGCGGACCACCACGCGGCACGGCGCGCCCGCCCCGGACCCGGCCGGCGTGGACTTTCCGCTGGAGTGCGGCGGCGCCGGGACGACCGTCGCGAAACAGGCGCCTGGGGACCTCGACGGCGACGGGCGGCCGGAAACCGTCGCCGTGGTGCACTGCGCCGCCGGATCGGGGACCCCGCCCGGCGGCATCTACGTCCTGACACGGAGCAGCGGGGCCGCACCCCGGGTCGTGGCGACCCTGGTGGACCCCGCTGACCGGAAGACGGTCGGGGACTTCGCCGTACGCGACGGCGTCGTCTCGGCGACCCTGTTCGGCTACTCCTCGCTCGACGTCCCCCGCTGCTGCCCCGACCAGGAGGAACAAGCCTCCTGGCGGTGGAAGGGGCAGGCGTTCGTCCGCACCTCCGGAGACCTCGCCCGAAGCGTCTGAGCGCCCCTCGTGCCCATCGCCCGCCGAGTCCGGGCGACGGGCCCGACCGGCTAGGCGGCGTCCGGCCCGTACACCTCGACGTTGTCCTTGACGCGCCGCACATGGATGCAGTCCCCGGGGCACTCCTTGGCCGAATCCACGACGTCCTGGAGGAGCGGCAGCGGCACCGGAGTGGTCGCCCCCGGGTTCTGCAGGAGCTCGTCGTCGCCGCTCTTCACATAAGCCAGGCCGTCGATGTCCAGCTCGAAGACGTCGGGGGCGTACTGCACACAGATGCCGTCGCCCGTACAGAGGTCCTGGTCGATCCAGACCTCCAGGTCCTGGGTGTCACTGTCGCCCGGCGAGTCCTGCTGCACGGTCATGTGTCCTGCCGTTCCTGCGTATCTGAACCAATTGGAGCCAGCCCTGACGGGTGTTGAACAGTTCGACGATACAACCGGCGGCTTTCCGGTGCCGCAGGGTGGGTATTCCCTTGACGTGAGGGAGAGCGCAAGGGTGAAGATCGGACACACCCCGCAGTCTTTGTGATCTAGGGGTTTCAATCACCACCCACCCAGGTAGGGTCAGGAAGCGTCCAGCTCCCCATGGAGGAGGTGAGGACCGTGGCAGCCCACGACGACGACATCAACCGCGGCATCCGGCCCGCGCGAGGGTCAGAGGACCCAGCCGGCCAGGTTGCCTATCTCGAGCAGGAAATCGCCGTCCTGCGACGTAAGCTCGCCGACTCGCCGCGTCATACGAGGATTCTCGAAGAGCGGATCGTCGAGTTGCAGACGAACCTGGCAGGAGTGTCCGCGCAGAACGAGCGGCTCGCCAACACGCTCCGTGAGGCGCGTGACCAGATCGTGGCCCTCAAGGAGGAGGTCGACCGGCTCGCACAGCCACCGGCCGGCTTCGGTGTCTTCCTGCAGGCCAACGAGGGCGGCACCTGCGACATCTTCACCGGGGGCCGCAAGCTCCGGGTGAACGTCAGCCCCAGCGTCGAGCTCGACGACCTCCGGCGTGGCCAGGAGGTCATGCTGAACGAAGCGCTCAACGTGGTCGAGGCCATGGAGTACGAGCGGGCCGGGGACATCGTCACCCTCAAGGAGATCCTTGAGGACGGCGAGCGCGCCCTGGTGGTCGGGCACACCGACGAGGAGAGGGTGGTGCGGCTCGCCGAGCCGCTGCTGGACATCACCATCCGCGCCGGCGACGCCCTGCTCCTGGACTCCAGGTCGGGTTACGTCTACGAGGTGGTCCCCAAGAGCGAGGTCGAGGAGCTCGTCCTCGAAGAGGTCCCGGACATCGACTACGACAAGATCG
The DNA here is from genome assembly GCF_002910905.1 of Streptomyces sp. SM11. Classification (GTDB taxonomy): domain Bacteria; phylum Actinomycetota; class Actinomycetes; order Streptomycetales; family Streptomycetaceae; genus Streptomyces. Next base: position 45,411 of record NZ_NEUE01000138.1, on the reverse strand, counting down.
GCGGCCTGGGCGACCAGATCGAGCTGATCCGCGACGCGGTCGAGCTTCCGTATCTGCACCCCGACCTCTTCAAGGAGCACGAGCTGCGGCCGCCGAAGGGCATCCTGCTCTACGGTCCGCCCGGCTGTGGCAAGACCCTCATCGCCAAGGCCGTCGCCAATTCGCTGGCCAAGAAGGTCGCCGAGGTCACCGGGCAGCCCACGGGGAAGAGCTACTTCCTCAATATCAAGGGCCCCGAGCTCCTCAACAAGTACGTCGGCGAGACCGAGCGGCACATCCGCCTGGTCTTCCAGCGTGCGAGGGAGAAGGCGAGCGAGGGTACCCCCGTCATCGTCTTCTTCGACGAGATGGAGTCCCTCTTCCGCACCCGCGGCAGTGGCGTCAGCTCGGACGTGGAGAACACCATCGTCCCGCAGCTGCTCGCCGAGATCGACGGGGTGGAAGGCCTGGAGAACGTCATCGTCATCGGCGCCTCCAACCGCGAGGACATGATCGACCCCGCCATCCTGCGACCCGGCCGTCTCGATGTGAAGATCAAGATCGAGCGTCCGGACGCCGAGGCGGCGAAGGACATCTTCGCGAAGTACCTGACCCCGTCGCTCCCGCTGCACGCGGACGATCTGGCCGAGCACACCGGCTCCCGGCCGGCCGCCGCCCACGCCATGATCCAGTCCGTCGTGGAGCGGATGTACACGGAGTCCGAGGAGAACCGCTTCCTCGAGGTCACGTACGCCAACGGCGACAAGGAAGTCCTGTACTTCAAGGACTTCAACTCCGGCGCGATGATTCAGAACATCGTCGACCGGGCAAAGAAAATGGCCATCAAGGCATTCCTGGAGCAGGGCCAGAAGGGACTGCGGGTCGCTCACCTCCTGCAGGCCTGCGTGGACGAGTTCAAGGAGAACGAGGACCTGCCGAACACCACCAACCCGGACGACTGGGCCAGGATTTCCGGCAAGAAGGGTGAGCGGATCGTCTTCATCCGCACACTCGTCACCGGAAAGCAGGGCGCGGACACCGGACGCTCCATCGACACGGTGGCCAATACCGGCCAGTACCTGTAATACGCGGACCGGCTGCGGAAGCCCCCAGGGGCCTCCGCAGCCGGTTGCATTCCCCCGTTCCGGCCATGTCGGAGCAATGTCGTAATTGATCTCCCCGCCGGCGCAGAGGCGCTCTAGGCTCTGCGGTACCGCCGAGTCGCGCAGTGCGGTGACGGGCACCGCACATGCACCGGACACAGCAGCGGTACTTGAGCGTCGCTCCCGGAGGGGACCGACGCCGGGCAAGGAGGGCCGCATGACCGTACGGCGAGTAATGGGCATCGAGACGGAGTACGGGATCTCCGTCCCCGGCCACCCCAACGCCAATGCCATGCTCACCTCGTCCCAGATCGTGAACGCCTACGCGGCGGCGATGCACCGGGCGCGACGCGCCCGCTGGGACTTCGAGGAGGAGAACCCGCTGCGTGACGCGCGAGGCTTCGACCTCGCCCGTGAGACCGCCGACTCCAGCCAGCTCACCGACGAGGACATCGGCCTGGCCAATGTCATCCTCACCAACGGTGCCCGGCTGTACGTCGACCACGCGCACCCCGAATACAGCTCCCCGGAGATCACCAATCCGCGCGACGCGGTGCTCTGGGACAAGGCCGGCGAACGGATCATGGCGGAGGCCGCCGAGCGGGCGGCCGCCATTCCGGGCGCGCAGCCGATCCACCTCTACAAGAACAACACCGACAACAAGGGCGCCTCCTACGGCACGCACGAGAACTACCTCATGCAGCGGGAGACGTCGTTCTCGGACATCGTGCGCCATCTGACGCCGTTCTTCGTCTCACGCCAGGTCTTCACGGGCGCGGGCCGGGTCGGCATCGGCCAGGACGGCCACGAGCACGGCTTCCAGATCAGCCAGCGCGCCGACTACTTCGAGGTCGAGGTCGGCCTGGAGACCACGCTCAAGCGCCCCATCATCAACACCCGGGACGAGCCCCACTCCGACGCCGAGAAGTACCGCCGGCTGCATGTGATCATCGGCGATGCCAACCTCTCGGAGATCTCCACCTATCTCAAGCTCGGCACCACGTCCCTGGTGCTGTCCATGATCGAGGACACCTTCATCAACGTCGACCTCGCGGTCGACCAGCCCGTACGCACCCTGCACCAGGTCTCGCACGACCCGGACCTGCGGCAGCTGATCACGCTCCGCAGCGGCCGGACACTCACCGCGGTCCAGTTGCAGATGGAGTACTTCGAACTGGCCCGCAAGTACGTCGACGAGCGGTACGGCGCGGACGCCGACGAGCAGACCAAGGACGTCCTGACCCGCTGGGAGGACACCCTCAACCGGCTGGAGACGGACCCGATGAGCCTGTCGGGCGAGCTGGACTGGATCGCCAAGCGGGAGCTCATGGAGGGCTACCGCCGCCGCGACGCGCTGGACTGGGACGCCCCCCGGCTGCATCTGGTGGACCTCCAGTACGCGGACGTACGGCCCGACAAGGGCCTCTACAACCGCCTGGCGGCCCGCGGGAAGATGAAGCGACTCCTGGACGAGGACGAGGTCACCAGGGCCCGCACGAAGCCGCCGGAGGACACCAGGGCCTACTTCCGGGGCCGCTGCCTGGAGCAGTACGCCGACGACGTGGCGGCGGCCTCCTGGGACTCGGTGATCTTCGACCTGCCGGACCGCGACTCCCTGCAGCGGGTGCCCACCCTGGAGCCGCTGCGCGGGACGAAGGAGCACGTGAAGGATCTGCTGGACCGCTGCCGTACGGCGGAGGAACTGGTCCGGACGCTGTCGGGCGGCTGAAAGGCCTCCGGGGTGGGAATCAATCACCCGAGGCCCGGACGTTGAACAACTACCGGGCCAAATGTCGGACCCCGTGGGTAGGGTCTGATCAAGAGCTTCGATTGCTTCGAACCGAGCGGGGTGAGCTACATGGCGACCAAGGACACCGGCGGCGGACAGCAGAAGGCGACGCGTTCCACCGAGGAGGCCGAGGAGCAGGCGCAGGACGCGCAGGCGTCCGAGGACCTCGCGGAACGCCAGGAGAAGCTGAGCGACGACGTCGACTCGGTTCTGGACGAGATCGACGATGTCCTCGAAGAGAACGCCGAGGATTTCGTGAGGTCATTTGTTCAAAAGGGTGGGCAGTAGTCCACCAGCGTGAACGCATGAACGATGGGGAGAAGGGGGTGACGGCGCCCGCCACGGCGTGCGCCGTCACCCCGCCGCCGACCGGGGGCCGGTTCCCGGTCCCGCCGGATCGGTGCGGACAAACTCGCCGAACATGTGGATCACTCCCGCCGGGCGGGTAGGGTCCGGGGCGTACGTACTTGCTCAACTGCAATTCGGCCATCGGCAAGTTGGGGGATGATCCTGACTCCTTGCGCAGGGCCATCGCATACCTGGAGGGAAACGCGTGGAAGCCAACACTCGTAGCACCGGGCGTCTACCAGCTGCCTTCCTGACGCCGGGTTCGTCCTCGTTCATGGACTTCCTGTCCGACCAGTCGCCCGAGATGCTCCCGGGCAACCGGAGCCTGCCGCCGCTCCAGGGGGCCATCGAGGCACCGCACGGGACGACCATCGTCTCGGCGTCCTTCCCCGGTGGTGTCGTCCTGGCCGGCGACCGGCGCGCCACCATGGGCAACATGATCGCGTCGCGCGACATGCAGAAGGTCTTCCCGGCCGACGAGTACTCCGCGGTGGGCATCGCCGGCACCGCCGGACTGGCCGTGGAGATGGTCAAGCTGTTCCAGCTGGAGCTGGAGCACTTCGAGAAGGTCGAGGGCGCCCAGCTCTCCCTGGAGGGCAAGGCCAACCGCCTCTCCACCATGATCCGCAGCAACCTGGCGATGGCCATGCAGGGCCTCGCCGTGGTGCCTCTCTTCGCCGGGTACGACGTCGACCGCGAGAAGGGCCGCATCTTCTCCTACGACGTCACCGGCGGCCGCACCGAGGAGAACGGCTACGCCGCCACCGGCTCCGGGTCGATCTTCGCCCGCAACGCGATGAAGAAGCTCTACCGCGAGGACCTGACGGAGGAGCAGGCCCTCACCCTGGTCGTGCAGGCGCTGTACGACGCAGCGGACGACGATTCGGCGACCGGCGGCCCGGACGTGGCCCGCCGCATCTTCCCGATCGTCACCGTCATCACCGACGAAGGCTTCCGGAGGCTGACCGACCAGGAGTCCTCCGAGATCGCGCGCTCCATCCTGGAACGCCGACTCGAGCAGCCCGACGGCCCGCGCGCCGCGCTGCTCTGACCCGGACCCCGAGCCTCCCCAGACGCACTCGTCACTGACAGAAAGGGACGGATAGCCGGTGTCGACGCCGTTCTATGTCTCACCCCAGCAGGCCATGGCCGACCGGGCGGAATACGCCCGCAAGGGCATCGCCCGTGGTCGCAGCCTCGTTGTGCTGCAGTACGCCGACGGCATTGTGTTCGTCGGCGAGAACCCGTCCCGTGCCCTGCACAAGTTCAGCGAGATCTATGACCGGATCGGCTTCGCCGCCGCCGGCAAGTACAACGAGTACGAGAACCTCCGCATCGGCGGCGTTCGCTACGCCGATCTGCGCGGATACACCTACGACCGGGACGATGTGACGGCCCGTGGGCTGGCCAACGTCTACGCCCAGACGCTCGGTACCATCTTCTCCAGTGCGGCCGAGAAGCCGTACGAGGTGGAGCTGGTGGTCGCCGAGGTCGGCAGCGAGGCCGAGGGCGACCAGATCTACCGGCTGCCGCACGACGGTTCGATCGTGGACGAGCACGGCTCGGTCGCGGTCGGCGGCAACGCCGAACAGATCAGCAGCTTCCTGGATCAGCGCCACCGCGACGGCATGACCCTCGCCGAGGCGCTCAAGCTGGCCGTCCAGGCGCTCTCGCGGGAGCCGGGCGGCGGCGAGCGGGAGATCCCCGCGGAGCGGCTTGAGGTCGCGGTCCTGGACCGCACACGCCCCCAGCAGCGCAAGTTCAAGCGGATCGTCGGCCGCCAGCTGGCCCGGTTGCTGGACACGGAGGCCGCCGGCAGCACGCCGACGGACGCCCCGTCCGACACCGAGGACAACGACAGCACCGACAGCAGCACCCCCGACTCCACGGAGGAGACGGACAAGTAGGCGAGCAGTGCTCCGGTGCCCCGGACCTTTCGGCCCGGGGCACCGTCATGTCAGGCCGGCGGGCGGCGGCGCTGTCGAGCCGCGTACGACGAGCTCCACCGGCAGGCCGCCCGGCTCGGCGGGGCGGCCGTCCAGTACCGCGAGCAGCGCCTCCATGCCCCGCTCCCCGACCTGCTCCGCCGGCAGCCGCACCGTGGTCAGCTCCGGCTCCAGCGCGGTGGCCAGCGCCAGGTCGTCGAATCCGGTGACCGACAGCTCGTCCGGCACCCGCAGCCCGAGCCTGCGGGCGGCCTTGCACGCGCCGGCGGCCAGGATGTCGTCGTCGCAGACGATCGCGGTGGGCCGGTCGGCGGTGACCGCCAGGGCCTGTTGGGCCGCCTCGCGCCCCGCCCGTACGTCCAGCGGGGCCCGCACCGTGCGCACCGTCGCGTCCCCCGCGGCGCCCAGCGCGTCGTGCAGCGCCCCGGCCCGCACCGCGAACGTCCAGGTGTCCACGGCGGACGCCAGATGCAGGAGGCGCCGGTGGCCGAGCCCCAGCAGATGGTCCGTCACCTGCCGCATACCGTCGGCGATGTCGAGGTTCACATGGGCGGCGGGCCCGGTGTCCGAGGGATCGCTGTCCAGCATCACCAGCGGCAGATCCGCCCCGTGCAGCGCCCCCAGCGCGTCGGCGGCCATCGAGGACGCGATGACCCCGTCGAGTGCCGCACGGGCCGAGGCGAACGGGTCCCGGGCCGGCCCCGTGCCGTCCGGTGAGGGATAGAGCACCACGCCGAAGTCGTGCTCGGCGGCGAGGGCCGCCGCCCCGGCGTACACCCGGGCGAAGAACTCGTTGGTGAGCGCGGGCACCACCAGCAGCGCGGTCCTGGTACGGCCGAGGCGCAGACTCCGGGCCGCCAGATTGGGCCGGTAGCCGATCTCCGCCGCGGTGTCCCGGACCCGCTGCGCGGTGGCCTCCGACACCCTGCCCGGCCACTTCCCGCCGAGCACCAGGGAGACCGTCGCCTGGGAGACGCCCGCCGCACGGGCCACGTCGCGGCTCGTGGGCCGGGCGGGGACGGGCTGCTGCGCGCTGGTCACTCGTGCCTCCGTGCGAGATGTCTCGTAACGCCGCGAGGTGGACCCGCGAACTGCGCACATGGTACGTATGAACCTCGACGTTATACGTAACACCTCGGCGGCGGCACGGTCGGCCGGGGGCGGAGAGGGGCGGGAATGGCCGCAGGATATCTGGACATCCTCCGGGCGCGGCATGCCGCCCGGCTGCTGGCGGGCACCCTGGTGGGGCGGCTGCCCAACGGCACCGCGCACATCGCGATCGTGCTGTTCACCCGGGCCGAGGGCGGCAGCTACACGCTGGCCGGCGCGCTCGCCGCCGCCTACGGGCTGGCCACCGCCGTCGGGCAGCCGCTGCTCGGCCGGGCGGTGGACCTGTACGGGCAGCCGCGCGTCCAGCTCCCGGCCGCCGTGCTCTCCGCGCTCGGCATGGCCCTGCTGGCCTTCACCGGCCTCGGATCGCTCCCGCTGGCCTACCTCGCCGTCATCGTCGCCGGAGTCGCCACACCACCGCTGGAGGGCGGCCTGCGGGCCCTGTGGCCCAGCGTCCTCAAGGGTGAGGGGCAGGTGCACCGGGCCTACGCTCTGGACGCCGTGGCGCAGGAGATCATGTTCACCGTCGGACCGCTCCTGGTGACGCTGCTCGTCTCGCTCTGGTCCCCGGCCGCCGCCCTGCTCGTCGTCAACGCCATCGGCGTCCTCGGCGCACTGTCGGTCGTCCTGTCCGAGCCCTCGCGGACCTGGCGCTCCGCACCGCGGGAGGCGCACTGGCTCGGCGCCCTGCGCTCGCCCGGACTCCTCGCCCTGCTCGGCGCGTTCTTCTTCGTCGGGCTCGCCCTCGGCTCCATCACGGTGGCCGGAGTGGCCTACGCGGACGACCACGGCCGGGAGTCGGTGTACGGCTGGCTGATGGCCGCACTCGGTCTCGGCGCGCTGATCGGCGGGCTGGCCTACGGGGCCCGGCAGTGGGCCGGTGTGCCCGAGAAGCGGCTGCGGGTCATCGTCGGACTGCTGGCGCTGGGGTATCTGCCGTTGACGCTCACCCCCTCGGTGCCCGTCATGACCGCCCTCGCCGCCCTTGCCGGAGTGTTCCTCGCGCCGGCCATCGCCTGCTCCTTCATCGTGGTCGACCGGCACGCCCCGCGCGGCACGGTGACGGAGGCGTTCTCCTGGCTCGTCACTACGTTCGGCGTGGGCGCGGCGGTGGGAACGGCCGCCGCGGGACCGGCCGTCGAACTCGGCTCGACCGCCTGGAGCTTCGCCGTCGCGGGGGTCGGGGGAGTGGCGGCTCTGATCGTCCTGCTGGCCACCGGAAGGGTCCTCGCCGCTCCCGTCCGTACGCCCGCCGTGGTGACGGGATCGGAAAATGATCGAAACGGTGCCGTCGAACCCGGTTTCAGCTCAGGCCATAAGGCGTAATGTTCAGTCATGGACCGCCGCATTTTCGGGCTGGAGAACGAGTACGGCGTCACGTGCACGTTCAGGGGACAGCGCCGACTGTCACCTGACGAAGTGGCGCGCTACCTCTTCCGCCGTGTTGTGTCATGGGGCCGCAGCAGCAACGTCTTTCTGCGGAACGGCGCCCGCCTCTACCTCGACGTGGGATCGCATCCGGAATATGCAACCCCCGAATGCGACAACGTGACCGAACTGGTCACGCACGACAAGGCGGGCGAGCGCATTCTCGAAGGCCTGCTCGTCGACGCCGAACGCCGCCTGCACGAGGAGGGAATCGCGGGCGACGTCTATCTCTTCAAGAACAACACCGACTCGGCGGGAAACTCCTACGGCTGCCACGAGAACTACCTTGTGGCCCGGCACGGGGAATTCTCCCGGCTCGCGGACATCCTCATTCCGTTCCTCGTCACCAGGCAGCTGATCTGCGGTGCGGGCAAGGTGCTCCAGACCCCGCGTGGCGCGGTCTACTGCGTCAGCCAGCGTGCCGAGCACATCTGGGAGGGCGTCAGCTCCGCGACCACCCGCTCCCGGCCGATCATCAACACCCGCGACGAACCCCACGCCGACGCCGAGCGGTACCGCCGCCTCCACGTCATCGTCGGTGACTCGAACATGTCCGAGACGACCATGCTGCTCAAGGTCGGGGCCACCGACCTGGTGCTCCGCATGATCGAGGCGGGCACGGTGATGCGCGATCTGACCCTGGAGAACCCGATCCGGGCGATCCGCGAGGTCAGCCACGACCTCACCGGACAGCGCAAGGTGCGCCTGGCCAGCGGCCGGGAGGCCTCGGCCATCGAGGTCCAGCGGGAGTACTACGAGAAGGCCGTGGACTTCGTCGAGCGCCGGGGCATCCGCACCGGCACCGTCGACCAGGTACTGGAGCTGTGGGGCCGCACCCTGGACGCGGTCGAGGCCGAGGACCTCGACCGGATCGACACCGAGATCGACTGGGTCATGAAGTACAAGCTCATCGAGCGGTACCGGGCCAAGCACAACATGACCATGTCGAACCCGCGGGTCGCCCAGATAGACCTCGCCTACCACGACATCCACCGCCGCCGAGGCCTCTTCTACCTCCTGGAACGCAAGGGGCAGACCGCCCGCATCTGCAACGACCTGAAGATCTTCGAGGGCAAGTCGGTGCCCCCGCAGACCACCCGGGCGCGGCTGCGCGGCGACTTCATCCGCAGGGCCCAGGAACAGCGGAGGGACTTCACCGTCGACTGGGTCCACCTCAAGCTCAACGACCAGGCGCAGCGCACGGTGCTGTGCAAGGACCCGTTCCGCTCCGTGGACGAGAGGGTGGAAAAGCTCATCGCGGGCATGTGATCGGTTCGGCTTGTGGGCAGCCGGCCAGGCCCGTGGACAACCGGCCCACGGGAGAAGGGGCACATTGTACGCCGGTGCGGACCAGCCCCGGCGTACAGCCGTGTCGGTACCCGTGGTGCCACTGGGGCGAAGTCGTAGAGTGGCGGGAGTGCCCGGAGCCCCCCTACGCGAGTTGGACTGATGATCCCCACGAAAACTGCCCGGCGTGCCGCCGCCGTACTGGTTGTGCCCGCCCTGCTGTTCACCGCCGCCTGCGGCTCCGATTCCAAGGACGACGCCGCGCCGAAGAAGTCGGGGCCTGTCGCCGAGGTCTCCGGGAAGTTCGGTGCCGAGCCCGAGATCGAGGTTCCCAAGGACGCAAAGGTGGCCGGCGACGTCGTCGTGGGCGACGTCTCGACCGGTGACGGCGCCGAGGTGAAGAAGGGCGACATCGTCCGCCTGGACTTCGCCGGCAACATCGAGGCGCTCGGCTCCACCTGGGCCCAGCGGCAGGGCGCCGACCCGAAGGCCCCCCGCGCCCAGGTCGTGCAGGAGGTCGGCCAGCAGGGACAGATGCTGCCGACCAAGGTCGCGGACGCGCTGGCCGGCCGCAAGGTCGGCAGCCGGGTCCAGGTCGAGGGCACCGCCGAGGCGATCGTCGGCGAGCAGCTGAACCCGCAGTCCGGGATCAAGCCCACCGACCCGCTGGTCTGGGTCGTCGACATCGTCAACGCCAAGAAGGTCGACAAGAAGGGCGAGGCCAAGGGCGCCCAGGCCGCGAGTGAGGCCGGGATGCCCGAGGTGAAGGCCGCCTCGCAGAAGGCCGCGACGATCACCATTCCCAAGGGCGAGAAGGCCCCGAAGGACCTGCGGGAGCAGGTGCTGATCAAGGGCGACGGAGCCACGGTCAAGGCCGGTGAGGGCCTGGTCGTCCAGTACACCGGTGTGAAGTGGGAGGACGGCAAGAAGTTCGACTCCTCCTGGGACCACGGTGGCGCGAGCGCCTTCCCGATCGGCGTCGGCGGTGTCATCTCCGGCTGGGACAAGGGGCTGGTCGGCAAGCACGTCGGCGACCGTGTCCTGCTGGCCATCCCGCCCAACCAGGCCTACGGTGCCGACCCCTCCAGCCAGCTGGCCAAGAACAATCTGGTCTTCGTCGTCGACATCCTCGGTACTGTCTGAGCGACGGGGCGACCCGTGCGAGACTTGTGGGGTTTGCCCCCAAGATTCTTTTAGGAGCAGTTCAGTGAGCATCGAGAAGCCCGAGGTCGACTTCCCGGGCGGTGAGCCGCCGGCCGATCTGGAGATCAAGGACATCTGGGAGGGCGACGGCGCGGTGGCCCAGGCCGGCCAGACCGTCTCCGTCCACTACGTGGGCGTGTCCTTCTCCACCGGCGAGGAGTTCGACGCCTCCTGGAACCGCGGCACCCCGCTGCAGTTCCAGCTCGGTGCCGGCCAGGTCATCTCCGGCTGGGACAAGGGTGTGCAGGGCATGAAGGTCGGCGGCCGTCGCCAGCTGACCATCCCCGCGCACCTCGCCTACGGCGAGCGCGGCGCCGGCGGCAAGATCGCCCCCGGCGAGACGCTGATCTTCGTCTGCGACCTCGTCGCGGTCTGATCCGTTCCGGTTGTGCGAATGAGGGCCCCCGCCACACGGCGGGGGCCCTCACCCGTTCGCCGGCGGCGGCCTTCACCGCGGCCCGGAAGGGGACTTCACCGCTCTCCGGTCCGCGGCCCGGCTTTGATCCCCACACCCCGGGGGCGGTACGGTCGGCGGTCGTAGAGCAACAAGAGAAAGGGCGCCGATGGCGATTGCCAAGGCCGAGCGGTTGATGAACCTCGCGCTGTGCCTGCTGGGGACCCGGCGCCCGCTCAGCAAGCGCGAACTCCGCGGATCCATCGAGGCCTACCTCGAAGCGGGCTCCGACGACTCCTTCAACCGGATGTTCGAGCGCGACAAGGACGATCTGCGCGAGCTCGGCCTCGTCATCGAGACCGTCGAGAACCTCGACGGCGACACCGGATACCTGGCCCGCCGCGACAGCAACCGGCTGCCCCCCATCACCCTGGACGCCGAGGAGGCCGCCGCCCTCGGCCTCGCCGCCAAGGTCTGGCAGCAGGCCCGCCTCGCCGGAGCCGCCAGCGGCGCCCTGCAGAAGCTGCGGGCCGCCGGAATGCCCGAGGCCGAGGACGCCTACGAGGTCCACAGTGCCCTCGAACCCCGTATCCCCGTCCACGAGGCCGCCTTCGAGCCGCTCATGCTGGCCTGTCGCGACCGACGCCCCGTCACCTTCGACTACCGCAAGGCCAACTCCGCCCGTCCCGAGCAGCGCCAGGTCGAACCCTGGACCCTCGAATGCTGGCGCGGCCACTGGTATCTGGCTGGCTGGGACCGCGAGCGGGGCGCCGAACGCGTCTTCCGGCTCTCCCGCATCACCGGCAAGGTCCGCTCCCGCGCCGGAGCCTTCAGCGCCGAGGTGCCCGACGTGGTCACCGTCCGCGAGACCGTCGAGAGCTGGGCCGGCGAGACCGCGACCCGTACCGCCCGGATCAGGCTGCGCGCCGGAGCCGGCTACCCGCTGCGGTCGCGCGCGACCGCCGTGCGGGAACGCGGAGACGGCTGGGACGAGCTGGAGATCCCGTACGGACACGGCCTCGATGCCTGGCTCGTCGAGTTCGGCCCGGACGTCGTCGTGGAGGAACCCGCCGATCTGCGGGCCGATGTGGTGGACCGGCTCCGCGCCGTGGCCAAGGACTAGGGACTAGGGAAACGATGGCCACGAACGCGATCGACCAGACCCGCCGGATGCTGTCCCTCGTGACGTATCTGCGGGAGCGCCCCGGCGCCCACGTCCAGGACGTGGCACGGGCCTTCGGGATCACCGAGGACGAGCTGATCTCGGACCTCGACGTCCTGCCCATGTGCGGCACCAGCTTCCGCGGCGGCGACCTCCTCGACATCGACACCGACGGCGACCGCATCTGGTGGCACAACCCGGACGACGTCGCCGAGCCGCTCCGGCTCGCCGCCGACGAGGCCACCGCGCTGCTCGTCGCCGCCCGCGCCGTCGCCACCCTGCCCGGCCTGCGCGAGAGCGACCGGCTCGCCCTCGTCCGAGCGACCGCCAAGCTGGAGACGGCCGCCGGCGAGTCCGGGGCGGCCAGCTCCCGGCTCTCGGTGACCTTCGAGGCCGAGGGCGGCGTCTTCGCCGACGTCGACCGGGCCATCTCCGAACGCCGCCGGCTCTGGCTGCGCTACTACTCGCCGGCCCGCGACGAACTCACCGAGCGCGAGGTCGACCCGATCCGGCTCTTCGCCGTCGGACACACCTACATGGAGGGCTGGTGCCGGCTCTCCGAGGCCCGCCGGACCTTCCGGCTGGACCGGGTCGCCGAGATCCGCCTCCTCGATGCTCCCGCCGCCCCGCCCGAGCTGGAGCTGCGCGATCTGTCCGCGGGGCTGGTCCAGCCCGCCGTCGAGGACCCGGAAGTCGTGATCGAGGTCGGCACCGGCGGCCGCTGGGTCGCCGAGTACTACCCGCACGACTCCGCCGAGGAACTCCCCGACGGCGGTCTGCGGATCACCCTGCGCACCCCGGACCCGGCCTCGCTGCGCCGGCTCGCCCTGCGCCTCGGCGGCGACGGCCGCATCGTCACCCCGCCGGAGCTCGCGGACAGCGCCCGCACGGCTGCCCGCGAGGCGCTCGCCGCCTACGAGGACGCGGTCTGAGGCCCGGGGAGGGGAGAACACGATGAACCGGACGACCCTGTTTCCGGCCGCCGCCACCGGGATCCGCCCCGCGCCCCTGCCCGGTCCCGGTCCCGTCCCCGTGCCGGTACCCGCCGCCGTGCGCTTCCGGGCCGCCTGCCCCGACTGCCGGGGGCGCTTCGAGCTGGCCGCCGCGGCACTGCGTCTGGCGATCGGCGCCACCAGCCGCACCACCTTCTACACCTTCACCTGCCCCGAGTGCTGCGCCTCGGTCCGCAAGCCCGCCGGGGAGCGCATCATCGAACTGCTCACCGGCGGCGGCGTACGGACTCTGCGCCTGCACACCGCCCTGTAGCGCCCCGATCACAGCGCTCGCTGGAAGCCCGTAGGAACTGGAAGCCCGTAGGAAGAGGCACCCGCCGTATGTTCTGGCCCATGCTCGCCATCGCCCTCGGATTCCTGGGCATCGCCGTGCTCGGTGTGCTCGGCGTCAAGGTCTTCATCGAGGCCCAGCGTCTGGGCCGGCAGGTCACGGTCACCACCGAGCGGATCAACCGGGCGTCGGAGGACCTGGAACGGGCCGGGACCCGCCTCGCGGCCACCGGTGACGGCCTGCGATAACGGTTCCGGGGCCTGATGTTCGACAGCACCGGGGGGTACGCTGCATGGGTCGGCCCAGGCAGGGAGGTGCGGGCCGCAAGCCGGAGTACGCGCGGGCATTGCCTCGCGTTTACTCCCGCGGGTTACGATCGCTGCCAAGCGCAACGATCGGACGTATGCCCGGTCGAACGGGTAGCGAGCCCACCCTCCAGCCGCCTCAGTGAGAAGGAAGTCGCACATGATCGGCAATCTGAAGCCCCTCGAGATCGTTCTGATCATCGCTGTCATCCTGCTGCTCTTCGGTGCCAAGAAGCTTCCTGACATGGCGCGCTCGCTCGGCAAGTCGGCCCGTATCCTCAAGAGCGAGGCCAAGGCGATGAAGAAGGACGACACCGCGGCCGCGACGCCCACGACGGAGACCGTCGAGGACCCGACGCCTCCCCAGTCCACCACCGCGCGCACCATCCAGGCCGCTCCGGGAGACGTCACCAGCTCCCGCCCGGTCAGCGAGGCCAAGCCCACCACCCAGAGCTGACAGCTGACGCGCTCCGCCGACAGCCGCCGCACGAGACGAGGGAAGTGGGTTGCTCAAGTCTGCCCGCAAGCAGGAGAAGGACGACGAGGGGCGGATGCCTCTCCTCGATCACCTGCGTGAGCTGCGAAACCGGCTGCTGAAGGCCGTGCTGGCGATCGTCGTGGTGACGATCGCGGCAGCGTTCTTCCAGAAGGAGATCTACGAATTCCTTCTGCGCCCCCTTCTCGAATCCGTCGGGTGCAAGGACGGCGTGGTCGTCGCCGTCAACGGCAAGCCCTGCGCGCTGCTGAAGACCAACACCCTGCTGGCGCCGTTCACCAACGCCCTCAAGGTCGCCCTGATGTCCGGCGTCCTGCTGGCCACCCCGGTCTGGCTGTACCAGCTGTGGGCCTTCGTGGCCCCCGGGCTGCACAAGGGTGAGAAGCGCTACGCCTACGCCTTCGCCATCGTGGGCGCGCCCCTCTTCGTCTCCGGCGGCTACCTCGCGTACGCGATCCTGCCGCAGACCGCCGAGATCATGCTCGGGTTCAGCCCCGAGAACGTGCAGAACCAGATCGAGCTCGACAGCTATCTGGATCTGCTGGTCCGTATGGTGATCGTCTTCGGCATCGCCTTCGAACTGCCGCTGCTGCTCATCGCGCTCAACATGACCGGTGTCGTCTCCGGCAAGCGGATGCTCGGCTGGTGGCGCGGGATGATCGTGGGCCTCACCGCCTTCGCGGCCATCGCCACCCCCGGCGGCGAACCCATCTCCATGCTGCTCCTCGCCGGCCCGCTCGCTGTCCTCTACTTCATCGCCGTCGGTTTCTCCCTGCTGAACGACAAGCGGCGCAACCGCGGCAATCCCGACGCCGAGCTCAGCGACGACGAGGCATCGGATCTCGATCTGACACCCGAACCCGTCGGGAGCGTCGAACGGGACTCCGGTTCGCGCCCCGCACTTCCGGGGCAGGCGTCCGGCGAGGCGGACGGTCCCGGATCGCACCGGCTGAACGGTTACGACGACGTTACCTGACCTTGTAGGGTCCGGAAGGGTGACCAGCGAGATCACCCTCTTCGTCAATCCCACCGCAGGACGCGGCCGGGGCGCGCACGCCGCGCAGCCGGCCGCTTCCGCTTTGCGGGGCGCCGGATTCTCCGTCCGTACGGTGCTGGGCGAGGATGCCGACGACGCCCTGCGCCGGGCCCGCGAGGCCGTCGCGGCGGGGACCGGGGCGTTGATAGCCGTGGGCGGGGACGGGCTGATGTCCCTCGCCCTCCAGGCCGTCGCCGGGACCGCCACCCCGCTCGGGGTCGTCGCCGTCGGCACCGGCAACGACTTCGCCCGCGCGCTGGGCCTGCCGATCCGCGACCCGGCCGCCGCCGGACGGCTGGCCGCTCGGGCGCTCAAGGAGGGCGGCCACCGCGACGTCGACCTGGGACGGGTCGGTGACCGCTGGTTCGGCTCCGTCCTCGCCTCCGGGTTCGACTCCCGGGTCAACGACCGGGGCAACCGGATGCGCTTCGTCGGCGGACGGTTCAAGTACGACCTCGCGATCCTCGCCGAACTGGCCGCCTTCGAGCCGATCCCGTACCGGATCCGGCTCGACGGGGGAGAGGTCCGCGAGATCGAGGCCACGCTCATCGCGGTGGGAAACGGAACCACGTACGGCGGGGGCATGCGGATCTGTGCCGACGCGGAGATGGACGACGGGCTCTTCGACGTGACCGTGGTGGGGGAGTGCACCCGCACCACGCTCCTCAAGGTCTTCCCGAAGGTCTACCGGGGCACGCACCTGGGCCACCCCGCCGTCACCGTGCACCGGGTCTCCTCGATCGAGCTGGCGGCGGCCGGGGTCACGGCGTACGCGGACGGTGAACCGCTGGGCGCGCTCCCGCTCACCGCCACCTGTGTACCGGGTGCCGTGCGGGTGCTCACCGAGCGCTGACGGGTCGCTGAGCCGGCGTCGAGCGGGGGAAGGGCCAAGGGTATTTAAAGGTCGCGCCGAGTGTCGGAGGCGACGGGTAGGCTCGTACGCAAGATGACAGAGGACCTCTCACCAGCTGAGCGATACCAGGCTTCTCAGGTCCGTGCGGCCGAGATGGCGACGGCCCTCGGGCCCTTCCGAGAGATGTACGAGTTCGGGCTCGACCCGTTCCAGATCGAGGCCTGCCGGGCACTGGAGGCGGGCAAGGGGGTGCTGGTCGCGGCCCCCACCGGGTCGGGCAAGACGATCGTCGGCGAGTTCGCCGTGCATCTGGCCCTGGAGCAGGGCCGCAAGTGCTTCTACACCACACCGATCAAGGCGCTCTCCAACCAGAAGTTCGCCGATCTGGTCAAGCGGTACGGCGCGGACAAGGTCGGCCTGCTGACCGGCGACAACAGCGTCAACTCCGAGGCGCCGGTGGTCGTGATGACCACCGAGGTCCTGCGGAACATGCTGTACGCGGGCTCCCAGTCGCTCTCCGGCCTCGGCTACGTGGTCATGGACGAGGTGCACTACCTCTCCGACCGCTTCCGGGGCGCGGTGTGGGAGGAAGTGATCATTCACCTCCCGGAGTCGGTGACGCTGGTCTCCCTGTCGGCGACCGTCTCCAACGCGGAGGAGTTCGGCGACTGGCTGGACACCGTGCGCGGCGACACCGAGGTGATCGTCTCCGAGCACCGCCCGGTGCCGCTCTGGCAGCACGTGATGGCCGGCCGCAAGATGTACGACCTCTTCGAGGAGGCGACCGACCACGGGGGGCGCGGCGCCGGACGGCGTGAGGTCAACCCGGACCTGGTCCGGCTCGCCCGGCAGGAGAGCCAGAACGTCTACAACCCGCGTGACCGCCGCCGGGGCAAGATGGTGCGCGAGGCCGACCGTGAGCGCGAGAGGCGTCAGCGCGGCCGGATCTGGACGCCCGGCAGGCCCGAGGTCATCGACCGGCTGGACAACGAGGGCCTGCTGCCCGCCATCACCTTCATCTTCAGCAGGGCCGGCTGCGAGGCCGCCGTCCAGCAGTGCCTGTACGCCGGACTCCGGCTCAATGACGAGGACAAGCGACGGCTGGTCCGGGAGATCGTCGAGGAGCGGACCGCGTCCATCCCCGGCGAGGACCTGCACGTCCTGGGCTACTACGAGTGGCTCGAAGGCCTGGAGCGCGGCATCGCCGCGCACCACGCGGGCATGCTCCCGACCTTCAAGGAGGTCGTCGAGGAGCTGTTCGTGCGAGGTCTGGTGAAGGCGGTCTTCGCGACCGAGACCCTGGCGCTCGGCATCAACATGCCCGCGCGCTCCGTGGTGCTGGAGAAGCTCGTCAAGTGGAACGGCGAGCAGCACGCCGACATCACCCCCGGCGAGTACACCCAGCTCACCGGCCGGGCAGGACGCCGCGGCATCGATGTCGAGGGCCATGCGGTGGTCCTGTGGCAGCGCGGCATGGACCCGACGGCGCTGGCCGGCCTCGCCGGGACGCGCACGTATCCGCTGCGCTCCAGCTTCCGCCCCTCGTACAACATGGCGGTCAACCTTGTGCAGCAGTTCGGGCGGCACCGCTCGCGGGAGCTGCTGGAGACCTCGTTCGCCCAGTTCCAGGCGGACAAGTCCGTCGTCGGGATCTCCCGGCAGGTCCAGCGCAACGAGGAGGGCCTGGAGGGCTACCAGGAGGGCATGACCTGCCACCTCGGCGACTTCGAGGAGTACGCGCGGCTGCGGCGCGACCTCAAGGACCGCGAGACGGAGCTGGCCAAGCAGGGCGCGGCGCAGCGCCGGGCGGCGGCGGCCTCCTCACTGGAGAAGCTGAAGCCGGGGGACGTCATCCATGTGCCCACCGGGAAGTTCGCGGGTCTGGCACTCGTGTTGGATCCCGGTCTGCCTGCCGGGCGGGCCAACGGCCACCGCGGATTCGACCACCACGACGGGCCCCGTCCGCTGGTGCTGACCGCCGAACGGCAGGTCAAGCGGCTGGCCTCGATGGACTTCCCGGTGCCCGTGGAGGCGCTGGACCGGATGCGGGTCCCGAAGTCGTTCAACCCGCGCTCGCCGCAGTCCCGGCGCGATCTGGCCTCCGCGCTGCGGACCAAGGCCGGACACATCGTGCCCGACCGGCACCGCAAGGGGCGGGCGCCGGCCGCCGACGACCGCGAGATCGGCCGGCTGCGGACCGAGCTGCGCGCCCACCCGTGCCACGGGTGCGACGAGCGGGAGGACCACGCGCGGTGGGCCGAGCGCTACCACCGGCTTCAGCGGGACACCTGGCAGCTGGAGAAGCGGATCGAGGGGCGGACGAACACGATCGCCCGGACCTTCGACCGGATCGTCGCGCTCCTCACCGAGCTGGACTACCTCCGGGGCAACGAGGTCACCGCGAACGGGCGGCGGCTGGCCCGGCTGTACGGGGAGCTGGATCTGCTCGCCAGTGAATGCCTGCGGGAGGGCGTGTGGGAGGGGCTCAACCCCGCAGAACTCGCCGCGTGTGTCTCGGCGCTGGTGTACGAGGCGCGGCAGGCCGATGACGCGGTCGCGCCCAAACTGCCGTCCGGTCCCGCGAAGCTCGCCATGGGCGAGATGGTGCGGATCTGGGGGCGGCTGGATGCCCTGGAGGAGGACTTCAAGATCAACCAGGCGGAGGGGGTCGGGCAGCGCGAGCCCGATCTCGGCTTCGCCTGGGCGGTCTACATGTGGGCCTCCGGCCGGACGCTGGACGAGGTGCTGCGCGAGGCGGAGATGCCAGCGGGGGACTTCGTACGGTGGTGCAAGCAGGTGATCGATGTGCTGGGGCAGGTGGCCGCGGCGGCTCCTCGGGATACGGGGACGGGTGCCTCCGGCGTGGCGAAGAACGCGCGTAAGGCCGTGGACGCGGTGTTGCGGGGAGTGGTGGCGTACAGCTCGGTGGGGTGACCGGGCGGTGGACCGTGGCGGGGTGGGGCTGTGCCCTGGCGCCTGCGGCGGGCTTGTTCCCCTGCCCGTCCCCAAGCTCTCGACTTCGTTCGAGCGGGGGAGACCCCACTCTTCCCGAAACCGGGGCTCCGCCCCGGACCCCGCTCCTCGAACGCCGGATGGGCTGGGGAACGGCCTCCGGAGGGTTGGGGAGGGGCGGGGCTTTTCGGGGGTCGCGGCTGTGCGTCGTGGTCAGGTGCTGCGGCTCTTGGCCGCGGCTCCCGCGCAGACCATGCCCAGCAGGAACACCAGTCCGCCGACGATGATGTTGTTGATCACGATCCCGGTGTCGGGGCTGCTGCCCACCACCCAGGTCGACACGATCATCCACGCACCGATGGCGCAGAGCGCCCAGCTCAGGCCTGCCATGCGCTCGGGCATCACGGTGAAGCCGAGGGCCAGTACCGCGATGGCGATACCCATCACCAGGTTGTGTGTCACCAGGGCCGGCTGGCTGGCCGTGAAGTGGAGCACCCACGGGGAAACGGCGCAGTAGAGGCCGACGAGGAACACCGGCGCGTCCACCAGCGCCACATCACGACCGCCCATCACGCGGTCGTACCGCGCACGCATCTCGGAGGCATCGGGGTGGCCCGATATGTCGCTCCTCGCGTGTGAGACGTTGCTCATGAGATTTCGTCTCCTTCGTTCCTGCGGGCCCCGTCACCGTGCGGCTGGATGCGGCGGGCGCCCTTTCCTCCATAGTGCTCTTATCTGGCGCTTATGTGTATATACCGGCCGGTATTGCTGGAGGGAATTCTCAGGTGGCTCGGGGGCCCTCGGCGTCCAGCCGGGCGGCCAGGGTGATCAGGTCCCCCGTGGCCAGGCGGCGGTCCCCGTAGCCGGGCAGCGGTACGTGCAGGGTTCTGGTCCAGCGGTCCGGGACTGCCTCGATGCCGTACACCGCTCCCGCCAGGCCGCCCGTCACGGCCGCCACCGTGTCGGTGTCCCCGCCCACGTCGACGGCGGCCGCCAAGGCGCGTTCGAAGGTGTCCGTCGTGCGCAGGGCCCAGAGCGCGGTGCCCAGGCAGGGCCACACCGCACCGTTGAACTCGGTCGCCAGGCCCGGGTGCCAGTCGGGTGCCAGCACCGCCGCCCAGCGGGACCGGTGATCCGTGTGCACCTCGGCGAGCGCCCCGGGGACGGCTGCGAGCGGGTTGTGGCCCGTGAGCGCCACCCGGATCAGTTCGTGGAGGACCGCGGTGCCCTCCCAGGCCGCCCGGTCGCCGTGGGTCAACGCCGCGATCCGGCGGGCCGCCTCCATCGTCGCCGGGCGCCCGGTGTGCGCGAAGTACACCGCCGACGTGGCCGCCCGCATCAGTGAACCGTTGCCCGCGGCCCGCCCGTTGAGCTGGAAGTGCAGGGCCGCGGCCAGGTACCACGGTTCGCCGTTGGTCAGGACGTCCTCGGTCTGCAGGCCGATGTCCTTGGGTCCGCCCGCCGCCCACCGCCGGAACCGGTCGAACATGTCCGGCAGGTCCGGGCCGCCCCGCTCCAGCAGCGACTCCCCGACCAGCACGGCCATCTGCGTGTCGTCCGTCGCCTCGCCCGGATCCCAGCCGCCGCCCCCGCACAGCGTCCCGACGCCGTCCGGGAAGCGGGCGGCGAACACCCCGGCGGGGCCGAACTCGAACGGGGCTCCGAGTGCGTCCCCGGCGGCGGACCCGACCACGGATCCGGCCACGCGGTCGCCACGGCCCACGGATTCACGGTGCGTCATCCGGTCAGGCTAGAGCAGCGCCCGCGCACGACGAGGGGCGGGGAGCCGCTTCGCGATGCGGCTTCCCGCCCCCGTCCGTGGGGATTCCCGTGGGGCTACTTCGGGGGCATCAGGACCGTGTCGACGATGTAGACCGTCGCGTTGGCGGTCGGGACGTTGCCGCAGACGACCTTCGAGGAGTCGTTCACGGTGTACTCGACGCCGGAGCCGGTCGTCGTCAGCTTGCTCTTCTCCAGCGTGTCGAAGGACCCCTTCTCCAGCTGCCGCGGGGTCAGCTTCTCGCCCACCACGTGGTAGGTGAGGACCTTGGTGAGCTCGGCCTTGTCCGCCAGCAGCGCGTCCAGGTCGGCCTTCGGGATCTTCGCGAACGCATCGTTGGTCGGGGCGAACACCGTGATGTTCTCGGCGTTGTTGAGCGTGTCGACCAGGCCGGCCTGCTGCGCGGCGGCCACCAGCGTCGACAGCTCCTCGTTGTTCGAGGCGGCCGTGGCGACCGGGTCCTGCGCCATGCCGTCGAACGAGCCCGCGCCCTCCTTCGGCACCGACGCACAGGCCGGGCCGAACGGCTCGTCCACGGGCATCGAGTCATCGGCCGAGGGGCTCGCCGGCGCGGACGCGCTGGGCGTCGAGCCTGCCGCCGAGTCCTTGGAGGAATCGTCCGACGAGCAGGCGGTCAGCGTCAGAGGCAGCACAGCGGCTGCGGAAACGGCGACGGCCGCGCGGCGGAAGAGGAGCGTGTTCATGGAGTTTCTCCTGGATCGAAGGTTGTGGTGCGAAGAGCGGAGGGTGGGGCGAGGGGCGGGGGACTGCCGCCTGCCGGGCGCCGGCCGGATCCGTACGGCGTACCGGGGCGACGCGGCGGCGCACTCCGCATCCGGCGGCGGGGCCGCCGGGCGCGGTGACCACGGCACGCGCCGAGCGGGACCGCCGGGGCAGCAGCGACCTCCATCCGCGCGTCGTTCCGGTCCGCTCTCACACAGGGGGTTCGACGCCGGTCGGCCGGCGGATTGGTCCCGGGCTCCCCTTCACCCGATCGGATCGGATTCGGCGACCCGACCAATCCTTCCGGGCGTCGGCCACGAATGGACGGTAAGGAGCACTCCATCAGCGCTCCGACCAGCGTGGAAGGACCGGAGGGAGCCGGAATGGCAGGGCAAAGGCGGCGGACGGCCGTGGTGGGAGCCGGAGTGGCGGGACTCACCGCCGCCCACGTTCTCCGGGGCGCCCACGAGGTGACGCTGTACGAAGCGGACGGCCGTGCCGGAGGCCACGCCCACACTCATGATCTGGGCGCTTCCGACGGCCGGGTGCACCGCGTCGACTCCGGGTTCATCGTGCACAACCGGCGGACGTACCCCCATCTGCTGCGGCTCTTCGACGAACTCGGCGTCGCCACGCAGGAGTCCGAGATGTCGATGTCCGTACGGTGCGAGGGATGCGGCCTCGAGTACGCGGGGGCGCGCGGCCCGGCCGGGCTCTTCGCGCAGCCGGGTTCCGTCGTGCGCGGCCGCTATCTGCGGATGCTCGCCGAGGTGCCTCGGTTCCACCGCGCCGCACGGGCCCTGCAGGCGCTGCCGGAGAGCGGTGCGGGCGAGATGACGCTGGGGGAGTTCGCCCGGCGAGGGCGCTTCTCGCCGTACTTCCACGCCCACTTCCTCACCCCCATGGTCTCCGCCGTCTGGTCCTGCGACCCGGTCACCGCCCTGCGCTACCCGGCCCGCTACCTCTTCCGGTTCCTCGCCCACCACGGCATGCTCGCCGTCGGCGGCTCCCCGGTCTGGCGCACCGTCACCGGCGGGTCACGCGATTACGTCGACCGGGTCGTCAAGCAGCTCACCGCCGTGCACAGC
This sequence comes from Streptomyces sp. SM11, assembly GCF_002910905.1. GTDB lineage: Bacteria > Actinomycetota > Actinomycetes > Streptomycetales > Streptomycetaceae > Streptomyces. Next base: position 23,145 of record NZ_NEUE01000138.1, on the reverse strand, counting down.
GCGGCCCCGGTGCGCGCGATCACCCGGCACACGGACGGCGTCGACGTCACCACCGAGGACGGCACGACCACCCCGTACGACTCCGTCGTCATCGCCACCCACCCCGACCAGGCGCTGCGGCTGCTCGCCGACCCGACCGACGCCGAGCGCGGCACGCTCGGCGCGTTCCGGTACTCCCGCAACCCGACCCTGCTGCACACGGACACCGCCCTGCTGCCCCGTGCCCGGGGGCCCGGGCCTCCTGGAACTACCTGATGCTCTCGTGCGCCGCCGACGCCGACCACGTGACCGTCAGCTACGACATGAACCGGCTCCAACGGCTCGACGCGCCCGAGACCTTCGTGGTCACGCTGAACGGCTCCGACCGGGTCGACCCCGCCTCCGTACGCGCCCGCATGGTCTACGAGCACCCCGTCTACACCCCGGAGTCGGTAGCCGCCCAGGCCCGGCTGCCCGCCCTGTCCGGTCCCGTCACCGCCTACGCGGGGGCGTACCACGGCTGGGGGTTCCACGAGGACGGCTGCCGTTCGGGGGCCGAGGCCGCCGCCGCCCTGGGGGTGAGGTGGTGAACGCCCTTTATCCGTGCACCATCACGCACGTACGGAACCGGCCCACGAAGTACGCGTTCCGGCACCGTACGTATCTGTGGCTGATCGACCCCGACCGGCCGCCCCGGCTGCCGCGCGCCCTGCGGCCGCTGGCCCGGTTCGATGCCCGTGACCACTTCGGCGGTACCGCGCCCACCATCCGGGCCGGGCTCGAACGCTTCCTGCGTGCGCGGGGGGTGGAGCTCGGCGACGGGACCGTCACCATGCTCACCCACGCCCGGGTGTTCGGGTACGTCTTCAACCCGATCACCGTCTACTGGTGCCACCGCGCCGACGGCAGCCCCCTCTGCGTCGTCGCCGAGGTGCACAACACGTACGGCGGACGGCACGGCTACCTGCTGCGTCCCGACGGGGACCACCGAGCCGCGACCGGCAAGGAGTTCTACGTCTCGCCGTTCTTCCCCGTGGACGGCGGCTACCGGATGCGGCTGCCCGAACCCGGGTCCCGTCTCGACCTGAGTGTCTGTCTGGAGCGGGAAGGTCCGCGCCCGTTCACCGCGACCGTACGGGGCCGCCGCCGCCCGGCCACCCCTCGCGAGCTGGTGCGCCTCGCCCTGCGGCACCCCCTCTCCACCGTCCTCGTCTCCGCCGCGATCCGCCTGCACGGCATCCGTCTCCACCTGCGCGGGCTCCCCGTGCAGCCCCGTCCCCCGCACCGCCCGCAGGAAGGCATGCAGTGACCGCGCCCACCTCTGCGCCGCCGGCAGAACACACCCCCGGGACCGACCCGGAACGCTGGCCCGACGTCGTCACCCTCCCCCGGGTCTCCCGCGCCCGGACCGCCGTCGCCGAACGTGTCGTCCGCCGGACGCTGAGCCGGCTCCCCCTGCGCGCCCGCCTCGCGGGCACGCAGGACACAGGCCTCGGCGGGCCGCTCATGGCCATCCACGACCCCGACGCCTTCTTCCGCCGGATCGGCGCGAGCGGGCTCATCGGCTTCGGCGAGTCCTACATGGCGGGGGAGTGGGACGCGCCGGACCTCGTCGGCGTGCTGACCGTGTTCGCCGACAACGCCGCCGCCCTCGTCCCCCGGCCGCTGCAACGCCTGCGCGGGGTCTGGGCGCTGCGCAGGCCCGCCGCGCAGATGAACACCCCCGAAGGCTCCCGGGACAACATCAGTCACCACTACGACCTGTCCAACGAGCTCTTCGCCCTCTTTCTCGACGAGACGCTCTCCTACTCCTCCGCCGTCTTCCGCGGTTTCCCCGCCGAGTACGACCTGCTGCCCGCCGCCCAGCACCGCAAGATCGACCGGCTGCTGGACGCGGCCGGGGTCGGCGAGGGCACCCGCCTTCTGGAGATCGGCACCGGCTGGGGCGAACTGGCCATCCGCGCGGCCGCCCGCGGCGCCCGGGTCGTCACCGTCACCCTCTCCGCCGAACAGCGCGAACTGGCCCGTGCCCGCATCCGCGCGGCCGGGTACGAGGACCGCGTCGAGGTGCGGCTGAGCGACTACCGCCGGGTCACCGGCGACTACGACGCCATCGTCAACGTCGAGATGGTCGAGGCGGTCGGCGAGGAGTTCTGGCCGGTCTACTTCGGGACCCTGGACCGCGTGCTGGCCCCTGGCGGCCGGATCGCCCTCCAGGCCATCACCATGCCCGACGACCGGCTGCGCGCCAGCCGTTCCACGTACACCTGGATCCAGAAGTACATCTTCCCCGGCGGACTGCTGCCCTCCACCGAGGCGGTGGAGCGGATCACCACCGGCCACACCCGCCTGCGCACCACCCAGCGCATCGGCTTCGGCGCGCACTACGCCGAGACGCTCCGGCTGTGGCGGGAGAGGTTCACCGAACGGGCCGCCGAGGCCGACGCCCTCGGCTTCGACGCCGTCTTCCGCCGGATGTGGACCTTCTATCTCGCCTACTCCGAAGCGGGTTTCCGCTCCGGCTATCTCGATGTGCAGCAACTGCTGCTGACCCGCGAGGAGACCGAGTGACCACCGTCGCCACCAGGCCCAGCGAGACCGGACCTCCCGACGCGCCCACCGTCCCTGCGCGAACCCGCAGAGCGCTGGCCGGCCCCGGCCGCCGATGCCGGCCACCCGGCGGGACCGGTACGCACCGGGGGACCCGGGAGCGGACCGGTGAGCGGCTTCGCCTGGGAAGCGTTCGCGAACGGGCTCGCGGGCGCGGCCGTCGCCGCCCTCGGTGTCATGCTCGTCACCTTCGCCGTCGCCCTGAACAAGGGGGTGCACCGGATCGTCGACATCGCCTGGGGCGTCGGGTTCGCCGCCGTCGCCCTGGTCTCCTACGGCCTCTCGGCGGGCGCGGGCGACGACGGCCGCAGGCTCCTGGTGACCGCGCTGACCGTGATCTGGGGGCTGCGCCTCGCCGTCCACATCGGGCGGCGCGGCCGGGGCCACGGGGAGGACCCGCGCTACGCGAAGATGCTGGCCAAGGCCCCCGGTAACCCTGACCTGTACGCCCTGCGCAAGGTGTATCTGCTCCAGGGCGCGCTGGTCTGGCTCGTCTCGCTGCCGGTGCAGGCCGCGCAGTACCTCACCGCGCCCCTGGCCTGGTGGGCCTGGGCCGGGGTGCTCCTGTGGGCGGTCGGGCTCGCCTTCGAGGCGATCGGCGACGCACAGCTGGCCCGGTTCAAGGCCGACCCCGCCAACCAGGGGAAGATCATGGACCGGGGGCTGTGGTCCTGGACCCGCCATCCGAACTACTTCGGCGACTTCTGCGTCTGGTGGGGCCTGTTCCTTCTGGTCTGCCAGTCCCCGGCGGCCGCGGCCGCCACCGTCGTCGCCCCGCTGGTGATGACCTTCCTGCTGACGAAGGGCAGCGGTGCGGCCCTGCTGGAGCGTCATATGGCCGGCCGGCCCGGGTTCGACGCGTACGTCGCGCGGACCAGCGGCTTCTTCCCCCGGCCGCCGCGAAGCACCTGAGCACATTGACAGGGGCCCGTTCCGCGTCCAGCGGTACGGGCCCCTTCGCGTACCGTCGTCCGGTCAGTCCAGGCCGCGGGCGCGCTCGAACCGGGACCGGGCCTCGGCCAGGTCCACCACCGGGTCCGGGTAGTCCAGGCCCGCCAGCTTCCAGGGCTCGTGGATCGCGGCCCCCGTCAGCTCCGCCAGCTCCGGCACCCAACGCCGTACGTAGGCGCCCCGCGGATCGAAGCGTTTGCCCTGGATCACCGGGTTGAGCACCCGGTTGGGCCGGGTGTCCGTGCCGGTTCCCGCCACCCACTGCCAGTTCAGCTGATTGTTCGCCAGGTCGCCGTCGACCAGAAGGTCCAGAAAGTGCCGGGCACCCACCCGCCAGTCCACGTACAGCGTCTTGGTGAGGAAGCTCGCGGCCAGCATCCGGCCCCGGTTGTGCATCCAGCCCTCGTGCGCGAGCTGCCGCATCGCCGCGTCCACCAGCGGATAGCCCGTCCGCCCGGTCCGCCAGGCGTCGATCTCGTCCTCGTCGGAGCGCCAGCGGTCCCGGCGCGGCCGGTAGTCGGACCAGGAGGCGTCGGGGCGGGCCGCGAGGACCTGGTGGTGGAAGTCGCGCCAGGCCAGCTGTCGCACGAACGCCTCGCCGCCGGGCCCGCCCTTCTCCCGCGCGCGGTGGACCAGTTCGGCGGCGGAGACCGTACCGAAGTGCAGATGGGGGGAGAGCCGGGACGTCGCGTCCCCGGCCAGATCGTCGTGGCCATCCTCGTAGCCGGCCATCGGTCCGTTCAGCCAGGACGTGACCAGCTTGCGGGCCACGTCCTCGCCGCCCCGGGCGAGACCGGGAGAGAGGTTCCCGACCGTGTCCCGGTCCGGGAGCGGGTCGCTCGCCACGCGGTCCGGCACCCGGACCGTCCGCGGAGCCGTCAGCGTGCCCCGTACTCCCTCCGCCTCCCAACGGCGGAAGTACGGGGTGAACACCGCGAAGTGGTCCTTGCCGCCGGTCGGGACCACCCGGCCCGGAGCCACCGCGGTGACCACCGCGTCATGGACGCGCAGTTCGCACCCGGTGCCCGCCAGGGCCTCCCGGATCCGCTCCTCGCGCCGCGCCGCGTACCGGCTGACCCCGGCGGCGACGTGCACGGAGGCCGCCCCGGTCTCCTCGGCCACCCGCTTCACCGCGGTGGCCGCCTCTCCCCGGCGGACGACCAGCCGGCCGCCCCGGTGGCGGAGTCCGGCGTCCAGAGCGCCCAGACAGTCGGCGAGGAACGCCAGCCGGTTGGGCGCGTCGAACCCGGCCCGGTGGACGGCGTCGTCCCGCACGAACAGTGGGACGACCTCGTCCGCGTCCCGCAGGGCGGCACGCAGCACCGGGTTGTCGTGGACTCGCAGGTCGGAGGTGAACAGCACCACCGCGACACTCATGGAACGGGTGCTCCCTTGCGGTAATCGTGGGCGAGCGGTCAGGCGGCGGGGAAGTCCATCAGCGCCACCGGCGACGAGGTCGGTTCGGCGGACCCGCCGGCGGGCTCGACCGTGATGCCCATCCCGGACGCCCGGTCCACCGGACCGTCCAGCAGGACCGTGTCGTCGCTCGCCGTCGGGTCCATCAGACCGGCCGAACGCATCGTGCCCTCGTCGTTGAACCAGAGCTGGTAGACCTTGCCGCTCGGCGGCCGTTCCATGCCCGAGGCCAGGAACACCGCACGGTTCCGGCTCTGCGAGACGACAACGGTGCCGTGCGCGCCGCCGGTCAGCTCGCCCGATGCGGTCCTGGCGTCCGGGGCGGAGAGCACCTGTGCCAGCTGCTCGTTCTGCCGCTGTGCCTGATCGGCCTCCTGCCGGGCGTCCTGCGCCACCTGGTTCTGCCAGACCGCGACCCCGCCGAACGCGGCGGCCGCGGCGATGCAGGCGGCGAGCGCGTAGGCCCACCGCCGGCCGGTGCGTCCGCCCCCGCCGGTCCGCTCCCGTCTGCCGGGCGCCGGAGTCTCCTGGCGTACGGTCGTGATCTCCCGCAACACCCTCTCGCGCAGCTCGCGCGGAGGGGGCTCGGCGACGGCGAGGCCGAGCCGGGCGGCGGTGGCCGACAGCTCCCGCACCTCCTGGGCGCAGGCCTCGCAGTCCGCCAGGTGCCGCTCGAACGCCTGCCGTTCGGACTCCGGCAGCGCATGCAGGGCGTAGGCCCCGGTCAGCGTGTGCAGCTCGGCCGTACTCATGCGCTCACCCCCAGGCAGTCGCGAAGGCGGATCAGGCCGTCGCGGAGTCGTGTCTTGATGGTGCCCAGCGGCACGGCGAGGAGTTCGGAAACCTCACGGTAGGTCAGGCCCCGGTAGTAGGCCAGCGTCACCGACTCCCGTTGCAGCGTGGACAGGGTGCGCATACAGCGCCGTACCTGTTCTCTCTCCAACCGGGTCTCGACCTGTTCGGACACCTCGTCGAAAGCGGGCGTCCGGTCCAGCAGCGCCGCCTTGTGCTCCCGGGCTGCCGCGGCCTCGGCCGAGCGGACCCGGTCGACGGCCCGGTGGTGGGCCAGGGTCAGCACCCAGTTCATCGCGCTGCCCCGGGAGGCCTGGAAGCGGGGCGCGGTCCGCCAGACCTCCACCAGCACCTCCTGCGCCACCTCCTCAGACTGCGCCGGATCGCGGAGCACGCTGCGCACCAGGCCGAGCACGGGCCCGCTCACCGCGTCGTACACCGTGGCGAACGCGTCCTGGTCGCCCCGCGCGACCCGCACCAGGAGCTCCTGGAGATCGGGACCGGGCGAGGGCACCCCACTGATGTGTACGGCTTCCTTCACGCGGGTTCCTCCCGGGACGATCGTCGATTCCGGGAGTGATTCGGAGCGGACGGCCGTGCGGATTGGTCAGGTGTTGGCGATCTTTCCAGATCAGGTCCCGGAAGGACGCGCGCCTCGGTCGGCGGGCGCTTCGCGCCGCCGCGGCCGGACGGCGCGGACGGCGAGGAAGATCAGCAGCCCGAACGGCGACAGCAGGATCGTCAGGACCAGCAGCGGCCCCATCAGCCACGGCGGGAGCCCCAGCTTCCGGCTCTGGAGGTACATCCACTGCCCGAGCAGGAGATCCCAGGCGATCACCTGCGCCCAGATCGCGCCCGCTCCGCCGGCCAGCGCCGTCAGCTCACGGAAGGTGTCGATGTCAGGGCTGCTCACCGCCGTCCAGAGCTCCGGGAACACCGGCACGGCCATGACGGCGTAGACGGCGAGCACCGGCAGCACGGTCAGCGGCGAGGCGACGACGCGGGCGGTGCCGGACCAGGTGGGGGCGAAGATCATCAGCAGCCAGAACGGGGCGGCCAGATAGAACGTGACCTCGAAGAGTGCGCCGGTCATGCCACGGGTTCCTTGTCCTCGGGAGCGGTACGGATCCGGTGTGCGGTCGCCGTCGGGCGCAGGGCGGTCCGTATGCCGCTGGCCACCGCCGCGAGGATCGCTCCGGCGGCGAGCAGCGTGGCCCCGTCCGGATGGATCAGCGGCTGGCCCCGGAGCGCCTGCCAGGTGATGAGTACGACGAGTGCCGCGTAGCCGCCGACGGCGACCCGTACGAGGCGCAGACGTGTCCCGGCGTCGCGCAGCGGGGCGAGGCGGGGTGCGAGTGCGACCAGCGCGATCAGCAGGAGCGGTATCAGCTGGAGGGCGTGCATGCCCACGAAGTGCGGGGCACGCAGATCACCGCCGGTCGTCGACCAGCCGGTCAGGGCCATGGACGGGCCGCCGTCGGGTACACCCACGGAGTGCGCGCCGATGATGTCGGCGGTGTCGAGGTTCCCGGCCGCCCGCTGGCCCTCGCTCGGCAGGGTCATCAGGAAGCCGAGGGCCGCACCGGCCATGGCGATCAGCAGGCTGCCCCGGACGGCCAGGGCCGTCGCGCGGTCGGCGATGCGGGTGCGCAGCAGCAGGACGGCTATCACCAGGGTGGCCGTCCACAGGGCGACGATGGTCATCCCCATCGCGTCCCAGAGTGCCGAGTCGAAGGCGGTCGCGGTGTTGAAGTGGCTGCGTTTCCCGCGGACGACCTGCACGGTGATGATCACCATCTCGGCCAGACTCGTCAGCACGACGAGGTGTCCGGCCCACCGGCCGGTCCGCCGCCCGCGCGTGAGGAGCGTCAGCATCCAGGCCAGCGTCAGGCAGTACGCGGCGAAGGACACGGAGAACTTGAACGGCTTCGCCCAGATCGGCGCGCCCACCAGGACCCGGTCGTCGATCACGAGGCCGACGGCGGAGACGACGGCGAATGCGGCCATCGCGGCGGAGAAGACGACTAGTGGGCGATGCCAGGAACGCCATGACGACATGGGGACCCCCTGTGACGACGGTGGAGAAGTATGGATAGCCACACTACCCGCTATCTGATAGAGGGACTATCTATGATGGGTGTGGTTTCTGGCAAGGGCAGAAGGGCGAACGCGCGGTGCGCATCGGTGAATTGAGTCGCAGGTCCGGGGTTTCGGTACCGACGATCAAGTACTACCTCCGTGAAGGGCTGCTGTCCGCAGGGGAGTTGACCAGCCCGAACCAGGCGCACTACGGCCCCGGGCACGAGCGCAGACTGCGCCTCATCCGGGCGCTGCTGGACGTCGGCGGCCTGTCGCTCGCCGCCATCGGCGAGGTCCTGGAAGTCATGGACGACCCCGAGCAGCCGGTGCACAAGGTGCTCGGCATCGCGGCGGACGGCATCACGCCGACCGGCGAGGAGGAACCGGGTCCCGAACTGGAGGACGCGCGCGAGGAGGTGGCCGAGCTGCTGCGGCGGCGCGACTGGCAGGCCGACGAGCAGTGCCCCGCCGCCGAATCCCTGGCGGAGGTGCTGGCCGCGCTGCGCAGGGCCGGGCACGGCGGGTACGCCGAGCTGCTGGACGCCTACGCGGATGCTGCCGAGCCGGTCGCCCGCGCCGACCTCGACTACGTACAGCGGCGGGTCGCCCGGGAGGACCTGGTCGAGAGTGTCGTCGTGGGGACCGTCCTCGGCGAGGCGATGTTCGGCGCGCTGCGGAGGCTGGCGCACATCGACGTGTCCTTCCGGCGCTTCGAGTCCCCGGGGCGCCTCTCCGGCCCGGCGGAGAAGGGCGGGCCGGTGGACGGCCGTGCGGATCCATCGGAGGAAGGTGCTCCGGGAGGCGCTTCGGGCGGCGCTCCTGAGCTCTGAGGCCGACGCGCGGACCCCGCCCGCCGCGCTGTGCGGCGGACGGGGTCCGATGGTCTGCTCGCCGGGCGGCCCGGGGCGGGATGCTCCGGGCGGGGCCGTCGCCGGCCTCCCGGGGCCCGGCTCGGCGGCCCTGGGAGGCCGCTCCGGGCCGCGCCGTCGTCGGGGTGGGGCTACGCGGAGGTCGTCCCGCTCTCCTGCTCGCGCTCCACCTGCTCGTTCCACTCGCGCTTCACGGCGCGCCAGGCGTCGTCGTTCTGGCCGGCGCGCCAGTAGCCCGAGATCGACAGCTGTGCCAGCGGAATCTGCCGCTCCACGCGCAGATGCCGGCGGATCTCCTTCACAAAGCCCGCCTCCCCGTGCACGAACGCCTGGACCTCGCCCTCGGGGAAGTCCAGCCCCTTCACGGCCGCTGTCAGCAGCTCGCCGACGGGCCGGTCGCCGCGGTGCAGCCAGGTCACGGCCACCCCGTCGGGCGTCACGATCTTCTGCTCCTCCGCGGCGTCCGACACCTCCACGAAGGCGTGCACCAGCGCACCCGACGGCATCTGCTCCAGCGCCGCCGCGATCGCTGGCAGTGCGCTCTCGTCGCCGACCAGCAGGTGCCAGTCCGCCGACGCCTCCGGGCCGTAACCGCCGCCGGGGCCGAGGAAGGTCACCTGCTCGCCTACCCGGGCCCGCTGCGCCCACGGTCCTGCGAGGCCCGCGTCGCCGTGCACGACGAAGTCGACGGCCATCTCCCGGGCGACCGGGTCCCACGAGCGCACCGTGTAGGTGCGGGTGGTGGGCCACAGCTCGCGCGGGTAGTTCTCGCGGATGGCGGCCATGTCGAACGGGTGGGCGTAGTCCGCACCCTCGGGCGCGAAGCACAGCTTGATGTAGTGGTCGGTGAAGCCGGAGAGGGTGAAGTCCGCGAGCCCCTCGCCGCCGAGGACCACCCGCACCATGTGCGGGGTGATCTGCTCGGTGCGCACGACCTGCGCCCCCTGGGCCTTGGGTCCCTGCCGGGCCGGCCGCTCTGCCACGAGGTACTCCTCTGGTTCGCACACTGAAGACTTAGGTATACCTAAGCTAGCACCTCAGTGCTGAAGGACGGTCAGCAGTCGCTGAAGTGCTCCGCCCAGCCCCCACTGCTCCGCCAGCGCCTCCAGGGCGGCCGGGTCGTGCGGCTCGCGCGGCAGTGCCGGATCGAAGTCGGGCAGGGGGACGTCCCCGGCCACCCGGACCACCTTCGGCGCGACGGCCACATAGGCGCGCGACTCATCCAGCCGCTTGCGCTGCGACGGGGTCAGCTTCGCCTTCGGGTCGTCCACCGCCGCCATGATCCCGTCGAGATCGCCGTACGCGTCCAGCAGCTTCGCCGCCGTCTTCTCGCCGATGCCGGGGACGCCCGGGAGTCCGTCGCTCGGGTCGCCGCGGAGCAGTGCCAGGTCGACGTACCCCGCGCCGTCCACGCCGTACTTCTCGCGCAGCCACGCCTCGTCGGTCACCTGAAGGGTGCCGACGCCCTTGAGCGGGTAGAGCACGCGCACCTGGCGGGCGTCGTCGACCAGCTGATACAGGTCGCGGTCGCCGGTGACGATGTCCACCGGACCGGTCGCCCGCCCCGTGAGGGTGCCGATGACGTCGTCCGCCTCGTACGGCGTGACGCCGACCCGGGCGATCCCGAGCGCCGCCAGCACGTCCTCGATGATCGGGACCTGCGGGGACAGCGTGTCGGGGATCTCCTCCTCGTCCGCCTGCCCGGCGGGCGTCTCCTCGGCGACCCGGTGCGCCTTGTACGTCGGGATCAGGTCGACCCGCCACTGCGGGCGCCAGTCGTTGTCCCAGCAGGCGACCAGGTCGTCCGGCCGGTGGTCGTGCACCAGGCGGCCGATGAAGTCGAGGAGGCCGCGCACGGCGTTCACGGGCGTCCCGTCCGGCGCGCGCACCGAGTCGGGCACGCCGAAGTAGGCGCGGAAGTACAGGGAAGCGGTGTCGAGGAGCATCAGGCGTCGCGTCACAGACCCGATGATGCCCCACCGCACCCACAGTCGCTCCGGGTAACCGCCTACTGCCCCTCCGTCGCAGGTCGGTGACCTGGGTCACTGTCGCGTTTGGTTCGTGTAAGCGTGGGCATGCGCGCCACCGGAGCGGATCACGTCGCATCTTCAACTAGTGCATGTGCCACGCGGACAGAGCCCGCATTGCTCCACGGTCTCCCGGAGGGGGGTGGCAGACCGTTCTTCGGTTCAACGCGTGAGGTGTATGTGTCCAGGCTGCAAGCCGAACACTTGTACAAAGTCTTTGGCAGACGACCCGACGAAGCCGTGCGGAAGCTCGAGAGCGGTACCGGTCGCGACGAGTTGCGCGCCGACGGCACGACCGCAGCGGTGATCGACGCCTCGTTCACCGTGGAGCCGGGGCAGATCTTTGTCGTCATGGGGTTGTCCGGCTCGGGCAAGTCCACCCTGCTGCGCATGCTGAACGGTCTGCTCGAGCCGACCGCGGGCCGTGTGCTGTTCGACGGCCAGGACCTCACCGCCCTGAGCCCCCGCGACCTGCGGCACGTCCGCTCCACCAAGATCAGCATGGTGTTCCAGCACTTCGCGCTCTTCCCCCACCGGAGCGTCCTGGAGAACGCCGCGTACGGTCTGGAGGTCCAGGGCGTGTCGCGTGAGGAGCGTGAGGTGCGCGCCGCCGAGGCACTGCGGCTGACCGGCCTCGAAGGCTGGGAGAAGTCCTGGCCCGACGAGCTGTCCGGCGGTATGCAGCAGCGCGTGGGTCTCGCCCGCGCCCTGGCCACCGACGCCGACCTGCTGCTCATGGACGAGTCCTTCAGCGCGCTCGACCCGCTGATCCGCCGTGACATGCAGGACCAGCTCCTGGAGCTCCAGAAGCGCCTGAAGAAGACCATCGTCTTCATCACCCACGACCTCAACGAGGCCATGCGCCTGGGCGACCGGATCGCCGTGATGCGTGACGGGGAGATCGTCCAGCTCGGCACCGCCGAGGACATCCTCGTCACCCCGGCCAACGACTACGTCGCCTCCTTCACCCAGGACGTCGACCGCTCCCGGGTGCTCACCGCGGGCGCGATCATGGCCGAGGCGCACACCGTGATGGGCACCAAGGCGGCGGACGGCAAGGAACTCCGCACCCCGCAGGACGTGCTGGCCGCGGCCCCCGCCACGGTCCCGGAGTCCACGCCGATCATCGACCTGTTCACGCCCTGCTCGCAGAGCTCGAACCCGGTCGCCGTGACCGACGCCAAGGGCAAGCTCGTCGGCGTCGTCCCCAGCTCCCGGCTGCTCGCCGTCCTCGGCGAGCCGATGACCCCGGCCGAGGCCCCCCGAGGCACCGAGTCCGCGGCCGCGGACGGCGTGAAGAAGGTGGCCGGTGTTTAGGTTCCCCCTCGGCGAATGGGTCGACTCCGCGGTCGACTGGCTGCAGACCCACCTCGCCTGGCTCTTCGACACCATCAGCACCGTCGTCGGCGGCATGTTCGACGGCATAGCCGCCGTTCTGTCCGCCCCCGCGCCGCTGCTGTTCGCGGGCATCGTCGCCGTCATCGCCTGGTGGCTGCGCGGCCTGCCCGCCGCACTGCTCACCTTCGTCGGGTTCGCCCTCATCGACTCCGTCGAGCTGTGGGACGAGGCGATGGACACCCTCACCCTGGTGCTCGTCGCGACGCTCGTCACCCTGGTCATCGCCGTGCCGCTGGGCATCTGGGCCTCCCGGTCCAGGACGGTCAGCGCGATCACCCGGCCGGTCCTGGACTTCATGCAGACCATGCCCGCCATGGTCTACCTGATCCCCGGCGTCATCTTCTTCGGCGTCGGCGTGGTCCCCGGCATCATCGCCACCATCATCTTCGCGCTGCCCCCGGGCGTCCGGATGACTGAACTCGGCATCCGCCAGGTCGACGGCGAACTGGTCGAGGCGGCCGAGGCCTTCGGCACCACCTCGCGCAACACCCTGCTGCGCGTCCAACTGCCGCTCGCCCTGCCCACGATCATGGCCGGAATCAACCAGGTCATCATGCTCGGCCTCTCCATGGTCGTCATCGCGGGCATGGTCGGCGGCGGCGGCCTCGGCGGCTCCGTCTACCGCGCCATCGGCAACGTCGACGTCGGCCTCGGCTTCGAGGCGGGCATCTCCATCGTCATCCTCGCCATGTACCTGGACCGGATGACCGGCGCGCTGGGCACCGAGGTCTCCCCGCTGGGCCGCCGTGCGGTCGCCAAGGCCCAGGCCATGGCCGACGGCTGGAAGATCTGGACCTACCGTCCGCAGGCCCGCATCGCGGCCGTCGGCGTCGTCGTCCTCGCGCTCGTCGCGGGCAGCATGAGCATCTTCGGCAGCGGCTCCGAGGACGACACCGCCGGAAAGGCCGCCCGGATCGGCGACGGTAAAAAGGTCAGCATCGGCTACATCCCGTGGGACGAGGGCATCGCCTCCACGTTCCTCTGGAAGGAGATGCTGGAGCGGCGCGGCTTCGAGGTCGACGTCAAGCAGTACGAGGCCGGCGCGCTGTACACCGGCATGGCCAACGGGCAGATCGACTTCCAGACCGACTCCTGGCTGCCGGTCACCCACGCCAGCTACTGGGAGAAGTACCAGGACAGCCTGGAGGACCTCGGCGCGTGGTTCGCCCCGACCTCCCTGGAGCTCGCCGTCCCCGCGTACATGAAGGACGTCCAGTCGATGGACGACCTGAAGGGCCGGGCCTCCGAGTTCAAGGACCGGATCGTCGGCATCGAGCCGAGCGCCGGCGAGATGGGCCTGCTCAAGGACAAGCTGCTGCCGGGCTACGGCCTGGACGAGGAGTACAAGCTCATCGACGGCTCCACGCCGTCCATGCTGGCCGAGCTGAAGCGCGCGTACGCCAAGAAGGAACCGATCGTCGTTCCGCTCTGGTCGCCGCACTGGGCGTACAACGAGTACGACCTCACCAAGCTCAAGGACCCCAAGGGTCTCTGGGGCGAGGGTGACGGCGTCCACACCCTGGCGCGCAAGGGCTTCTCCACCGAGAACCCCGTGGTCAGCACCTGGCTGAAGAACTTCAAGATGACCGAGGTCCAGCTCACCAGCCTGGAAGCCCAGATCCAGAAGTCCGGCTCCGGCAAGGAGCAGGAAGCCGTCCGCACCTGGCTCAAGGCCAACCCGGGCGTCGCCGACAAGTGGTCCCCGGTCCCGAAGGACGCCAAGGCGGCCGACGGCAAGGACGAGCGCGACCGTGCCCTGGAGGTCGCCTGGTTCCCGTGGGAGGAGGACATCGCCGCCACGTACCTGTGGAAGGCGGTCCTGGAGGAGCGCGGCTACAAGGTCAACCTCAAGCAGTTCGAGGTGGGTCCCATGTACGCGGCCATGTCACGCGGTCAGATCGACGTGCAGTTCGACGGCTGGCTGCCGTACACCCAGAAGAACTACTGGGACAAGTACGGCGACAAGCTGACCGACATCGGCTCCTGGTACGGGCCGACCTCCGTCGAGGTCGCCGTCCCCGACTACGTCAAGGACGTCAAGTCCCTCGACGACCTCAAGGGCAAGGGCTCCGACTTCAAGGGCCGGATCGTCGGCATCGAGCCCGGCGCCGCCGCCATGGAGAACCTCAAGAAGAACGTCCTGCCGCAGTACGGCCTGGACAAGGAGTTCGAGGTCCTCGACTCCTCCACGCCCGGCATGCTGGCCGAGCTGAAGCGCGCGTACGCCAAGAAGGAGCCCGTCGCGGTCCTGCTGTGGACCCCGCACTGGGCGTACAACGAGTACGGCATGACCAAGCTCAAGGACCCCAAGAAGACGTTCGGTGACGGCGACCGGCTGCACACCATCGCCTCCAAGGAGTTCCCGGAGCAGTACCCGCAGCTGACGAAGTGGTTCAAGGACTTCAAGCTCACCGAGAAGCAGCTCGGCGGTCTGGAGAACGAGATCCAGAGGCACGGCGTGGGGCACGAGGAGGAAGCCGTGAAGGCCTGGATGGACGAAAACCCGGGCATCGCGGACACCATGGCACCCCAGCAGTAGTTCCCGCGGGGACGAAAGCACAGGTCGAAAGGGGTGGCTCCGCCTTCGGGCGGGGCCACCCCTTCCGGCTGCCCGGGGGTCGTTTGCCGGACGTCGTGCACAACCATGTGCGTAAGGTGCTGGCAACCGGGAGGATGGCGGGGGCGGGAGGGAGCTGGGACATGGACGACAAGGACACACCGAGAGTGGGTGCCGCCGTCCGCCGACGGCGCAGAACCCTGGGGCTCACGCTGGCCGCTGTCGCCTCGCGCAGCGGCCTCTCCGTGCCCTTCCTCAGCCAGATCGAGAACGAGCGCGCCCGTCCCAGCGCCCGTTCCCTCGGCCGGGTCGCCGAGGCGCTGGAGACCACCACCGAGCGGCTGCGGGCCGCCGCCGACTCCGCCCGCGCCGTGGACGTCGTCCGGGCCGAGGAGGGCGAGGGCGTACGCCGCCTGGTGCGCGGCCGCCATCAGCTCAGCGCCCTGGAGTTCACCGGCGAGCCGGACCTCGGGCGCGAGTTCCAGCACCGCAACGACGAACTGATGTACGTCGTCGAGGGCGCCGTCGACGTCGAGGCCGAGGGCCAGGTCCACCGCCTGGAGCACGGCGACACCCTGTTCCTCTCCGGCGGGGTCCGCCACCGCTGGCGCGCCACCGTGCCCGGCACCCGGCTCCTGGTCGTCTCGGTGGCCGAACACATCGACGCCACCTTCGACTCGCGCCGCTGAGCCCGTCGTTTCCTTCCCGAAAGGCGTCCCGTGCGCGTCGTCTCCCTGGTCCCCTCGCTCACCGAGGCCGTCGCCCGCACCGCACCCGGGCTGCTCGCTGGCGTCACCGACTGGTGCACGCACCCCGTGGACCTCACCGCCGCCCGGATCGGCGGCACGAAGAACCCGGACGTGGCCGCGATCACCGCCCTCGCCCCCGACCTCGTGATCGCCAACGAGGAGGAGAACCGGGCCCCCGACCTCGACGCGCTCCGGGCCGCCGGGACCGACGTCCTGGTCACCGAGGTCCGCACCCTGGACCAGGCCTTCGCCGAACTGCACCGCGTCCTCGTCGACGGCTGCGGGCTCGCCCGGCCCCGCTGGCTGGACGAGGCCGAGGCCGCCTGGGCCGCCCTGCGCGCGCCCTCCGGGAGCCCGCGCCCCGCCGTCGTGCCGATCTGGCGCAGACCCTGGATGGTCCTCGGCCGCGACACCTTCGCCGGCGACCTCCTCGCCCGCCTCGGCATCCGCAACGTGTACGCGGACCACGCCGAGCGTTACCCGCGCATCCCGCCCGACGAGCTGAACGCCTCCGGGGCCGAGCTGGTCGTGCTGCCCGACGAGCCCTACCGCTTCACCGCGGACGACGGACCCGAGGCCTTCCCCGCCCTGCCCGCCGCACTCGTCGACGGGCGGCTGCTCACCTGGTACGGGCCGTCGCTGGCCGAGGCGGCACGGGTGCTGCCGTCAGCGCTCCGCTGAACACCCCGCGCGCCGTCCGCGTCCCGGCCGCCGCCCACGCCACCACGAGGAGCACGTACAGCGCCACCGCCAGCCAGGTCAGCGCGTCGAGACCGGTGTGCCGCGCCAGACCGGCCGCCCCGGTCACACAGGTACCGACGGGGAAGGTGAACGCCCACCACGTCATCGCGAACCCCATCCCGTTCCGCGCGGCCCGCACCACCATCGCGGTCGCCAGGGCCAGCCACAGCAGCGCGAAGCCCATCACCGGCACCCCGTACAGCACGGCGAACGCGCCGAACGCGGAGGCGTAGGAAGCCCCGACCGCACCCGGGGCCACGTCGGCCAGCTGGTTGACGGCGGTCGTCGACTGCCCGAGCGGCCCCAGCACCAGAAACAGCGTCGGGGTCAGCGCGAGCGGCAGCGGACCGTGGTGGACCAGCCGGGAGAAGACCAGCGGCAGCACGACCAGCGTGGCCAGCAACGACAGGCCGAACATCGCGTAGCAGGCCAGCAGCAGCGCCTCACGCCCCTGCCCGGCGGCGACGTGCGGCACCAGCAGCGCGCCCTGCGAGGCCGACACCATCGGGGCGACCAGCGGCAGCAGCCAGACCGGCGACGCGGACCCGGGCGCGGGACGGTGGCGTACGACCATCAGATACGGCACCACGACGGCGGCCACCAGGCCGATCGCCGTACCCGCCACGAACAGCACGACGTCCACCGCGAGTGCCGCCCGCAAGCCCACCACGTCCGCGCCCACCGTCAGGGTGGCCCCGCCGACGGCCATCAGCGCCATCGACAGACAGCCGTAGAACGGGGCGACGGCCGGGTCCAGCAGGTGGGCGCGCGCCTGGTCGCGGTGGCAGAGCCAGTGCCCGGCCCGCGCGGTGAGCACGGCCAGGAGCAGCACGGCCGACAGCGCCCACACGACGGTGCACGCGGCGCGCAGACCGGGAGCGTCCACCGGGAGCGTCGCGCCGGCGCTCGCCACGATCGCGGTGCCCATCACGCTCGCGTACCAGTTCGGGCCGATGTGCCGCAGGGAAGGCAGCCGTCGTGTGTCCGGCCGCCCGTCCGCCCCACCAGGGAGAAGAGCGGCGACGGGGGGCGGTACAACGGTCCGGGTCTGCGGAAGGATGGCCATGCCACGATCCTTGGCGGTAGGGCCCCCGCCCGCCAGGGACCCCGTTCCTATGAGGTCATAAGCTGGCTTTATGGCCGGCGACGACGCGCACGCACCCCACATCCCCCTCTCCCACCGGGTCCCCGACCTCGGGGCGCTGGAACTGCTGCTCGCCGTCGCCCGGCACGGCAGCCTCGGGCGGGCCGCCCGGGACGTCGGCATCACCCAGCCCGCCGCCTCCAGCCGCGTCCGGTCCATGGAGCGGCAGCTCGGCGTCGCCCTGCTGGACCGCTCCCCGCGCGGCTCCCGGCTCACCGACGCGGGCGCCCTGGTCACCGACTGGGCACGCCGGGTCGTCGAGGCGGCGGAGGCCTTCGACGCGGGCACCCAGGC
Organism: Streptomyces sp. SM11; assembly: GCF_002910905.1. Lineage (GTDB taxonomy): Bacteria > Actinomycetota > Actinomycetes > Streptomycetales > Streptomycetaceae > Streptomyces. The sequence continues at coordinate 5,539 of NZ_NEUE01000138.1, read as the reverse complement.
GCTGCGCGACCGCCGCGACTCCCGGCTGCGGGTCGTCGCCAGCATGACGATCGCCGAATACCTGCTGCCGGGCTGGCTGATCGCCCTGCGCGGCGAGCGGCCGGACACCGCGGTCTCGCTCCTCGTCGGCAACTCCGCGGCCGTCGCCCGCCGCCTGGTCACCGGGGAGGCCGACCTCGGCTTCGTCGAGGGCCTGTCGATACCGGAGGGCCTCGACGGCACCGTCATCGCCCACGACCGCCTCGTCGTCGTGGTCGCCCCCAGCCACGCGTGGGCCCGCCGCCGCACCCCGCTGCTGCCCGGCGAACTCGCCGCCACCCCGCTGATCCTGCGCGAACACGGTTCCGGCACCCGCCAGGTCCTGGACGCGGCGCTCTCCGTGCACGGCGGACTGGCCCAGCCCCTGCTGGAACTCTCCTCCACCACCGCGGTCAAGGGCGCGGCGGAGAGCGGCGCGGGCCCCTGCGTCCTGAGCGAACTGGCCCTGGGTGAGGAGCTGTCGTCCCGCCGCCTGGTCAAGGTCCCCGTCGCGGGCGTACGGCTGCGCCGCCAGCTGCGCGCCGTCTGGCCCGGGGGGCACCGCCCCACCGGTCCCGCCCGCGACCTGCTGTCCCTGACCGGCCGGGACGCCTGACCCGGAGAAGGCCGGAGCCCCGGCGACCGTGCCGGAGCCGGACCCTAGAGTGTGGGCATGAGTTTCGCGACGCCGCCCGGCTGGTATCCGGACACGGGCGCACCCGGCCTTGAGCGCTGGTGGGACGGCGCGTCCTGGACCGCGCACACCCGCCCAGTGGCGGCCGCCCACGCCGCACCGGAGGGGTTCGGACCGCCGTCGTTTCCGCACCAGCGCGACCCCCACGACGGTTCCGGCGGCGGCAGCCGCACGAAGGTCCTGGCGATCACGCTCTGTGGCGTACTGGTCCTGGGCGCGGCCGTCACCGGCGCGGTGCTGCTGGGCCGCGACGACAGCGGGACGCCGGCGGCTCCGCCGACGACCGCCTCGTCCCCGGCCCCCGTCACCACTCCGACGGCCTCCGCCTCCGCCTCCGCCGAGCCCGACCCGGACGAGGACCCCACCGTCCTGGTCGACCAGCTCAACGGGGTCACGCTGCCCGTCCCGAAGGGCTGGGAGAAGCCGGAGAACACCTCCGACGACATCCCTACCATCCGCACCGAGCAGTCCTACGACTGCCCCGGCGCCGCGTCGTTCTGCTACCACGGCACGGTCACCACCCACACGGCCCGGGGTGCCGAGAACGATCCCGAGGCACTGGCCGAGGCCGATATCGTCACCGCCGCCGACCGGGCCTTCGAGGAGGACAGCCTCGGCCGGCGCACCCACGGCGGCATCCGGTCCCACAAGGTGATCGAGGCGCGGGAGCTGACCGTCGCGGGCCGCACCGGCTATCTGGTGCGCTGGCAGGTCACCACCGGCAAGGGGCCCGGCGGGTACGTGCAGTCCGTCGCCTTCCCGTCCTCGGTGGGCACCGAGACCCCGGTGATCGTCCGCTTCGCCTTCGACGCGGACATCCCCGACCTGCCACTCTCCCTGATGGACACGATCACCCGGGGCATCCGTCCGCTCGGCGGGAGCGGGGCGAGCAGCGGCGTGGGCGCGTCGATCGGCCCCTGAACCCCACACGCCGCAGACCCCGTCGGGCCGGGCTGGGCCGGGCTGGGCCGGGTCAGGTCAGAGGAAGGTCTGCCCCTCGCCCCGGTACGTCGGAACGCTCGCCGTGACCCGGTCGCCCTCGATCAGGTACAGCGCGTCGAAGCGCTCGCACAGCTCCCCGGCCTTGGCGTGCCGGAACCAGACCTTGTCGCCGATCAGCAGGTCGTCGGCGGGGGAGCCCAGCAGCGGCGTCTGCACCTCGCCCGCGCCCTCCTGCACGTCGTAGCGCAGCCCCTCCGGCAGATACGGCACCGGCGAGCGGTCCGCCCCGGCCGCGCCGGACGCCGGATAGCCGCCCCCGAGCACCGTCACGACGCCCACGCCGGGCCGGCGGACCACGGGCTGTGCGAACAGGGCCGCCGGGCGGCCGGTGAACGACGTGTAGTTGTCGAACAGCCGGGGCACGTACAGCCCCGAACCGGCCGCGATCTCCGTCACCGAGGCCTCGGCAGCCGTGTGCTGCACGCTGCCCGTGCCGCCGCCGTTCACGAACTCCAGGTCCGGCACGACCGCCCGGACCGCCCGCACGACCTCGGCCCGGCGCACCGCCAGCTCCTTGCGGGCGGCGGACTGCATCAGCCGGATCGCCCGGGACCGCAGCGGCCGCCCCGCCAGCGCGTCGCCGACCCCGGCGACATGCCCCTCGTACGCCATCAGACCCACCAGCCGGAAGCCCGGCCGCCGGGCCACCGAGCGGGCCAGCTCGGCGAGCTGCGCGGGGGAGCGCAGCGGGGAGCGCAGCGCCCCGATCCGGACCCGGCCGCCCAGCATCCGCAGCGAGGTGTCCAGCTCCAGGCAGACCCGGATCTCCTCCTGTCCGCCCGCCCGGGAGGCGTCGATGAGCTCCAGCTGGGCGTGGTCGTCGACCATCACGGTCACGGCCCCGGCGAGCTTCGGATCGGCGGCCAGCTCGGCGAACGCGGCCCGGTCGGCCGACGGGTAGGCCAGCAGGACGTCGTCGAACCCGGCCCGCGCCAGCCACAGCGACTCCGCCAGCGTGTACGACATGATCCCGGCGAACCCGGGACGCGCGAGCACCCGCTCCAGCAGGGCCCGGCACCGCACCGACTTGCTCGCCACCCGGACAGGTTTCCCGCCCGCCCGCCGCACCAGATCGTCGGCGTTTGCGTCGAACGCGTCCAGATCGACGATCGCGATCGGGGCGTCGAGATGGGCGGTGGCCCGGTTGTACCGGGTCCGGTCAGCGGCGCGGGCAGTCATGGCCGCAGCTTGCCAGAGAGCCGCTACGGCTGGGTAGGGGGACGATCAGGACAGATCCTCCGCCGACCGGGGCGTCCCGTTCCCCGCCGTTCGCCCGCAGCCCGTAGAGTGACGTGCACGCGAGCACCAACGGGCCTGTCAGCGGCGGTGATCCGTGGTCGGTACGAGGACGTGTAAGCAGGGGGCCGGATGAGTACCGAAGCGCAGCGCGCCCCTGTGCCGCCCCGCCCCACCACCCCTCCGACGGCCCCGGCTTCCGCCCCCACGACTTCCGCCCGCACCGCCGAGTCAGCGCCCCCGGTCCGTCCGGCGGCTTCGGCCCCACAAAAAGCACCCGCCGCACCGGCTCCGGCCCCGGTTCGTCCGGTCGCGCCGGCAGCTCCGGCCCAGCAGGTCCCACCGGTCCGTCCGGCTCCGTCAGCCACTCCCAGGCCGCAGG
>NZ_NEUE01000138.1:0-2140 GCF_002910905.1 Streptomyces sp. SM11 | reverse complement strand
CCCCGCCTGCCCCGCAGGCCCCCAAGGTCCCGCCGGTCCAGCGGCCCACGCCTGCGAAGACGCCCGCTCCCGCGCCGCCCTCCGCGAGCCCCCCGCACTCCGGCCCGCCGCCCGTCGCCCGGCGAAGGCCCGTCGGGGCCGTCGACCTGGCACCCTCGTCGGGAGCCGTTCCGCCACCCCCCGGCGGCTACCGGGTGCCGGCCCGCTACGGCTACCCGGAGACCCCCGCCGAGACCACCACCCGGCTGCGGCCGGTCCGGCCCCGGCAGCGGTGGCGTACCGCGGCAGCCGCCGCCTGCGTCGTGCTCGGCGTCGGGCTGATCGGCGGGGCCGTCACCGGAGCCTGGCTGACGGGCGACTCCTCGGCCGAGACCACCGGGAACCCGTACACAGCCGGCCGCAGTGCCTGGCACAGCGTTCCCGTCGACACGCTGTTCCCCCGCACCCTCCAGGGCAGGGGCGCGGGCCCCGGCGCCACCCACCGCACCTGGACCCGGCTCGCCGTCGCCGCCGACAGCACCTGTGCCGACGGACTCGACCCCTTGCTCCTGACCACGCTCAGGTCCGTCGGCTGCGAACGGCTGGTGCGCGCCACCTACACCGACGCCACCCGCTCCGCCGTCACCACCGTCGGCCTGGTCTTCACCGAGGCCGACGCCGCGGGCATGCAGTCCCTGCGTGCCCGGTTCACCGGGCAGAAGCTCGGCTCGCGCAAGGACCTCATGCCCCGTACGTACGCTCCCGAGGGCACCCCCGCGGCCTCCTTCGGCGACGGGCAGCGCGCCAGCTGGACGGTCAACCCGCTCACCGAGATCCCGGTCGTCGTGCTCGCCGTCTCCGGCTTCGCGGACGGGCGCCCCGTAGCCGCCCCGCAGCCCGCGCCCGACGCCATGGCGTCGGGCGCGGCGACGGACATCGCCCAGGCCGGTCTCGGCCACGAGGCCAAGGGCATCGCGGACCGGGTGGAGCGGGGGCTGCGCCGAGCCGTCGCCGACCTCACGGAGCAGCCCGGATGACCCGACGACCCCACCGCGTCCTCGCCGCGGTCTGCGCCGCCGCCGTCCTCGCCCTCACCCCCGCCGCGCCCGCCCACGCGGACGCCATCCGTGACCAGCAGTGGGCCCTGGAGGCCCTGCACACGGACCGGGCCTGGGAGACCACCCGGGGCCGGGGCACCACCGTCGCCGTCCTGGACACCGGGGTCGACGACGCCCACCCCGACCTGGCGGGGCAGGTGCTCCCCGGCAAGGACCTCGTCGGCTTCGGCGCCGCCCGCGGCGACTCCTCCTGGGCCCTGCACGGCACCGCGATGGCCGGCATCATCGCCGGACGCGGCAACGGCCCCGGGCGCTCCGACGGCATCCTCGGCATCGCCCCCGAGGCCCGGATCCTGCCGGTCCGGGTCATTCTGGAGTCCAAGGACCCCGCCCGCGCCAAGGCCCGCAAGTCCCGCGGTACCGCCCTCGCCGACGGCATCCGCTGGGCCACCGACAACGGCGCCGACGTCATCAACCTCTCCCTGGGCGACGACAGCAAGTCCGCCCACCCCGACCCCGGCGAGGACGCGGCCATCCAGTACGCCCTGTCCAAGGGCGTCCCCGTGGTCGCCTCGGCGGGCAACGGCGGCGAGAAGGGGGACCGGATCTCCTACCCCGCCGCCTACCCGGGGGTGATCGCGGTCGCCGCCGTCGACGAGTACGGCACACACGCCTCGTTCTCCACCCGCCGCTGGTACGCCACCGTCAGCGCCCCAGGCGTCGACATCGTGGTCGCCAACCCGGACGGGCACTACTACATCGAGTGGGGCACCTCGGCCGCCGCCGCGTTCGTCTCCGGCGCTGTCGCCCTGGTCCGTGCCGCCCACCCCGACCTCGGCCCGGCCCAGATCAAGAAGCTCCTCGCCGACACCGCCCGCGACGCCCCCGCCCAGGGCCGCGACGACGCCCGCGGCTACGGCATCGTCGACCCGGCGGGGGCCATCGATGCGGGCTCCCGGCTGCGCCCGGCGGACCTGGATGCCAAGGCCGCCCCGGCAGGACACCGGGGGCGGTACTTCGGCGACGGCCCGGCCCCGGCCCATGCCGCCGACGGGACGGCCAACTGGGCCGCACCGCTCGCCGGCGGCCTCGGCGCGGTGCTG
>NZ_NEUE01000137.1 GCF_002910905.1 Streptomyces sp. SM11 | reverse complement strand
CCCCGGCCCGGCCGGGGCCCGTGGTCCGTCCGCGCCGCGCCCGGATATCCCGCACAATGGGCAGATGTCTTTTCCGCCCTCCGGCCGGCACGCGGGCGCCGCCCACCACGAGTACTGCAACACCGGCATGTGCTGCCGGTGCCAGATGCGGACCTGGACGACGAAATCGGGCAACGAGCGGCTCTGCGGGCCGTGCGCGGCCTGCTGCCACGAGTGCGGCCGGGCGCCCGCGCCCTATCTGGACGGGCTCGACGGCGGACTGTGCGCCGAGTGCCGCGGACTGTGCGGCCGCTGCCACGCCCCGAAGCGCCCCGACGGGTCCTGTGCCTGCGACCGCTGGCGGGAGAACGCCCGGAGCAACCCGCCCGGCTACGTCCTTCAGGCCCTGCCGCCCCAGCTCCTCCAGGCGCTCGGCGGCCGACTGCCCAGCACCGTGCACGACCTCATCCACCAGGAACTCGCCGTCCGCAGCTCCGGCCTCCTGCGTGAGCGCATCGAACGCCGCTGGAACCTGCGCTGGGCCCATGCGCTGGGCGAGACGGACGAGGACGGCCGCCGTCGGTGGAGCGCCCAGGACATCGCCGAGCAGCTCCTGCGGCCCGGCTCGTGCACCGACCCGCAGTGCGAGGACGGCCACCTCCTCACCACCGACACCCCGTGCACCCGCTGCCGCCAGCCGCTGCACCGCTTCGTCACCTCGGTCGCCGATCACACGGCGACCCCGGAGCACGCGCGGTCCACGGCGGCCGGAATCCGCCGGGCGATGCTGGAGAACCGCTCGCGCCCGAAACATCCGCCTCGCTGACCGCAACCTCTCCACGGCACACGGCTTGGTGCGGGACAGGGTCCGTGTGCCGCGCGGCATCCTCGCGGTACGCGGCACAGCCCGACGGGCGGTGCGATTCCTCAGTCGTCCACCATCAGCCGTCCACCAGACGGGAACGGATGAGGAACCGCACCCCCTCCGGAGCCTCCAGTGAGAATCCGCTGCCCCGGCCCTCCACCACGTCCACGGTCAGCCGGGTGTGGGACCACACCGCGTACTGGCTTCGCGACATCCAGAACGGCACGCTCTCGGGCATCCCCTCGACAGCGAGGGCCGCCAGCAGCACATCGGCGTCCCCGGTGCGGAACTCACCGGCCGGGTAGCACATCGGCGCACTGCCGTCACAGCAGCCGCCCGACTGATGGAACATCAACGGGCCGTGGTCCGCGCGCAGCCGCCGCAGCAGTCCGGCCGCGGCGGGAGTCAGCTCGACTGCGGGCGTTTTCGGGTCACACTCCATGGACCTGCCCCTTCTCGGCTGCGACAACCGGACGCAAGTCAACTCGACCGGACGTTGCGACCGGGTTGCACGCCCTATGCTCGCGCCCATGGAGCAACGGGAAGTCGTGAAGCGCGTGATCGGCATCCTCACAGAGGCGCGCGAAATGCAGCGTCTGCTGGAGGCGGACCTCGAGCGGGAAGACCTGGACGCGGGAGCGGGCGCCGTCACCGCCCTGCTGAACGAGACGATGCCTCACATCGCCATCCCCGACGACTTCTCCGTCGAGGAGGTGGTCTCCGTCGTCGGACGTGAGGTCGGCGGTGCGGTCGAACAGCTCGTGAGCGCCTTCACCCTGGCGTTCACGATGCTGGCCCAGGTCCATGACTCCGGGCAGAGCGACGTGTCGTCGGCAGACGTTCTCCAGGACCTCGCGCTGCGCGTCGAGGGCGGGGGGCCGGACGAGGACGAGGATCCGCTCCTGTGACCCCCTGCGTTCTGCCGTGCGGGTATGCATAGTGGAGGGAGAAGCGCGTATCTCCCTCGCGGCATGGAGGCAGCTGTGGGAACGAGCACCGAGATAGCCCGCGCCAAGGCGCGGAGGCTCAAAGGCATGATCAAGGAATCGGACGGCATCGCCCTCGAGAACGAGCGGCTGAAGGCCGAGGGCAGGAAGGAACAGGCCGAGGCCCGCCGCGAGGAGGCCCTGGCGCGCGCATCGCGGGCAGCCTCCGACCGCTGAGACAAGTGGGCGCCCGTGCCGTCGCGTACGGCATGGGCGCCTTCGTGAGCCCGCCCTGTGGGGTACGCCGGCCTTCTCGGGTGCCCGCAGGGCTGTGGACACTGCCGCGCGGGGCTCGCCTCCCATCCGGCGCGGGGTGCGCGTACCGTGCGCGAACAACGCTCGCGCAGCGGCCATGACGTCCGAGTCGCGGATCCGGACGCTCAGCAGGTGGCTCAGCACCAGGAGCCGGCAGAGCGGCTGCGGAGTGTCGCGCAGCCGGATCCCGGCATCCGCCGTATACGTCCGACCGCACTCCTCCGGCAGCGCGTCGGTGATCCGGCGCGCCGATGCGGAGCCCCTGGCGCTCATCCGTATCCGAAGATCCGGGCGAGGAAGAATCCGGCGACGACGAGCGCACCGATGACGATCAGGGCGCTCCAGACACCGGGGTGCTCCCACAGCCCTCCGTCCGCGCGTTCCTCGTGGGCCTCGCCTATGGAGCCCTCGGCCGGCGGTGTCTCTCCTGGGGGATTCAGCGGAACAGCCATGTCTCCAGGGTCTCTCCGACCGTGTCTCCGCGCACGTCCTCCGCCGTACCGCCCCAGGTATGGCCGGGCGGCTGGTACGGGGCAATGGGTTCGTGCCCGAGGTGGCGATCAGCGCGATGCCGGTCCTCGGCGTCCCGCGGGTCGCCGACACCGCCCGGGACCGGGGAGGTCGACGCCGGGCTGCGGTAGGCGGAGGAAAGTCTCACCCTCAACCTCAGGGTGAGACAGGGGCTGCCGCCGCGTGATCCTGCGTACCGGGCTCGACATGCTGGAGATCCGCACCGTCGTCCTGTGCCATTCGCCCCGCACCCTCACCGGACTGGCGAAGGCCCGCACCGAGGAGTCGATGTTCCCGGCCGATGTGACGGAGCTGCTCCAGGAACCCTTCGGCCCCCCTCGCCGAGGCGATCGAGGGATGCGCCGTCCCCGGTCACGACCCAGCTCGCCGCCGACGCGCAGGCGCACGCCGTCAATCCCGGCTGCGCGCACTCCTGCGGCGTCCTGGCCGGCAGCCCGACTGATCGCCCGCGCCGGTGCGGCATCGCATCCCGTGCGGCCGGCGTCCGGACCCCGGCCGCACGGGATGCGGATGCGGCGGGTCGCTGGTTCGCTGGGGTCAGGGCGTTCTCGGCAACGCCGCGAGGCGCCGTGCCAGGCGTCGCGGACCCGGTCAGGATCCGCCGGACACGCCCCAGAGGTCCCCAGCGTCCAAGGAGTGGTGATGAGCGGTTCGGACGAACCAGCCGACCTGGCTCGGCAGATGCGTGAGAAGGCCCAGCAGCTCGCCGAGGCCGCGGAGCGTGCGAGCGACCCGCACGAGCGCGAGCGTCTGGAGAAGAAGTCCCGGACGATCCGGGACCGGAGCGAACAGCAGAGCGCCATGGCGGCCGGGGACATCTACCCCGAGAAGTAGCCCCGCCGACGCCCGTACGTCCGTCCGCCCGCCTCCCGGAGGGCAAGCAGAACCTCCGGGAGGCGGGCGGGCACGGGTCAGCCGGCCCACTCCAGGAGCCGTTCCGCGCTCCAGGTCGTCACCACCCGGTCCGCCGCCACCCCGCACTCCTCGGCGCGGGCGCACCCCGACCGCTGCCAGTCGAGCTGCCCCGGGGCGTGCGCGTCCGTGTCGATCGCGAGGAGCGCCCCCGCCGCGACGGCCGCGCGCAGCAGCCGCCGGGGCGGATCCTGCCGCTCCGGACGGCAGTTGATCTCCACCGCAGTCCCCGCCCCGGCGCAGGCCGCGAATACCCGGTCCGCGTCGAACCGCGACTCGGGCCGGCCCCGCCCGGCCAGCAGGCGTCCCGTGCAGTGGCCGAGCACATCGGCCCGCGGATGGCGCACCGCCGCCTCCAGACGCCGCGTCATCGGCGCCGGGTCCATGCGCAGCTTCGAGTGGACGGAGACCACCACCACGTCGAGGCGCTCCAGCAGTTCGTCCTCCTGGTCGAGCGAACCGTCCGGGAGGATGTCGCACTCGATTCCCGTCAGCAGCCGGAAAGGCGCCCACTCCTCGTTGAGCCGAGCCACCACCGCGAGCTGCTCCCGCAGCCGTTCCGGCGACAGGCCGCGCGCCACCGTCAGCCGGGGCGAATGGTCGGTGAGGACCGCCCACGCGTGCCCCAGCTCCGCGGCGGTCCGGCCCATCTCCTCGATCGGGCTGCCCCCGTCCGACCAGTCCGAGTGCAGATGGCAGTCGCCCGTCAGACGGGCGAAGAGGTCTTGGCCCCCCTCGACGGGCGGCTCCGCCGCGGCCTCCTTCTCCAGCCGGTCCAGATATCCGGGTGTCCTTCCGGCCAGGGCCTCGCGGATCACCTCGGCCGTGCGGGGTCCGATCCCGGCGACCCGCTCCAGGGAATGCGCGGACACCCGCTCGGCCGCCTCCCCGGCGGCCATCGCGTCCACGGCGACGGCGGCCGTACGGAAGGCCTTCACCCGATAGGTGGCGGCCTGCGAGCGTTCCAACAGGAAGGCGATCCGCCGCAGGGCGGTGACGGGATCCATCGGCACCTCCACCGGGAACGTCCGCGGCCGGCACCGGTCCGCCGTGCGCGCCGCCCGTCCCACCAGCATGGGCGCACCGGCTCCCGCACGCCTCCGCGACGCGGGTCACCGTGTCAGGACCCGGCCTCCCGCGCGTCCGCCACGGGCTCCCAGCGGCCGGTGGCCGTGTCGTGGTCGAGCACGGGCCGCCCCCGTACCCCGCTCGTGCGGAACGGCCGCCCGCCGTCGTCGATACGCACCGTGCCGGACCGGCCGCCGCTGCTCCAGGCCAGCTCCGCGAACCAGTCGCAGTCGCAGCCGACCGTGCGACCGGTGATCAGGAGGACTTCGGGATCGGTGACCGAGACGCTGTACGGGAAGGCGACCGCCTCGATGGGCTCGCCCGAGTCGTTGCCCGCGACCGAGCGGGCGACGGGGCGGGGTACGTCCAGATCGACGTCGAACATCCTCGGGGTGAGCGCCCCGCCGCAGCCGGAGCTCATCCGGTAGACCCGGCCCTTCGCCGGTGGTCGGCGCTCGACCACCCGGATCCGCAGGGACTCCAGCACCACGGCCCGCTCGTCCCGGCCCTGCAGCGTGATCCTGACGCCAGTCTCGCCCGCGTGCACCGCGCCGAGCGCTCCGGCCCAGGGCGCCGCGTCGGCCTCCACCGGGGGCGGCGGAACGGCGGCGGGCGCCCGGTCGACGAGGTAGGAGTGGCCGCAGCCGTTCTTCCAGACGTGGTCGTCGCCGGTCCAGGTGAACGGCACACGCCCGTACTCCCGCCCCGGCGAGGGCCGGGACTGCCGGGGGGCCGTCTCGTCGCGCGGCACGACGCCGGGCGGCACGGTCGGCCGGGGGCTGCCGGACGGCGTTCCCCGCGGAGTCCCGCTCGGTGTGCCCTGCGGTGTTCCGGGCGTGCGGGAGCCGGAGGGGGAGGGCTCCGGGGCGTCCGCCGGGGGCTCGCCCGGTCGGTGGGCCACCGACGGACGCCGGTCCACCCCCGTGAGTCCGGTCCCTCCGAACGCCGCGACCAGGGAGAGGACGAGGACAGCCGCGGCGAGGACGCCGAGCCCCTGCCCGTACCGCCGCACCCGGCGCGACCGGAGCACCGGCTTCCCGGACGCTCCGCCCCCGGAGACGGCCGGGTCCCCGGCGGCGGAGGACGGCACGGGGCGGGGCGGCTCCGCGGCGGAGGGCACCGGGTCCGCAGGAGGTGGTGGCGCGGATGCGGCCTCGCCGGACCCCCCCGGCCCCGGTGGCGCGGTCCGCCGCTCGTCCCCCGGGCGAAACCGTCTCCCCGGCCGAGACGTCCATCGGCACGCCCCCCCGCCGGCCACGCCGGTTCCGTCTCCGCCGGCTCCGCCTCCGCGGTCCCCTGCCGGTCGAGACGCTCGCCGTCGGCCAGGATCCACAGGCGGTGCAGCGCCTCCCGTTCCTCGGCCGGTGCGCCGCACCACCGGGCCAGCCGCTCCACCGGGGCGAACTCCGCGGGCACGGTCCGCCCCGTGCAGTACCGGTGCAGCGTCGAGCCGCTGACCCCGATGCGGCGGGCCAGCGACGCGTACGTCCGGCCCGACCCCTCCCGCAGCGCGCTCAGCCGCTCCGCCAGCGCCGCCCGTGCGGACCCCTCGGCGTCACCCAACCCGCTCGACCTCCCTCGCCGCCGTTCCCGGGCGTTCCAGCCCTTCGAGAACACCCACGTCACCGGGGGTGGGACGGTTCCAGCCCGGCGGGAGGCCGTGTCGCGCTTGTCCGCGTCCGGGGCGGCGGCCCAGGCTGGAGCCCGTTCCCGTACCGCCGCCGTACGGCTCCTCACCGTGTGCCGTACGAGGCGGAACGACGCCGGACGACCATCTGACCGCACCATCCGAAACGGGGAACCCACCCATGCGCACTCTCCGCACCGCACTCCTGACCGCCGCTGCCGGGGGTCTGGCCGTCACCGCACTGGCCCAGGTGCCCGCCGCCGCGGCCCCGGCCCCCGCTCCCGCCCTGCCGAAGTTCCTGAGCGCGGGCCAGCTGCCCGCATCCCTCACTCCCTGGACGGCCGGTCCGGTCCGCCAGGGAGTGCCCGAGGAAGGGTCCGTGTGCACCACCGGGATCGCTCCGGCGGCCGGCACCCGCTACCGGGCATTCCGTACCGAACTGGACACCGGAGCCCGCCAGACCATCACGGTCGCCACCACCACCGCGCGGGCCAGGACGCTCGCCGCCGAGCTGCGGAGCTCCCTGGAGACCTGCCTCGACCGGCTGAAGGAGCAGAACCCCGGACTGGAGGGGGAGGCGCTCCACCAGGGCCGGGTGAATGTCGAGGAGGGTGCGCACGTCTACAGCATTGACACGTCCTACCCGGAGGTCGGTTCCACCGACATCGGGCTCTACTCCGTGGGCCGCGACGGCCGGACGGTGACCGTCGTCGAGTGGGGACAGCTCGGCGACCTCGACGGCGCACCGCTGGCGGGGTTCAAGAAGACGACCCGCACCGCCGTCGCCAAGCTGCACTGACACCCGCGTCCGCATTCCGCCTCGCGACCGGCCGACGAGGGGCGGCCGGTCGCGGAGGTGCGGGGTACCCCGCACCGGGAGCATGCTGGCTGTGTGACCCGGCACGATACGCCCCGGCATCCCTGGCCCGGCGGAAACGGGACCGCTGCCGGGGGACACGACGGTGACCGAGCACCCGACGAGCTGTCCCTCGTCCTCGCGCAGGGCCTCGTCAGCGCCGTCGAGTCGACCGGCGGCTACGCGGGCGGCGTCTACCTGCGCAGCGGAACGCCCGGACTGTTGCGGCTCGCGGTGCTCGCCGGACTGCCGGGCCCGCTGTTCCGGCCCTGGTGGCGGATGCATGTGAACCGTCCGTTCCCGGTGTCCGAGGCCTACCGCTCGGGGCGGCCCGTGCTGCTCTCCGACGCGGAGGAGTCGATGCGCCGGTTTCCGCAGCTGATGGCGGGGCTGCCGTTTCCGTTCGGTTCTCTCTGGGTGCCGATCGCCGGGCCCCGGGGAAACCTGGGTGTGCTGGGGGTCCTGCGGGCCTCCACCCCGGGGCAGCCCGTCGCCCTCGCCGACGGCGACCGCCTGCACCGCCTGGGGCAACGGCTCGGCGGCGCGCTCGCCGACCTGGAGCGGCAGGGCGTCGACTGCGTATGGGAGACCGAGCCGGTCCCCGTGCAGCTGCCCGCCGCCACCGCGCCCCCGGTGCGGGTCGGCCGCTTCGACTGGGACCTGCACTCCGGGCAGGTCGCCGCCGACGACGAACTCTGCGCGATCCTCGGCTTCGCGCCCGCCGCCTTCCCGGGCACCGTCGACGCGCTCGCCGAACGGCTGGTCCCGGAGGACGTGTACGGGCTGTGGGCGCTGGCCCGGCAGACGGTGGAGTCGGCCGAGCCGGTGGTCCGCCGGATGCGGCTGCGCGGCCCCGACGGCCGGTCCCATCTGCTGGAGCTGTCCGGCCGCTGGACCCACCCGGACGGCGATGTGTCGGCCAGCCGTCTGAGCGGCTTCCTGGTCGACCTCGGTGCGGGACCCGTCGTGCCGGAGGCCGCCGACCGGCTGCCCCGGGGCATCCTCTCCCTGGACCGGCTCGGGCGGATCACCTACGCCAACGGCCTCGCCGAGGAGCTGCTCGGCCACCCCCGGGCCGAGCTGGTCGGCCATCTCGTGTGGCGGGCCCTGCCGTGGTTCGGGCACGAGGCCTACGAGGACCACTACCGGGCCGCCCTGATCGCCGGCGACCCCGTCCACTTCCTCGCCCGGCGCCCGCCCGCACGCTGGCTGTCGGTGTCCCTGTACCCGGGCCACGACGGGGTGAGCGTCGTCCTCCAGACGACCGACCAGCCGGCCTACGCCCCCGGCTCCGTCACCTCACCGGGCCTGGGCATCGGCTCGACGGCCGACCGTTCCTCCGCGCTGTACCGGCCGGTGGCCCTCGCCATCGCACTGACCGAGGCGGTCACGGCCCGTCAGGTCTCCGCGGTGGTCACGGAGGAGCTGCTGCCCGCGTTCGGAGGCCGTCAGCTCGCCATCTATCTGCTGAACGAGCAGCATCTCCAGCTGGCCTGGGAGACAGGGTTTCCGAAGGGCTTCCTCGACCGCTTCGACGGGGTCGGGCTCGACGTCAGCATCCCCGGGGTGGAGACCCTGACCACCGGCCGCCCGATCTTCTTCGAGTCCATGCAGCGCCTCGCCGAGGCCTACCCGGGCATCCCGATCGACGCGGACGTCGGGGCGCGGGCGTTCCTGCCGCTGATCGCCTCGGGGCGGCCCGTCGGCTCCTGCATCCTCGGCTTCGACCGGCCGCGCGGCTTCAGCCCGGAGGAGCGTACGGTCCTGACGGCACTGGCCGGCCTCATCGCCCAGGCCCTGCAGCGCGCCCGGCGCTACGACAGCGAGTCGGCCCTCGCCCGCGGACTCCAGGACGCCCTGCTGCCGCACCGGCTGCCGGAGATCGACGGTGTGGACACCCTGGGCCGCTACCTCTCCGGCACCCAGGGTATGGACGTGGGCGGCGACTGGTACGACGTCATCGAGACGGGCCACGAACTCGCCCTGATCATCGGCGACGTACAGGGCCACGGTGTATCCGCCGCCGCGACCATGGGGCAACTGCGCAGTGCGGTACGGGCGTTCGCGCTGAGCAACCATGATCCGCAGGAGGTGATGAGCGGGACGAACCGGCTGCTCATCGACCTCGACCCGGGACAGTTCGCGAGCTGCTGCTACATCGCCCTCGACCCGGCGACCGGCGTGGCCCGTGCCGTACGGGCAGGGCATCCGCAGCCGGTGCTGCGGCGGCCCGACGGCCGGACGGAGGTGCTGGACCTGCCCGGCGGCATCGTGCTCGGGATCGACGGGCACGCGACCTACCCGGTCACGGAGATGCGGCTCGAACCCGGGGCGATGCTCGCCCTGTTCACGGACGGGCTGATCGAGCGCCCCGGCACGGACATCGACGAGGGGATCGAACGGCTGCGCGCCACCATCGAACGCATCGGCGCGGTCCCCCTGGCCGACACGGCCGACCAGGTCATCGGAGAGGCCAGGGCGGCCATCGACCGCCCCGACGACATCGCGATCCTGCTGGCCGCCCGGTGGGCCGGGACCTCGACGGTCCGGCGACCCCGGGTGTCCGGCCCCGACCTGTGGCGCACGTTCAGGGGGCCGGACCCGGGGCGCTCGGCGGCAGCCCGGGATCCGGCCCCCTAGGACCTGTCGTCGACCTGCTGCCCGCCGGGCGGTGACGGCAGTTTGACGACGGGCCCTCCTGGGAGGGTGCTGCGTCGATCAGGCGTTGGCGGGGCGCTCGGCCGGCACGAAGGCGCCGGAGGCCTCCAGCATGCCCTCGCGCTCCACGACCTTGACCCGCTCACGGCCCTGGGCGGCGCCCAGCGCCTGCTCGTGGGCGTCCAGCTTGTGCCAGCCCTCCCAGGTCGTGTAGCGGACGCCGCGGTCCGCCAGGAAGGCCTCGACGGCCTCCGGAGCGGGCGTGGCCGGCTCGGCCAGACAGCCGGCGGCGCGGTCCTCCAGAACACAGGCGACCGTCTCGTTGGCGTCGCCCTTGGTGTGCCCGATCAGGCCGATCGGGCCGCGCTTGATCCAGCCCGTGACGTAGACGGAGGCCATGTGCTCGTCACCGGAGATGACGCGTCCCGCCTCGTGCGGGACGGTTCCGGAGGACACGTCGAAGGGCAACTTGGGCAGCTCCTCCGAGTAGTAGCCCACTGCGCGGTAGACGCTCTGCATGTCCCAGTCGGTGAACTGGCCGGTGCCCCGGACATTGCCGGTGCCGTCCAGCTCGGTGCGCTCGGTGCGCAGCGCCACGACCTTGCCGTCCTCGCCGAGGATCTCGACCGGGGACTCGAAGAAGTGCAGGAACAGCTTGTGCGGGCGGTCGCCGACGTCACGGATCGCCCAGTTCTCCAGGGTCTGCGCGACCATGTTGGCCTGCTTGTTCTCCCGGCGGGTCGCGATGGAGCCCTCGTCGTACTCGATGTCCTCGGGGTTGACGATGACCTCGATGTTGGGGGAGTGGTCCAGCTCCCGCAGCTCCATCGGGCTGAACTTGGCCTGCGCGGGGCCACGCCGCCCGAAGACATGCACCTCCAGCGCCTTGTTCTCCTTGAGGCCCTGGTACACGTTGTCCGGGATCTCGGTGGGCAGCAGCTCGTCCGCGGTCTTGGCCAGGACGCGGGCCACGTCCAGGGCCACGTTGCCGACGCCGAGCACGGCGACCTTCTCAGCGGTGAGCGGCCAGGTGCGCGGGACCTCGGGGTGCCCGTCGTACCAGGAGACGAACTCGGCCGCCCCGTAGGAGCCGTCCAGCTGGATGCCGGGAATGTCGAGCGCCCGGTCGGCCTCGGCGCCGGTGGAGAAGATCACCGCGTCGTAGAACGACCGCAGGTCGTCCAGGCCGATGTCGTGCGGGTAGCTGACGTTGCCGAAGAGCCGGATCTGGGGCTTGTCCAGCACCTGGTGCAGGGCCTTGACGATGCCCTTGATGCGCGGGTGGTCGGGGGCCACGCCGTAGCGGATCAGGCCGAAGGGCGCGGGCATGCGCTCGAAGAGGTCGATCGAGACCCCCGGGTCCTGGCAGACCTCGGATTTGAGCAGCGCGTCCGCAGCATAGATACCGGCGGGGCCGGCTCCGACAATGGCGACGCGGACGGGGCGTGTCATGGCGTGGTGATCCTTCGGGGCGGGCGAACGCGGGCAGGTACAGCGTACGTCGGAGGTAAGGGTTGGCTTACCAGTCTCCACCCCACACCGTAAGCGATCGCCCCGCGGGTCCTTCGACCGGCCTCGTCCTGGGTGTCTGATTAGTCCGTTTCGCAATGCCCGTATGGTCGATTTGGTTCTTTTGGTCGATCTATCCGTAAAGGGATTACTGGGTGCTTTGCTGCATTCTCCTAGGCCTGTTCTTGTCATCGCCGCGAGCGAGTGGTGAGCGTCACGTCCGAGGGGGCGGACGCGGAAGCGGACGCATCGGTTCCCTTCTGTGTGAAGAAAGTTGACGCCGCGACGGCACGGCCCGATCCGGGAATTCCGTCATTCGATCTTGCGTGGAAAAGGGAATCAGGAATGCGGGGCTTGTTCTGTTCGGCGTTTCTCGCCTACGGTCACCGTCAATCCGGATGGAACGCCGAATCCTGCCGCCGTCCGGGAATCCGAAACCCACTCACGTACGGCAGGAGCGGGGGACCCAGGTAAGTCGCCGAACCGTTACCGGAACGGCTTGGGGTGAAGTCGCACGACCGTGCGGCCAGACATCTCCCGTCTGAACCCGACAGCTCACCTCGCAGGCGCCGGAGAGGAAATCCCCCATGCCCGCACAGGGTAAGCACCGTCGTCCCCAGTCCACCTCGCTGCGCCGCGGCCTCGCCGCCGTGACCACCGGTGGAGCCGTTCTCGCCCTCCCGGTGATCGGCGCCACCAGTGCCTTCGCGGCCCCCGCGCCCACTGCGGCTCCTCAGCAGGCCGTGGCCCCCGCTTCGCTGTCCGCTCAGGTGAATTCCGCCGCGAAGGCCGTGCCCGCCCAGCATTCCGTGGTCGCCGGTGAGACTCTTTCCAAGATCGCCCGCGAGTATTCCGTCAGCGGCGGCTGGGAGAAGCTCTACGAAGGCAACCGGAAGATCGTCGGAGAGGATCCCGATCTTATTCACCCGGGTATCAAGCTGACCCTCGGAAACAAGGCCGCCGCCCCGTCGGACGCCAAGGCTTCCCCGTCAGCCGCGCGCGGTGCTTCGGCAGACCGTGCCGACCGTTCGGAGCGTACCGACGCCGCCCCCGTGGCGCAGGCTGCTCCGGCCGCCGAGAAGGCCGTCACGTACACGAACGACCTGGACGGCTGGATCAAGGAGTCGCTGGCGGTCATGGCCGACCACGGCATCCCCGGCACCTACGAGGGCATCCACCGCAACATCATGCGCGAGTCCTCGGGCAACCCGGCCGCGATCAACAACTGGGACTCCAACGCGGTCAAGGGCACCCCGTCCAAGGGCCTGCTCCAGGTCATCGACCCGACCTTCCAGGCCTACCACGTGCCCGGCACCTCGACCGACAGCTACGACCCGGTCGCCAACATCACGGCCGCGTGCAACTACGCCGCGGACCGCTACGGCTCGATCGACAACGTCTTCGGCGCCTACTGATCCTCCGCGCCCGAACCGGAGGGGCCCCGGACCCGATGTGCCAACGGCACCCCGATGGGTCCGGGGTCCCTCCGTCGTACCGGGCGGAGCCGGGAAGTTACCCCCAAGTTTCTAGTGACTTACCACGCGATCGACAGTAGAACCTGTTTCACTCTGTCGAGAGTGAGGAATGTCACATGAGCGACACTGTCATGCAGGATGGCGAGGCCAAGGGCGTCTCGCGTCGAAGATTCATCGCTGGAACAGGTTCTCTTCTGGGGGGCGCGGCGCTCGCCGGGGCCCCCGCACCGTCGTGGGCGAGCGTGCGTGCGGCAGCGGCGCCCATCGGCTCCGGGGCGCATGTACCGGTCCTGGTCATCGGCACCGGATACGGCGGCTCCGTCGCCGCCCTCCGGCTCGCCCAGGCCGGCACGGACGTCCATATGGTCGAGATGGGCATGGCCTGGGACACCCCGGGCGCGGACGGCAAGATCTTCGCCAACACCACCAGGCCGGACGACCGCTCCTTCTGGCTGCGCACCCGGACCAAGCAGCCGCTGAGCAACTTCCTCGGCTTCCCCCTCGACAGACACGTCAACCGCTACACCGGCATCCTGGATGCCGAGGAGTTCGCCGGCATCACGGTCTACCAGGGCCGCGGCGTCGGAGGCGGGTCCCTGGTCAACGGCGGCATGGCCGTCACTCCGCGCCGGGAGAACTTCGGCGACATCCTCCCGACGGTGAACGCCGGGGAGATGTACAGCACCTACTACCCGCGCGCCAACAGCGGGCTGGGCGTCACCACCATCGATCCCGCCTGGTTCGACACCGTCGGCTGCTACCAGTACGCCCGGGTCGGCCGGAAGCACGCCCGGCGCTCCGGCTTCCCGTTCCTCTTCGTGCCCGCCGTCTACGACTGGGACTACATGAAGCAGGAGGCGGCCGGGACCGTCCCCAAGTCGGCCCTGGACGCCGAGATCCTCTACGGCAACAACTACGGCAAGAAGTCGCTCCAGAAGACCTACATCGACCGGATCAACGCCACCGGCCGGGTCACCATCTCCCCGCTCCACAAGGTCACCACGGTCACCCCGGCCCCCGGCGGCGGCTACACCGTGCTCATCGACCAGCTGGACACCGGCGGTGGGACCACCGTCACCAAGACCGTCACGGCGGACAAGGTGTTCTTCGCCGCGGGCAGCGTCGGCACCAGCAAGCTGCTCGTCGGCCTCAAGGCCACCGGCGCGCTGCCCCTCCTCAACGACGAGGTCGGCAAGGGCTGGGGCGACAACGGCAACGTCATGTGCGGCCGCGCCAACCACCTCTGGGACCCGACGGGGAAGGTCCAGTCCGCCATCCCCACCGGCGGCATCGACAACTGGGACGCCGGCGGAGCCTTCGCCGAAGTCGCGCCGCTGCCCACCGGGATCGAGACGTGGGCCTCGTTCTACCTGTCGATCACCAAGAACCCGAACCGGGCGCGGTTCACCTGGAACGCGGCGGCGGGGAAGGCCGAACTGAACTGGCAGACGGCGTGGAAGCAGCCGTCGATCGACGCGGCGAAGACCATCTTCGACAGGATCAACCAGAAGGAAGGCACGATCTACCGCACGGACCTCTTCGGTGTGTACAAGATCTGGGGCGACCACCTCACCTACCACCCGCTGGGTGGCGCGGTCCTGGACAAGGCCACCGACAACTACGGCCGGCTGCACGGCTACCCGGGGCTGTACGTCATCGACGGCGCACTGATCCCCGGCAACACCAGCGTGAACCCGTTCGTCACCATCACCGCGCTCGCCGAGCGCAACATCGAACGGATCATCGCAACCGATCTGTAGAGCCACCCGCGGAGAGTCCGCGGGCGGACTACGAGAGAGCCCGGGGCCGGGAGTGCCAACCCGGCGGCCCCGGACTCCGTCAGTGGGTGCCCGCCCCTCACCCGTGACCGGGCAGGACGCACACCGCGTCGATCCCCAGTACATGGTTGAGCCGCCCGAACGCCAGCCACGAGCCGATGCTCATCGTCAGCTCCACGATCTCCACCTGGCTGTAGTGCGCGGTCATCCGTTTCCAGAAGGCGTCGTCCAGACCGTGATGGTCGAGCGTGTACCGCTCGGCGTACTCCGCCGCGAGCCGGGTCCGCTCGTCGAAGACGTCCGTCGTACGCCACCGGGTCACCGCTTCGGTGAACTCCTCCTCGACCCTCGCCCCGTCCCGCTCGGTCCGCCAGTCCAGGCAGAACAGACACCCGTTGATCTGCGCCACCCGCAGCCTGGCCGCCTCGAACTCCCGCAGGCCCAGCGTCGTGTGCTCGTACACGGACATCGAGAACGTGGCGGCGGCCATGCCGATGCCGGGGACCATCTCCCCCCACACGTAACCGATGGGCTCCTGGTCCTCCGGAATATCGATGATCATGCCGGTCTCCTTCCCAGCCTGCCGACCGCAGGCCGCAGCGGAACGTCGAGTGCGTCGTACAGGCCCGGCTCCGCGTCCACCAGCCAGTCGATCGCCGAGACGAGCCGTCCCACCGCGGTGGCGTTCCCGCCCGCCGACCGGTTCTCGTCCTCGTCGGAGGCCTCGACCGTCACCTCGATACGGGGACGGCCCTCGATCACCACACGGTGCGCGCCCACCCCGTCGGGCGGGGACGGCCAGTCCGGGGCGCACGAGGAATGGATCCGGGTGATGTGCTCGACGACGATGCGGGGCTCGCCGTCGACGATGCCCTGCACCTCGAACCGCACGGCGCCCTGGGTGCCCGCCGCGAACGTGCCCATCGTGCGGGTGCTGACCGTCGTCTCCAGCGCCCGGCGCTCCAGGGTCTCGCGGATCTCGTCGAGCTCGACGCCCAGTGCCCGTGCCATGAGACGTATCTGACCTCCCCACACCATCGTCGGAACGCTCTCCGCCAGCATCAGCGGCTCGTAGTCCATCGGGTGCCCCATACCGATCAGATGGCGCACCGACTCCTCCTGCTCGTACGTGGAGTAGTCGAAGATCTCCTGGCAGCGGATGACGTCCACCTCGGTGCCGAGGCCGCTGACCAGCAGGGGCAGGACGTCATTGCCCCAGCCGGGGTCGACACCGGAGACGAAGAGGGAGCCGCCGCCCTCGGCGACGGCGGCCAGGACCGGGTCCCGCAGCTCCGGCGGGGCGTTGCGCTGGTCGTAGAGCGGATAGAGGGAGGGCGTGACGACGACCGCGCCGGCCCGGATCGCCCGGCCGATGTCGGCGAGGGCGTCGTCGGGGCGGATGTCGCCGGACGCCGCGTAGACCGCTGCCCGGGGGCGGGCGGCCAGGACGGCGGCGATGTCATCGGTGGCCGCGACCCCGAGCGTGCGCCCGACCCCGCCGAGCTCGCCCGCGTCGCGGCCGACCTTGGCGGGATCGTGCACGAGGACGGCGGTGAGTGTCAGTGCCGGATGGGCCTCGACGGCGCGGATCGCCGCGCGGCCGACATTGCCGGTACCCCAGACAACCGTGGGAATCATGCGCGGAGGGTAGCCCCGGGACCCCGCACTTCCCAGAGCCGCGACGGCACCGGATGGGCCGGTGCACAAGGGCGTTTCCCGGACCGGCGACGAACCGCCGGCCCGGGAACCGTACAGGGGCCTACCGCTTGGCCCGTGCGCCGTTCGGGCCCCCGCTGATCGTGAACTGCGAGCCGGGCTCGATCAGTACGTCGCCGTCGGCCGAATCGGTGATGGTGACGTCGGTGAGCGTCGCGTTGCCGCGGGCGCCGCCCATCGCGAGGATGCCGGATCCGTTGTTGGACTTGTCGATCCGGACGTTCTCGATCGTGACGTCCGGCATCGGGCCGCCACCCGTCTTGAACTGGATGCCGTCATAGGCGGAGTCGATGATGTCCGTGTCGCGGATCGTGACTCCGGGGATCGGCAGGTTCTGCGGGAAGAGGGTGATCGCGCCGAACTCCTGGTCCTCGTTCCAGAAGGCTCCGCCGGTGCGGTAGAGGCCGTTGTCGGCGATCAGCGTCTGCCCGGAGAAGGGCAGCGGGTCGTGGTCGGTCGCCAGCATGATGGCCGGGTAGTTCATCGTGTCGGAGATCAGGTTGTTCTCGATCCTGTTGTCGTGACCCCCGTAGATCGCGATGCCGTTGGCACGCCACGGGAGCTGGATGGTGCTGTTGCGGAAGCTGTTGTCGTGGCCGATGTCGACGGACTGGTCCTTGACGTACTTGCTGGACCAGACCGCGTGGGCGTCGTCGCCGGTGTGTAGAGCTGGGAGTGCCACATCCCCGCACCCCGGATCGTCACGTCCCGGATGCCGACCTGGTTCCACTGGCCCCGGTCGAGCGGGTCGTCGGTGAGGATCTTCCGCTCCTGGCGCCACTGGCCCGCCGGGATCCACACGCAGTCGATCTCGCCGTTCTGGTTCGCCGTCACCGCGCGCTGGATCGCGTCCGTGTCGTCGATCCCGTCGTTGACGAGGGCGCCGCCACCTGTTCCAGGTCGATCAGGTCGATGACGTAGAAGGAGGCGTTGTCGCTCGCGTCCCGCTGGAGACGGAACTTCGTTCCCGCCGGGTAGGTCCGGGTGAGCAGGGCGTGGGACTCGTCGAACAGCCGCCGCGCGTCGCCGCCGGGGGTGTTGGTGAGCCCTTCGGGGCTGTCGGTGTTCCCGTAGAGCCAGCTGTGCTTCGAGGAGAGGTCGAGCTTGCGGACGAACTCGCCGTCGGTGTACAGGCTGATGGTCGCCTCGCGGCCGCCGCCGCCCGGCGCGTCCGGGATGGAGTTGCGTACGACGACGGAGTTCGACGGGGCGGTCGAGGTGAACTCGACGAACTCACCGGTGGAGTCGAGCCGCACCGACTCGCGGCCGGAGGACTCGGTCTCGTAGTTGGTGTGCCCGAAGGTGCGCACGGCGTCGGACCGCAGCAGCGTGCCCTCGTAATCGGCGTCCTCCGCCTCCAACTCCGTGTACGGCACGGCCGCGCCGCGTCCGACCACGATGGAGCGGGCGAAGGTGTTGTTGGTCTCGCCGGTCTCCGCGACCAGGTCCGTGGCGTCCGCGGTGGCGGTCAGCGTGGCGCCGCCGCTCGCCGCCGTCCAGCTGCCGTCGACCGCGACGTTCGCGGTCCCGCCCGCCGCGATGGCCGGGGTGGTGCCGTTGAGCGTGGTGGAGCCGACGGTCAGTCGGGTGACGGTGCCCGCGCTCACCGCGCTGGTGCCGCGGTTGTGCACCGCCACGGTGAAGGTGACCACCGCGCCGACGGCCGGGTCGGCCGGGCTGGCGGAGATGGAGCGGACCTCCAGGTCCGGGCCCGGGATCTGTCCGACCACCAGCGGGGAGGCAGTGGTGCGGCTGTTGTTGGCGTTGTCCGATTCGGCGACCGTGTCGGTCGGGTCCACCAGCGCCGATACGGTGTACGAGCCCTGCGGCCGCTTGCCGGCCTCGACCGCGACGGGGGCCGAGCCCCCCGCGGCGAGCGGGCCGACCGGGGCGCTGCCCACGACCACGCCGTCCAGGCTCACGTTGACGGTCGTCGTCGGGGAGGCGGCCGAACCGGCGTTGCGGACGGTCCCCTCGACCGTGATGTCATCTGTCTCGGACTGGGACGAAGGGCTCCAGGACAGAGCGCTCACGGTGAGGTCGGGGTTGGGCGCGGCCGTTCCCAGCACTTGGATCTCGGCGATCTGCGCGCCCGGCGCCTCCGTGTTGGAGAAGAACCTGAGCTGGAGGTCTGCGACCCGGCCGTCCACCGGGATGGTCACCGTGTTCTGGTTGCCGCCCGGGTTGAACGCGTAGGTGGCGCGGGCCCGGAGCGAGGTGAACGCGGTGCCGTCCTGGGTCCGGCCGAGCACCTGGATGTCCTGCGTCCGGCTCGCCCAGATCGGGTCCGGGTCGAGCTTGACGACCACGGACTCCAGGTCCACGTCGGCGCCGAGCTTCACCGTGAGATCGGCCGGCAGTCCGTTCGACTCCCAGTAGCTGTTGACGTCGCCGTCGTTGGCGTTGGCGGCCGGGTACCCGCCGTGTGATCCGCTGGCGACGACGGGCTTGCCGCGGGCCAGATCGGTGGCCTCAGCCGCGCTCGCGGCGACGGGCAGGAGTCCGACGGAGACCATCGCGGCTATCAACAGCCCGGTGACCGACCGTCCGGTGAGTCGTTTCCCTCTCATGATGTCCTCTGCTTCCACAATATTTGAGGTTGAAAGTCAATCTTTTACGCCTGGGGGTTCATGGATTTCTGCTCTGCTTCGGATCTGTCAACGGTCCTTGCATGGTCATGTCATTCAGGCGTACGGAATGACGCTGCGTCAGATATGTGCCTGGGCAGGCCTGTTCAGGCTGCGGTCGCACCCCGGGCCAGCAGCAGCGCCAGATCCGCCGCTGCCACGGCGACCGCTCCGGCCAGTGCTGCCT
>NZ_NEUE01000136.1 GCF_002910905.1 Streptomyces sp. SM11 | reverse complement strand
ACCGGGCCGCGGCCGGGCGGTCCGGCGGGGGCGGTGGTGCGGCTGCCGGGCGGGAACGCCCTGGTGCTGGAGGAGCCGCTGGGTCCGGCGGCGGGGGCCCGGCTGTGGTGGGCGCGGGTGCCGGAGCCGGTGCCGGAGCTGTTGCGGCGGTACGGGCGGCCGATCCGGTACGGGTACACGGATCGGGATCAGCCGCCGGCGGCGTACCAGACGGTGTTCGCGGCGCCCTCGCCGGACGGGAGCGGCTCGGCGGAGATGCCGAGTGCGGCGCGGCCCTTCACGGCCGCGCTGGTGGCGGAGCTGGTACGCCGGGGGGTGCTGTTCGCTCCGCTGTCCCTGCATACGGGGGTGGCCTCGGCGGAGGCGCACGAGCCGCCGTACCCGGAGCGGTTCTCGGTGCCGGCGGCGACGGCGTGGCTGGTGAACGCCGTACGGGCGGCGCGGGGCGAGGACCGTGCGGCGGGCGGGCGGGTGATCGCGGTGGGGACGACGGCCGTGCGGGCGCTGGAGTCGGCGGCGGGGGCGGACGGGGTGGTGCGGCCGGTGGCGGGGTGGACGGATCTGGTGGTGACGCCGCGGCGCGGCGTGCGGGTGGTGGACGGGCTGCTGACCGGGCTGCACGAGCCGGAGGCCTCGCATCTGCTGATGCTGGAGGCGGTGGCGGGGCGGGAGGCGCTGCGCCGCGGGTACGAGGCGGCGCTCCAGGAGCGGTACCTCTGGCACGAGTTCGGGGACGTCCATCTCCTCCTACCGGATGAGGAACGTAACACTCCGAATTACTCCAGCAACGAGTGGTGAGACTGTTACGTCGCCGATGTGAGCCCAGGCATAGGGCCTACGTCACTTACGAACATACCTAGTGGACACATAAAGGCGATTTGAGCTGGCGCATGCGGGGCTCATTTCGGACGAACAGGACCCTCTCCCACTACCCGGCTTCGTACGTCACACCTTTGCCACAGGATTTTGCTGCCGCTAAGAATTGCTCTCGTCCCCGACGGAGGTACGCATCACCGCCTCCGGTCTCGTCCTCCGTGAGGACACCTGAGCGTTCGAAGAGGTAGCCCTACATGTCTGCGACTCGCATACCCAGCCGTGTCCGTCGTCTGAACAAGGTCCAGAAGATCTCCGTGGCCGGTGTGTCGGCCCTTGGCGTCGCCGCCCTGACCTTCTCGCTCGTCCCGTCGAACGCCGAGGCCGAGATCGCCCCGCAGGCGGCGGCCGCCGCCGCACCCGTGGCTTTCACCGCCAGCTCCGCGCAGGCCAGGACCGTGCAGAACAGCATGATCGAACAGCACTCCACCGCCGAGAAGCTGGTGAAGGCCGCCGACGCCGCGAAGGCCAAGGCCGCCGCGGACGCCAAGGCGAAGGCCAAGGCCGCCGCGGACGCCAAGGCGAAGGCGAAGGCCGCCGCCGACGCGAAGGACAAGGCCGCCAAGGCCAAGGCGGACGCGAAGAAGCGCGGCACCGAGGCCGCGAACCGCTCCACCGCGCGCAAGCCCGTCTACGCCAACAACCTGGACGGCTGGATCCGCGAGGCCATGTCGATCATGAAGAAGGAAGGCATCCCGGGCTCGTACGACGGGATCCACCGCAACATCATCCGGGAGTCCAGCGGCAACCGCTGGGCCATCAACAACTGGGACATCAACGCCCGCAACGGCGTCCCGTCCAAGGGGCTGCTCCAGGTGATCCAGCCGACCTTCGACCGCTACCACGTGGCGGGCACCAAGAAGGACCTGTACGACCCGGTCGCCAACATCGTCGCCGCCTGCAACTACGCCGCCGACCGCTACGGCTCCATGGACAACGTGAACAGCGCGTACTGAGCCCGGCCGCACAGCTGAGCACGGCCGTACACATGCCGGAGGCCGGAACCCCCGCGGGGGTTCCGGCCTCCGGCGTCGTTCCGTACGGCCCCTACTTGCGCATGACCTCGGGCTCGTGGCGGCGCAGCAGGCGGGCGACCGCGACACCGCAGATGAGGCCGATCACCAGCAGCACGGAGATGTTGATCCCCCACTGGGTCGCCGTGTGCTCCCACAGCACGTCGAGGTCGGTCGGGTTCTTCGGGTCCCACGGCGGCATCACGTGGGCCAGGTCCAGTGTGGTGCCGGCCGCGGCCACGCCCCAGCGGGACGGCATCAGCCAGGCGAACTGCTCCAGGCCGAGTGATCCGTACAGCTGGAAGAGGAGGCCGGTGAAGACCACCTGGACGAGCGCGAACATGACCAGCAGCGGCATGGTCATCTCGGAGGTCTTGACCAGTGCGGAGATCACCAGGCCGAACATCATCGAGGTGAACCCGAGGACCACGATGGAGAGGCAGATCTCGACGGCCGGAGGCATGAACAGGCCCTCGGCCGGCAGCTCACGGGCGGCGAAGCAGATGCCGCAGAGGACGACGCTCTGGAAGGCCGTGATCACGCCGAGCACTATCACCTTGGACATCAGATAGGCCGATCGGGAGAGGCCAGTGGCCCGCTCCCGTTCGTAGATGACGCGTTCCTTGATCAGTTCTCGTACGGAGTTGGCCGAGCCGGCCAAGCAGATGCCGAACGCGAGGATCAGCAGGATGATCCCGGCTTTGGAGTTGAACCGGGCCGGCGGGGTGGGCGCGGCCAGTCCGAAGTCCGCCGGGATGACCGCGCTCAGCACACCGATCATCGCGGGCAGCGCCACCATCAGGCCGAGGAAGAGCTTGTCGGAGGCGATGACGGAGACGTACCTGCGCACCAGGGTCCACAGCTGCGTGCCCCAGGTCTGCGGCTTCGGCGGGCGCATCTGCTGCGGGGGTGGCGTGTTGACCGGCTGAGCCGCCACCGCGTCGATGTCGGCCGCGTACATCTGGTAGTGCTGCGAACCGCGCCAGCGGCCCGCCCAGTCGTAGTCGCGGTAGTTCTCGAAGGCGGAGAAGACGTCGGCCCAGCTGGTGTAGCCGAAGAAGTTCAGCGCTTCCTCCGGCGGACCGAAGTAGGCGACGGAACCGCCGGGCGCCATCACGAGGAGCTTGTCGCAGATCGCCAGCTCGGCGACCGAGTGCGTGACCACGAGCACCGTGCGGCCGTCGTCGGCGAGGCCGCGCAGCAGCTGCATGACGTCACGGTCCATGCCCGGGTCGAGGCCGGAGGTCGGCTCGTCCAGGAAGATCAGCGAGGGCTTGGTGAGCAGCTCCAGGGCGACCGAGACGCGCTTGCGCTGGCCGCCGGAGAGCGAGGTGATCTTCTTGTCCTTGTGGATGTCGAGCTTGAGCTCGGCGAGGACCTCGGTGATCCGGGACTGGCGCTCGGCCTCGGTGGTGTCCGCGGGGAAGCGGAGCTTGGCCGCGTACTTGAGAGCCTTGGTGACGGTCAGTTCCTTGTGCAGGATGTCGTCCTGCGGGACCAGACCGATGCGCTGGCGCAGCTCGGCGAACTGCTTGTACAGGTTCCGGTTGTCGTAGAGGACATCTCCCTGATTGGCGGGCCGGTAGCCGGTGAGCGCCTTGAGCAGGGTGGACTTTCCGGAACCGGACGGGCCGATGACCGCGATCAGCGACTTCTCCGGGACGCCGAAGGAGACGTCCTTGAGGATCTGCTTCCCGCCGTCGACCGTCACCGTGAGGTGGCGGGCGGAGAAGGAGACCTCGCCGGTGTCGACGAACTCTTCCAGCCGTTCGCCGACCAGCCGGAACGTCGAGTGACCGACGCCGACGATGTCGTTCGGGCCGATGAGGGCCGAGCCGGACTTGTGGAGCGGCAGACCGTTGACGTACGTGCCGTTGTGCGAGCCGAGGTCACGGATCTCGAAGCGGCCGTCGGGCGTCGCGTGGAACTCGGCGTGGTTGCGGGAGACCTGGAGGTCGGAGATGACCAGTTCGTTCTCCAGCGCACGGCCGATGCGCATGACCCGGCCGAGGGCCAGCTGGTGGAACGTCGTCGGGCTGCGGTCGCCGTAGACCGGTGGCGCCCCCGCGGCACCGCCCTGTCCCGGACCGGCCGGATGCCCGGGGCCCTGCTGGTGCGGCACCTGCTGGTGCGGGGCCTGCTGCTGCCAGGCCTGCTGCTGAGCCGGGGCCTGGTGCGCGGGTGCCTGCTGTCCGTGCCAGCCCGCGCCGCCGCCCTGGGGCTGCTGGTGGGGCTGCTGCACCGGAGCCTGCTGGGCTCCGGCCGCCTGACCGCCGGCGACACCGGCACCCGCGGCGGGGCTGAAGCTCACCCGGGGCCCGTCGGTGGCGTTGCCCAGGTTCAGCACCGAGCCGGGGCCGATTTCCACCTGTTGGATCCGTTGGCCCTGCACGTAGGTGCCGTTGGTACTGCCGTGGTCCTCGATGGACCAACTGCGGCCGTTCCAGCTGATCGTGGCATGCCGCCACGACACTCTGGCGTCGTCGATCGTCAGGTCGCCCTGCGGATCACGTCCAAGGGTGTACGACCTGGACGGATCGAGCGTCCAGGTGCTGCCATTCAATTCCAGTACGAGTTCCGGCACTCCGCGCCCCACTAGTTGTCCCCCGTGTTACCCCCGTCGCAGGGAGTCTAGGGATGCTGAACATCGTGGGGAACTATTCCAGGACCAGTCCCCGATCCGAAAGTCGGGCGGGTATAGAGCGCCCGGAGACCTGCGCGACCACCCCGATCCGGGGGGGGTGAAACAGGATCGGAACGGAAGAAGTCCGGATGAAGAGCTGATTACCGACCAGAGAACCTTCAGTGACTTCATAACGGCAGATACGAGACACCTGGCGCGGCCGGACGCAAGACCCGTACCGGCCAGATCTGCGACTCCTCGCCGGGCCGGGAAGGAACCGCCGCCCGGCTCCGCGGGCGCTGCCGCGGGCGGTGCCGGGCCGATTCCGTCCGGCACTCGGGACGGACGGCCGGAGGAGGTGGCGGGACCGATACGGTGGGAGCACCATGAGCGCACCTCAGCCACCTCAGCCACCTCAGCCCCTCTCATCTCCTGAGCCTTCTGAGCCCCCTGAGCCCCGTCGGGTCGACGGGACCGGCGACGGGACCCCTCCGGGCGGCGACGCACCCACGCTTCTCGTCAAGATCTTCGGCAAGGACCGTCCGGGCATCACCGCCGGGCTCTTCGACACCCTCGCCGCGTACTCGGTCGACGTCGTGGACATCGAGCAGGTCGTCACCCGGGGCCGCATCGTGCTGTGCGCCCTGGTCACCGCGCCCACCGCGGGCGGAACGACCGAGGGCGATCTGCGAGCGACCGTGCACAGCTGGGCCGACTCCCTGAAACTGCAGGCCGAGATCATCTCCGGCATCGGCGACAACCGTCCCCGCGGTGACGGCCGTTCCCATGTGACGGTGCTGGGGCACCCGCTCACCGCGGAGTCGACCGCCGCCATAGCGGCCACCATCACCTCGACCGGCGGGAACATCGACCGTATCTTCCGGCTGGCGAAGTACCCGGTCACCGCTGTCGAGTTCGCGGTGTCGGGGACCGGGACCGCGGAGCTGCGGACCGCGCTGGCGACCGGGGCCGCGGAGATCGGCGTGGACGTCGCGGTCGTCTCGGCCGGGCTGAGCCGGCGGGCCCAGCGGCTGGTGGTCATGGACGTCGACTCCACACTGATCCAGGACGAGGTGATCGAGCTCTTCGCGGCGCACGCGGGCTGCGAGGCCGAGGTCGCCGAGGTGACCGAGCAGGCGATGCGCGGCGAGCTGGACTTCGAGCAGTCGCTGCACGCCCGGGTCGCGCTGCTGGCCGGGCTGGACGCCTCGGTGGTGGACAAGGTCCGCACCGAGGTACGGCTCACCCCCGGCGCCCGCACCCTGATCCGTACGCTGAAGCGGCTCGGCTATCAGGTCGGCGTCGTCTCCGGCGGCTTCACCCAGGTCACGGACGGCCTGAAGGAACAGCTCGGCCTCGACTTCGCCTCGGCCAACACCCTGGAGGTGGTGGACGGCAAGTTCACCGGCCGGGTCGTCGGCGAGGTGGTGGACCGGGCGGGCAAGGCACGGCTACTGCGGAGCTTCGCCGAGCAGGCGGGGGTGCCGCTGGCCCAGACGGTGGCGATCGGGGACGGGGCGAACGATCTCGACATGCTGAACACCGCCGGACTCGGCGTCGCGTTCAACGCCAAGCCGATGGTCCGCGAGGCGGCGCACACCGCGGTGAACGTGCCGTTCCTGGACACCGTGCTCTATCTGCTCGGCATCACCCGCGAGGAGGTCGAGGCGGCGGACGGTCTCGTCGACTGACGACCCCGGAGCCGCCCGGAGCCGCCGGTTCCGGAGGTATACGCAGGAGGGCCCCGGCACAGGGGACGGATGCTGTTGGTCGCATCCAGGAGATGTGCCGGGGCCCAGCGCGTTCGCGTGGTCAGGGGTACGGGAGACCGCTCAGTCGTTCGGCGTCCAGTACTCGGTGAGCTTGCCCGCCCCGTGCTCCACGCTCTTCCAGGAGCCGGGGAACTCCAGCACGGCGTAGGCGGCCGTGGGGAAGCCGTCCCGGGTCATCCGGGCCAGCGTGTCGTCCTCGGCCGAGCCGGAGAGGGCGTCGGCGGCCCCGTGCATCCCGGGGTTGTGGCCGATGACCAGGAGGTTGCGGACCTCGTCCGGGGTCTCGTTGAACAGGGCGATCAGTTCGCCGAGGGAGGCCTCGTACAGCCTCTGCTCGTAGACGGTCCGGGGTCGCTGGGAGAATTCATGGACCGCCAGCTTCCAGGTCTCCCGCGTCCTGGCGGCACTGGAGCAGAGGGCCAGATCGAAATCGATGCCGGAATCGGCGAGCCTGCGGCCGGCCACGGGCGCGTCCTTGCGGCCGCGCTCGGCCAGCGGGCGCTCATGATCGGAAGCCTGTGACCATTCCGCCTTGGCATGCCGGAGAAGGACGATCCTGCGAGGTGTCTCAACGCTCATACACCTCAGCTTCGCATGAAATGCGGCCTCGGGCGCAGGGTGTTGACGTGCTCGTCCGGGTAGTTGGCGCGCCGCTCCGGGGCGGCTTCGCCTCAGCGGGACAGCAGCTGGAGGGCGCGCTCGACCAGCTGTCCGAGCGCGGGGTCGCCGGTGGCGGCCCGGGCCTGTCCGGGGCTGAGGATCATCAGCAGCAGAGCGGCGAACGCGACGGCGGGCAGGGCGACTGCCCACCAGGGCAACCGGATCTCGACGCCGTCCGCGGCCGGTCGGTGGGACCTGGTGTGCGTCGGTGCCGGCATGTCCGCCTCCGTTGGTCATCGGGTCGTTACCGAAGAACCTACGGAGTGGGAGCGGCCGGTCCCATCCGGTGACCCACCCACTTCACCCTGACCCTGGCCCCCTAGGGGAAAGGGGGTGCTGGCCCCACCCCCACGGGGTCCACCGGGTCCTCGGGCGTCAGGGCGAGGCGATCGTGGCGATCACACCGATGACGACGGTGATGAGGAGCATCGCCCCGAACACGAGGAGAAGCTTCTTCTGGCCGTTCTGGGGATTCGGATCGAGCACTGGCATGACGTCAGTGTCGCATCTCAGCATTCGTCCTCGATCGTCCGGTCCCGGCCCGCGAGGATCCCGGCCACCATCTGGGGAATCATGAGGCCCGCCATCAGGGCGATCGGCAGTCCCCAGCCGCCGCTGTGCTGGTAGAGCACGCCGACGAGCAGCGGGCCGGGGATCGAGAGCAGGTAGCCGGTGGACTGGGCGAAGGCGGAGAGCCGGACCACGCCCGCGCCGGACCGGGCCCGCATGCCGATCATGGTGAGGGCGAGCGGGAAGGCGCAGTTGGCCACGCCGAGGAGCAGGGCCCAGGCCCAGGCGCCCGCGGCGGGGGCGAGGTAGAGGCCGCTGTAGCCGCTCAGGCCGCACAGGCCGAGCACGACGACGATGGGGCCCTGCTGCTTGAGCCGGGAGGCGACCCGGGGGATGACGAAGGCGAGCGGAACGCCCATCGCCATGGTGACCGCGAGCAGGAGTCCGGCCGTGCCGGCGGAGACCCCGGCGTCGCGGAAGATCTGCGGCATCCAGCCCATGGTGATGTACGCGGCCGTGGCCTGGAGCCCGAAGAAGCAGGCGAGGCCCCAGGCGGTGCGGCTGCGGGTGATCCGGAGGGCCGGAGCTTCCGCGGCCGGTGTGCCGGAGGCGGCCGGACCGGATGTGGACGAGCCCGAAGGGGACGTACCGGGGGCCGGGGTGCGGTCGCGTACGAGGACGATCCAGGGCAGCACCGCGACGGCGGCGAGCACGGCCCAGACGACGAGACCCGTCTGCCAGTCGCCGCCCAGCGCCCCGGTGACGGGGACGGTGACGGCGGCGGCCAGCGCGGTGCCGAGGGCCAGGGCCATGGAGTAGAGGCCGGTCATGGTGCCGACGCGGTCGGGGAACCAGCGCTTGACGATCACCGGCATCAGGATGTTGCTCACGGCGATGCCCATCAGGGCGAGCGCGCTGGCGGCCAGGAAGCCGGCGGTGGAGCCGATGTACGGGCGGACGAGCAGGCCGGCCGCGATGGCGGCCATGCCCGCGCAGACGACGGCGCCCGCGCCGAAGCGGCGGGCCAGGCGCGGCGCCATGACCCCGAAGACCGCGAAGCAGAGCGGCGGTACGGAGGTGAGGACGCCGGCCACGCTCCCGCTCATGTGCAGTCCCTGGCGGACCTCTTCGAGGAGGGCGCCGAGGCTGGTGATGGCGGGACGCAGGTTGAGTGCGGCCAGGACGAGTCCCACGGCGATGAGGCGCAGCAGCCAGGGCGCGGGAGCCTCGGCCGCACCGGGGAGCAGCTGGGCCCGGGTGTCGTGGGGCGTGCGCGCGGCGCCGCCGCGGTTCAGGGTCGGGGTCTGCGTCTCGTCGTCCGGCATGGAGGCATCATAGAATCATGGGATGATTGATTGTCCAATCGCGCGAATCTCCGGGACCCCCGGGATCCCCCGGATTTCCTTGAGAGAATCCGGCCCGGACCTGACAGCTCACGAGCAAGGAGCACCATGGCGCTGACGTCTCCACGGCGTTCGGCACTCTCCGACCAGGTGATCGCCCAGTTGCGGAACCAGATCACCTCGGGCGAGTGGCCGGTCGGCTCGCGGATTCCGACCGAGCCCGAGCTGGTCGAGCAGCTCGGCGTGGCCCGTAACACCGTGCGCGAGGCCGTGCGGGCCCTCGCGCACAACGGGCTGCTGGACATCCGGCAGGGCTCCGGCACCTATGTGATCGCCACGAGCGAGCTGGCCGGGGTGATGCACCGCAGGTTCGCGGCCGCCGATCCCCGTCATGTCGCGGAGCTGCGCTCGACGCTGGAGTCGTCGGCGGCCCGGCTTGCGGCGGTCCGGCGCACCGAGCGGGATCTGCGGCAGCTGGACACGCTGATGGCGCGCCGGGAGGAGGCCTGGGCGTCGGGGGACGCGGAGGCGTTCGTGGCGGCGGACGCGACGCTGCACCTGGCGGTGGTCGCGGCATCGCACAACGATGTCCTGACCGAACTCTACGCCGACCTCGGGGACCTGCTGCGCGACTATCTGCGTGGCGATGTGGGCCCCGAGCTGCTGCCGGAGAATCACATGGACCACGGCCGGCTGGTCGAGGCGATCCGGGCCGGGGACGCGGAGACGGCGGCGGCCGAGGCGGCGAGCCACGCGCTGCACTGCCTGACGGACCGGGTATGACCCCTCGGGGCCCGCTCACAGCGGGGCGGGGTGGTGGCTGACCCAGGCCGTGGCGACCTCTTTCCAGCAGCGGTCCTCCAGCCGTACGGTCCGGCCGGGCTCCACCGCGACCGCCGCGCCGTCCGCGTCGACGTCCCACCAGCGGTCGCATTCGGTGTGCAGCCGGACGAGGTCGGTGGAGGGGTACGGGTTGTGGCAGTACGCGACGACCCGGGAGCCCTCGACGGACGTACGGCACTCGGAGCCGGCCGGTTCGGGCTTCGGGGGCCCCTCTCCCGTGCCGGAGTCGGCCCCTCTGGCGGCGTGTACTCCCAGGGGTACGGCGAGGGCGGCGACGGCCACCGGGGCGGCCAGGAGGAGACGGGTTCGGCGGCGCGTGGGACGCACGGCGATCTCCCTCCCGCAGCCTGACCAGAAGTCCGGTTCCTCCTCATTCTGCGGTGGATCGTCCGACTTTTCGACCGGAACGGCAGCGGGCGGCCACGGGCTGCGCGACGGCCCCCGGCCGCGTACCCCCTCCGGAGAACCGGGAGGGGGTACGCGGCCGGGGGCCGTCGCGGGGCCGCCGTGCGGGTCAGGCGCCCATCATGTGCACGCCGCTGTCGACGTGGATGATCTCGCCCGTCGTCCTCGGGAAGAAGTCGGAGAGCAGGGCCACGATGCCGCGGCCGGCCGGCTCCGGGTCGGTCATGTCCCAGGCGAGCGGGGCGCGGTGGTTCCAGACGTCGGCCAGGTCCGAGAAGCCCGGGATGGACTTGGCGGCCATGGAGCCGATTGGCCCGGCGGAGATGAGGTTGCAGCGCAGCCCGTCCTTGCCCAGGTCACGGGCGAGGTAGCGGGAGGTGGCCTCCAGCGCGGCCTTGGCCGGGCCCATCCAGTCGTACTGCGGCCAGGCGTACTGGGCGTCGAAGGTGAGGCCGACGATCGAGCCGCCCTCGCTCATCAGCGGCTTGCAGGCCATGGCCAGCGACTTCAGCGAGAACGCCGAGACGTGCATCGCGGTGGCGACGGACTCGAACGGCGTGTTGAGGAAGTTGCCGCCGAGCGCGTCCTGCGGCGCGAAGCCGATGGAGTGGACGACGCCGTCCAGGGAGCCGAGCTCCTCGCGCACCAGGCCGGCCAGCCGGTCCAGGTGCTCCTGGTTGGTCACGTCCAGCTCGATGACCTTGGCCGGCTTCGGCAGCTTCTTGGCGATGCGCTCGGTCAGGGTGGGGCGGGGGAAGGCCGTGAGGATGACCTCGGCACCCTGCTCCTGGGCCACCTTCGCGGCGTGGAACGCGATGGACGACTCCATCAGCACCCCGGTGATGAGGATGCGCTTTCCGTCGAGAATTCCGCTCATGGTGATCAGTGACCCATGCCCAATCCGCCGTCAACGGGAATGACGGCTCCAGTGATGTACGACGCGTCGTCGGAGGCGAGGAAGCGCACCGCGGCGGCGATCTCCTCGGGCCGCGCGTAGCGGCCGAGCGGCACCTGGGACACGATGCCCTTGCGCTGCTCCTCGGTGAGCGCCTGGGTCATGTCGGTGTCGACAAAACCGGGGGCGACGACGTTGAAGGTGATGTTCCGCGAGCCGAGTTCACGGGCCAGCGACCGGGCGAAGCCGACGAGCCCGGCCTTGGAGGCGGCGTAGTTGGCCTGCCCGGCCGAGCCGAGGAGGCCGACGACGGAGGAGATCAGGACGACGCGGCCCTTCTTGGCGCGCAGCATGGCACGGTTGGCGCGCTTGACCACCCGGAAGGTGCCGGTGAGGTTGGTGTCCAGGACGGAGGTGAAGTCGTCCTCCGACATCCGCATCAGCAACTGGTCCTTGGTGATACCGGCGTTGGCGACCAGCACCTCCACGGGACCGTGCTTCTCCTCGATCTCCTTGTAGGCCTGCTCCACCTGCTCGGCGTCCGTGATGTCGCAGCGGACCGCGAGGACACCGGCCTCGGTGAGCACCTGGGGCGGCTCTCCGGAACGGTAGGTGATCGCGACCTGGTCGCCGTTGTCGGCGAAGGCGCGGGCGATGGCGAGGCCGATGCCCCGGTTTCCTCCGGTGACGAGAACCGAGCGGCTCAACGGATCACCCTTTCCTTGACGGTGTGGTACGTCGAAAACCTATCGGTACCATGCGTCGATCGAGGAATCGGGCCCTGACAGTGGCTTGACCGGGGCGCTGTGGGGTTCCTACAGTCCGCACGCTTGCATGGTCGCCCCACGTGTACGGGATATCCCCCGGTGCGGTCACCCTCCGGCGTGGTTCACTGCCGTGGTGTATCGAGAAGGGAACTCCCTGTGCCCCATGAGGTAGATCAGTCATTCCTGGCCCTGCCGTCGCGCGCGCTGGCCGACGCGGCGCTCGCCCGAGCACGAGCACTCGGCGCCACCCACGCCGACTTCCGGCTGGAACGGGTGCGCAGCGCCTCCTGGCGGCTGCGGGACGCCCGGCCGGCCGGGGCGTCGGACAGCACAGACCTCGGGTACGCGGTGCGGGTGGTGCACGGCGGCGCCTGGGGGTTCGCATCGGGCGTCGACCTGACGATGGACGCGGCCGCGAAGGTGGCCTCGCAGGCCGTCGCGATGGCGAAGCTGTCGGCCAAGGTGATCGCGGCGGCCGGGTCGGACGAGAAGGTCGAACTGGCGGACGAGCCGGTGCACGGCGAGCGGACCTGGGTCTCGGCCTACGACGTCGACCCCTTCTCCGTACCGGACGAGGAGAAGGCGGCACTGCTCGCCGAGTGGAGCGGGCGGCTGCTGGGCGCGGAGGGCGTCGCGCATGTGGACGCGTCCCTGATGACCGTGCACGAGAACAAGTTCTACGCGGACACGGCGGGCACCGTCACCACGCAGCAACGGGTGCGGATCCACCCGCAGTTCACGGCCGTCGCGGTGGACGGCACGAGCGGTGACTTCGACTCGATGCGGACCATCGCGCCGCCGGCGGGCCGGGGCTGGGAGTACCTGACCGGGACCGGCTGGGACTGGGACGGCGAGCTGGAGCGGCTCCCCGGGCTGCTCGCGGAGAAGATGCGCGCGCCGAGCGTCGAGGCGGGTGTGTACGACCTGGTCGTCGACCCGTCGAACCTGTGGCTGACCATCCACGAGTCGATCGGCCACGCCACCGAGCTGGACCGGGCGCTGGGGTACGAGGCGGCGTACGCCGGGACCTCGTTCGCCACCTTCGACCAGCTGGGCAAGCTGGCGTACGGCTCGCCCGTGATGAACGTGACGGGCGACCGCACCGCCGAGCACGGTCTCGCGACCATCGGGTACGACGACGAGGGCGTCGAGGCTCAGTCGTGGGACCTGGTGAAGGGCGGCACCCTGGTCGGCTACCAGCTGGACCGCCGGATCGCGAGGCTGACGGGGCTCGGCCGCTCCAACGGCTGCGCGTTCGCGGACTCGCCGGGCCGCGTCCCCGTGCAGCGCATGGCGAACGTGTCGCTCCGGCCGGATCCGGGCGGGCTGTCCACGGAGGACCTGATCGGCGGGGTCGAGCGCGGGATCTACGTGGTCGGCGACCGGTCCTGGTCGATCGACATGCAGCGCCACAACTTCCAGTTCACCGGGCAGCGGTTCTTCCGCATCGAGAACGGCAGGCTCGCCGGGCAGCTGCGCGATGTGGCGTACCAGGCGACGACCACGGACTTCTGGGGCTCGATGGAGAAGGTCGGCGGTCCCCAGACGTACGTGCTGGGCGGCGCGTTCAACTGCGGCAAGGCCCAGCCGGGCCAGGTCGCGGCGGTCTCGCACGGCTGCCCCTCCGCCCTCTTCCGGGGTGTCAACATCCTCAACACGACGCAGGAGGCGGGACGATGAGCCGCGACCACGGAACCGGCTGGGGGTCCGGGGGTCGTCCCCCGGGTAGGCACAGTCTCAACACGACGCAGGAGGCCGGACGATGAGCCGCGTCAGCAAGCCGTACGAGATCGTCGAGCGGGCCCTGGAGCTGTCCACCACGGACGGCCTGGTGGTCATCGCCGACGAGGAGTCCTCCGCCAATCTGCGCTGGGCGGGCAACGCACTCACCACGAACGGGGTGACCCGGGGGCGGACCCTGACCGTCATCGCGACCGCGGACGGGGCGAAGGGCACCGCGTCCGGCGTCGTCTCC
This sequence comes from Streptomyces sp. SM11, assembly GCF_002910905.1. Taxonomy (GTDB): domain Bacteria; phylum Actinomycetota; class Actinomycetes; order Streptomycetales; family Streptomycetaceae; genus Streptomyces. The sequence continues at coordinate 10,940 of NZ_NEUE01000136.1, read as the reverse complement.
CGGTCCGCGGTGACCACGGACGACCTGGAGCCGCTGGTGCGCGCCGCCGAGGCCGCCGCCCGGGGCGCGGGTCCGGCGGAGGACGCGCAGCCGCTGGTGAGCGGGGTGCCCGCCTCCCCCGACTTCACGGACGCGCCCGCCGAGACCGGTTCGGAGGTCTTCGCGGACTTCGCCCCGACGCTCGGTACGGCCTTCGCCCGCGCCCGGGCCGGGGGCCGTGAGCTGTACGGGTTCGCGAACCACGAGCTGACCTCCACCTACATGGGTACGTCGACGGGGCTGCGGCTGCGCCACGACCAGCCGAACGGGACGCTGGAGCTGAACGCGAAGTCGCCGGACCGGACACGCTCCGCGTGGGCGGGCCGGGCGACCCGGGACTTCAAGGACGTCGACCCGGCGGCGATGGACGCGGAGCTGGCGCGACGGCTGCGCTGGGCGGAGCGGCGCATCGAGCTGCCGGCAGGCCGGTACGAGACGCTGTTGCCGCCGACCGCGGTCGCGGACCTGCTGATCTACCAGCTCTGGTCGTCGACCGCACGGGACGCCGTCGAGGGCCGGACGGTGTTCTCCACACCGGGCGGCGGTACGCGGCTGGGCGAGACGCTCGCCCCGCTCCCGCTCACCCTGCGCAGCGACCCGAACGCGCCGGGCCTGGAGTCGGCGCCGTTCGTGATCGCCCACTCCTCCGGCGACGGCGGTTCCGTCTTCGACAACGGGTTGCCGCTGGCCCCGACGGACTGGGTCCGGGAGGGAAGGCTGGAGCGGCTGACGACGACCCGGCACACGGCGGGCCTGACCGGGCTGCCGGTCGCCCCGAGCATCGACAACCTGCTGCTGGCGGGCGGGGGCGAGCGGTCGCTGGAGGAGATGGTGGCCGCGACGACCGGGCGGGCGCTGCTGCTGACCTGCCTCTGGTACATCCGCGAGGTGGACCCGGCGACGCTGCTGCTGACCGGGCTGACCCGGGACGGTGTCTATCTGGTCGAGGACGGCGAGGTCGTCGGCGAGGTGAACAACTTCCGGTTCAACGAGTCGCCGGTGGACCTGTTGTCCCGCGCCTCGGAGGCGGGGCGTACGGAGAAGACGCTGCCGCGCGAGTGGGGCGACTGGTTCACCCGGGCCGCGATGCCCGCGCTGCGCATCCCGGACTTCAACATGAGCTCGGTCAGCCCGGGGGTGTGACCCGCCTAGACTGACCCGTACATCTCTATCAGCATCTCCGCCAGTCATAAGGAGCACCGGAACCGTGACGGACATCGTCGACGAGCTGAAGTGGCGCGGGCTGTTCGCCCAGTCCACTGACGAGGACGCATTGCGCAAGGCTCTCGCGGACGGTCCCGTCACCTTCTATTGCGGCTTCGACCCGACCGCCGCCAGCCTCCACGTGGGGCACCTCGTGCAGGTGCTCACCATGCGGCGGCTCCAGCAGGCCGGGCTGAAGCCGCTCGCGCTGGTGGGCGGTGCGACGGGCCAGATCGGTGACCCGCGGCCCACCGCCGAGCGCACGCTGAACGACCCGGAGACCATCGCCGCCTGGGTGCGGCGGCTGCGGGGGCAGATCGAGCCCTTCCTCACCTTCGAGGGCCCGAACGCGGCGACGATGGTCAACAACCTGGACTGGACCGCGGGCATGTCCGCGATCGAGTTCCTGCGGGACATCGGCAAGCACTTCCGGGTCAACAAGATGCTCACCAAGGACTCGGTCGCCCGGCGGCTGGAGTCGCAGGAGGGCATCAGCTACACCGAGTTCAGCTACCAGCTGCTCCAGGGCATGGACTTCCTGGAGCTGTACCGCCGGCACGGCTGCACCCTCCAGCAGGGCGGCAGCGACCAGTGGGGCAACCTCACCGCGGGCATCGACCTGATCCACCGGCTGGAGCCGGGTGCCACCGTGCACGCGCTGGCGACGCCGCTGATGACGAAGGCGGACGGGACGAAGTTCGGCAAGTCCGAGAGCGGCGCCGTCTGGCTCGACCCGGAGATGACGACGCCGTACGCGTTCTACCAGTTCTGGCTGAACGTGGACGATCGGGACGTCTCGCGCTACCTGCGCATCCTCAGCTTCAAGAGCCGCGCGGAGCTGGAGGAGCTGGAGAAGCTGACCGAGGAGCGGCCGCAGGCGCGTTCCGCGCAGCGCGCGCTGGCCGAGGAGCTGACCACGCTGGTGCACGGCGGTGCGCAGTGCGCCGCCGTCATCGCGGCGTCGAAGGCGCTGTTCGGGCAGGGCGACCTGGCCGAGCTGGACGAGGCGACGCTGAGCGCGGCTCTGTCCGAGGTGCCGCACGCCGCGGTCGTCGAGCTGGGTCCGCTGGTGGACCTGCTGGTGGAGGTCGGTCTGGCGCCCAGCAAGTCGGGGGCACGTCGCACGGTCAAGGAGGGCGGCGCCTACGTGAACAACGTGAAGGTCGCCGACGGCGAGGTCGCGCCGGACGCCGGGGACCTGCTGCACGGGCGCTGGCTGGTGCTGCGCCGGGGCAAGAAGAACCTGGCGGCCGTGGAGGTCCGCCCGGCGGACTGACCTCCCGCGCATGACGGCGCCGCGGCCGGACACGCGTTTCTCACGTGTCCGGCCGCGGCGCTGTGCTGACCTCGGTGTCGTGGTGACTCGGGAGTCAGGTTCTCTGTTTCCGGTTGCCCCGGAACGCCTGCCAGGCCATGTCGCCGACGGCGACGACCGCGACGGCGCCCGCCAGCTGCAGCACATGACGGATCCAGTCGATGCCCTTGGTGTCCTCGACACCGATCCATCCGGCCACGGCGTTACCGAGGATGCTGCCGAGGATGCCGAACACGGCCGTCAGCCAGAGCGGGATGTCCTGCTTGCCCGGCAGGATCGCTCTGGCGATGACACCGAGCACCAATCCCACGATGATTGCCCACAACCAGCTCATTTCGCCTCCTCATACGGCGCGGAGTGCGCGTCCGCCCAGTCTTGGCCCGCGGTCCGGGCGACGCATGCCCGGTTGGGCCGTCCGGGGGAACCCGGCCCCGTCCGCCGAACGCGCCCCGGTCGCCCGCCCGGCGGGCGGCGGGCGTACCGTGGATGCGGCCCGGTCCGGGAGCGTCCGGCGACGAGATCTGGTGGTGGAGCATGCTGCGGAAGAACGCGGGTACGGAGGCCTTCCGGATCACGGGCGCCCGTCAGGGTCTGGAGGACGACGTCCGGGGCCGGCAGCGGCGCTATGTGATCTCGATGTCGGTGCGCACGGTGTCGGTGGTGCTGGCCGCGGTGCTGTGGAACGTGGAGCGGCATGTGGCGATCGTGGCACTCGTCCTGGGCGTGCTGCTGCCGTACGTGGCGGTGGTCATCGCCAACGCGGGCCGGGAGAAAGCGACTTCGCTGCCGACGACGTTCGTGCGGATGCCGATGCAGCCTGCCCTGGAGGCCGCTCCGGTGACCGGTCCGGCGGAGTCCGGGGGCGCCGAGGGGGCGTCCGGCCGGGTCCCGCCGCCACACGAGCACACCTGATCCCACGGGTCCCGCAGAGTTGAGGAAAAGCTCAGATCAATCATGACGTTCCGGTGCACCGCACCCTGGTCCCCGTGACATACTTCGAGTGCGCTCCGCATCCCCCGTCGGAGCGACGGACCGACGCCGGGCAGCTCCCCCCGTGGCTGCTCGGCGTCGCCCTTTCTCCGGCCGGGGGTGCGTCAGGAAGCCGCCGGAGCACCTGACTTAGGCTGGGCCATGTGATTTTTCCCGAGACGTCCGCCGAGAGTCCCACCGGTTCACCGCTCTGTTCCGCCAAGGGCTGCCGGGCCGCCGCCGTGTGGGTGCTCGCCTGGAACAACCCCAAACTGCACACGCCCGAGCGGCGCAAGACCTGGCTGGCCTGCGACGAGCACCGGGAGCATCTGTCCTCGTTCCTCGGGGTACGGGGCTTCCTCAAGGACGTCGTGGCGCTGAAGGACTGGGAATCCGGGGACGGGAAGGAGACCGGGGCCTGAGCCCCGGCCGCCCGCCCCGGAAGTCTCGATCCTCAGCCGCCGATCGCCGACATCGGGCGGTCGGGCTGCAGGAACGACGGGTCGTCCAGTCCGGAGCCCGCCTTCTTGCCCCACATGGCCGCCTCCCAGAGCCGGGCGATCTCCTCGTCCGGCGCGTCCCCGCGCAGTGCCCCGCGCAGATCCGTCTCCTCGCGGGCGAAGAGGCAGGTGCGGACCTGGCCGTCGGCGGTGAGCCGGGTGCGGTCGCAGGCGCGGCAGAACGGGCGGGTGACGGAGGCGATCACGCCGACGCGGTGCGGGCCGCCGTCGACGGTCCAGCGCTCGGCGGGGGCGGAGCCGCGGGACTCGTCGCCCTCGGCGGTGAGGGTGAAGCGGGTGCGCAGCGAGGTGAGGATGTCCCCGGCGGTGATCATGCCGTCGCGCTTCCAGCCGTGCTGGGCGTCGAGGGGCATCTGCTCGATGAAGCGGAGCTCGTAGTCGTTGGCCACGGCCCAGGCGAGGAGCTCGGGGGCCTCGTCGTCGTTGAGTCCCGGCATCAGGACGGAGTTGACCTTCACCGGGGTGAGTCCGGCCTCGCGGGCGGCTTCCAGGCCGTCCAGCACGTCCCTGTGGCGGTCACGGCGGGTGAGGGTCTTGAAGACGTCGGGGCGCAGGGTGTCCAGCGAGACGTTGACCCGGTCGAGACCCGCGGCCTTGAGTGCGCCGGCGGTCCGCTTGAGTCCGATGCCGTTGGTCGTGAGCGACATGCGGGGCCGCGGGGTGAGCGCGGCGCACTGCTCGACGATGGAGACGAGGCCGGGGCGGAGCAGGGGCTCGCCGCCGGTGAAGCGGACCTCGGTGATGCCGAGCGAGGTGACGGCGATACGGATCAGGCGCACGATCTCGTCGTCGGAGAGCAGCTCGCTCTTGCCGAGCCACTGGAGGCCCTCTTCCGGCATGCAGTAGGTGCAGCGCAGGTTGCACTTGTCGGTGAGTGACACGCGCAGGTCGGTGGCGACCCGGTCATAGGTGTCGATGAGCACGGTGGGTCCCTCCCCCGGTGGTGTCCGCGGTGGTGCGGTCGCTCTTGCCTACGAGCCTACGTGAGACCGCCGACATCGGGATGGCCCGTTTGCCACGAGGTGCGGCCGGGCCGCGTCGTAGGACTCTACGACGCGGCCCGGCCGCTGGTCATGGGTGATGCGCCGACGGGGTCCGTCGGTGATGAGCCGAAGGGGCCCGCTCCGGTGTGCTCAGTGGGCTCCGACGCCGGTGAGGGACTTGACCTCCAGTTCGGCGTACTTGTCCGTGTCGGGCTTCTCCTTGGAGAGCAGCGAGCCGACCCAGCCGAGCAGGAAGCCCAGCGGGATCGAGATCAGGCCGGGGTTCTCCAGCGGGAACCAGGCGAAGTCGACGCCCGGGAACATCGAGCTCGGCTTGGAGGAGACGACCGGCGAGAACAGCACCAGCAGGACGGAGGAGGCGAGGCCTCCGTAGATGGACCAGAGGGCCCCCTGCGTGGTGAAGCGCTTCCAGAAGAGGCTGTAGAGGATCGTCGGCAGGTTGGCGGAGGCGGCGACCGCGAAGGCCAGGGCGACGAGCCCGGCGACGTTCAGGTCGCGAGCCATGGCGCCGAGGCCGATGGAGACGACGCCGATGGCGACGGTGGCCCAGCGTGCGGCGCGGACCTCCTCCTTCTCCGTGGCCTGCCCCTTGCGGATGACGTTGGCGTAGATGTCGTGCGCGAAGGACGAGGAGGAGGCGAGGGTGAGGCCGGCGACGACGGCGAGGATGGTGGCGAAGGCGACGGCGGAGATCACCGCGAGAAGGATGGCGCCGCCGGTGGATCCGGAGCCTCCGCCGATCTCCAGTGCGGCGAGTGGTGCCGCGGTGTTGCCCGCCTTGTTGGAGGCGATGATGTCGCCCGGCTTGAGGATCGCGGCGGCGCCGAAGCCGAGCACGATCGTCATCAGGTAGAAGGCGCCGATGATGCCGATCGCCCAGTTCACGGACTTGCGTGCGGCCTTGGCGGTGGGCACGGTGTAGAAGCGGATCAGGATGTGCGGCAGGCCCGCGGTGCCGAGGACCAGGGCGACGCCCAGGGAGATGAAGTCCAGCTTCGAGATGCCGTCGACGCCGTACTTCAGACCGGGCTCCAGGAAGGCCGCGCCCTTTCCGCTGTTGCTGGCGGCGGTGCCGAGCAGGTCCGAGATGTTGAAGTTGAACTTCAGCAGGATCAGGAAGGTGATGAGCAGGGTGCCCGCGATGAGCAGGACGGCCTTGACCATCTGCACCCAGGTGGTGCCCTTCATGCCGCCGATGGTGACGTAGAGGATCATGAGCACGCCGACCAGGGCGACGATGAGGATCTTCCCGCCGTCGCTGGTGATGCCGAGCAGCAGCGAGACGAGGACGCCCGCGCCGGCCATCTGGGCCAGCAGGTAGAAGATCGAGACGACGATCGTGGACGTGCCGGCGGCGGTGCGGACGGGGCGCTGACGCATCCGGTAGGCGAGGACGTCGCCCATGGTGTAGCGGCCGGAGTTGCGCAGCGGTTCGGCGACCAGGAGCAGGGCGACGAGCCAGGCGACGAGGAAGCCGATGGAGTACAGGAAGCCGTCGTACCCGAAGAGCGCGATGGCTCCGGCGATACCGAGGAAGGACGCGGCCGACATGTAGTCGCCGGAGACCGCGAGACCGTTCTGGAATCCGGTGAACTGGCGGCCGCCCGCGTAGAAGTCGGCGGCGCTCTTGGTCTGACGGCCCGCCCACACGGTGATGAAGAGGGTCGCCACGACGAAGGTGGCGAACAGCGTGATGATCAGCGGCCGGTGCTCGCTCGCCCCCTCGGTGGCGGCGAGCTGGACGGCGGGATAGAGGGTGTGGACGGCGCTCATACGTCGGCCTCCATACGGGACTTGATCGCGTCGGCCTTGGGGTCGAGCTTGGTGGCGGCGTGCCGGGAGTAGAGCCAGGCGATGAGGAAGGTGGTGGCGAACTGGGCGAGTCCGAGGACGAGCGCCATGTTGATGTTGCCGGCGACCTCGGTGGCCATGAATCCGCCCGCGTAGTTGCAGAGCAGGACGTAGAGCAGGTACCAGGTCACGAAGGCGATGGTCAAGGGGAAGGCGAAGGAGCGGTGGGAGCGGCGCAGGTCGGCGAAGTCCGGGCTCGTCTGCATCGCGACGAACGCCTCGGTGGTGGGCTGGACGGGTCCGGCGGGCGAACCGCCTTCGGGCGGCGGTGCATCGGTAGCCACGGAATCTCCTCGCGACGCGGGTGCGGCGATCTGGGGGACATTGGGTGTCATGGGAGGCCTCGTTACCGGGGGGACGGTGATGTACCTCCTGGACAACGGCACGGAGGGTGCGACGAAGCGGTTCACCGCGTCTTTCGCCTTCTCGGAGGTGTCGCGGTGCGTCCGGTTGCCCGGAAGCCAACCGTCCACATTCGGCCGCACAGATCACTCTTCGAACTCACTTGCCCGTAAGCGTTGATGCACCGGGATGATCAGCGATAGCTTCACTCGTCATGTACGCGACCGAGCACGCCAGGTGCCCGGTCGATCGGCACGGATGATGTGGAGAACCCATGGCTCATCTGGCATCGAGACGGACCCGCGCACTCGCGGTGCCCGTCGGACTCGCGCTGACCGCCTCGCTCGGCTTCCTCCCGACGGCGACGGCCACGGCGGCGCCCACCGGCGAGCAGGCCGCCGCGAGCACCCGGACCGACGGGCCGAAGCTGTCCTACGTGGTCAACACCCGGGGCAACCACGGCACCGTGAAGAAGGTCAAGAAGGCGATCGCCAAGGCCGGCGGCACGGTCGTCATCGCCTATGAGCAGATCGGCGTCATCGTCGTCCACTCACAGAACCCGTCCTTCGGCGAAACGATCCGCCGGGTACGCGGCGTGGAGTCGGCGGGCGCCACCCGCACGAACCCGATCGTTCCCCAGGCCACCAAGGACGTCGGATCGATAGCGGAGCCGCTCACCGCCGAGCAGGCGGTGGCCGCCGCCGCGGACGCGAAGGCCGGCGAGGACCCGCTGGAGCCCCTCCAGTGGTCGCTGCCCGCGATCAAGGCCGACCAGGCGCACAAGAAGTCGCTGGGCTCGAAGCGGGTGACCGTCGCCGTCATCGACACGGGCGTCGACGACACCCACCCGGACCTGGCCCCGAACTTCGACAGCCGCGCCTCGGCCAACTGCGTCTCGGGGGCTCCGGACACCACCGCCGGCTCCTGGCGGCCGGCGGCGGGCGAGAGCAACCACGGGACGCATGTGGCGGGCACCATCGCCGCCGCCAAGAACGGCGCCGGGATCACCGGCGTCGCCCCGGGCGTGAAGGTGTCGGGCATCAAGGTGTCGAACCCGGACGGGTTCTTCTACACCGAGGCCGTCGTCTGCGGGTTCCTCTGGGCCGCCGAGCACGGCGTCGAGGTGACCAACAACAGCTACTACACCGACCCATGGCTGTTCAACTGCAAGAACGACCCGGACCAGGGCGCCCTGGTCGACGCCCTCACCCGTGCCGTGAAGTACGCGGAGCGCAAGGGCACGGTCAACGTCGCGGCGGCCGGGAACTCCCGTCACGATCTGGCGGTCGACGCGATCGAGGACAGGACCAGCCCGAACGACACCGAGACGGTGACGCGGACGATCGACCCGAGCGTCTGCCCGGACATCCCGACCATGCTGCCGGGTGTCGTGACGGTCTCCGCGACGGGTGCGAAGGGCCTGAAGTCCTCGTACTCGAACTACGGCAAGGGGATCATCGACGTGGCGGCCCCGGGCGGTGACTCGACGGTCTACCAGACCCCCGAGGCGCCGGCCGTCAGCGGGCTGATCCTGTCGACCCTGCCGGGCGGCAAGTTCGGCTACAAGGCCGGTACGTCGATGGCGTCCCCGCACGTCGCGGGCGTCGTGGCGCTGATCAAGTCCAAGCACCCCTACGCCTCGCCGGCCGTGGTGAAGGCGCTGCTGACGCTCCAGGCGGACGCGAAGGCGTGCGGTGAGCCGTACGACATCAACGGTGACGGCGTCATCGACGCGGTCTGCGAGGGCGGCAAGCACTACAACGGCTTCTACGGGGCCGGAGTGGTCGACGCGCTGGACGCGGTGCGCTGGTAGGCACATGACCGAGCAAGGAGCGAGGGCCCGGGGAGGGTGTTCTCCCCGGGCCCTCGCCCTGTGCCGGGGCGCTATGGCGTGATGAGTACCTTCAGCGCGGTCCGCTCGTCCATCTCCTGGTAGCCGGCGGCCACTTCGTCCAGGCCGATGGACCGGTCGAAGACGGGGGACGGGTCGATCGTGCCGTCCAGCACGTCGGGGAGCAGTTCCGGCAGGTACGTGCGTACGGGGGCGACGCCGCCGCGCAGGGCGATGTTCCGGCCGAACATCACGCCGAGGTCCACGCCGGTGGCGCTGCCGTGCGGGACGCCCACGTAGCCGATGGAGCCGCCGTCGCGGACGATGCCGAGGGCGGTGCGCATCGACTGCTCGGTGCCGACGGCCTCGATGACGCTGTGCGCGCCCTCGCCCCGGGTCAGTTCGCGGACGGCGGCGAGGGCGGCCTCGCCACGTTCGGCGACCACGTCGGTCGCGCCGAAGCGGCGGGCGATGTCGGTGCGGGCGGTGTGGCGGCCGAGCGCGATGACGCGCTCCGCGCCGAGCCTCTTCGCGGCGAGCACCCCGCACAGGCCGACCGCGCCGTCACCGACGACCGCGACGGTGCCGCCCCGGGTCACGCCCGCCCCGACGGCGGCGTGGTGGCCGGTGCCGAGCACGTCGGAGAGGGCCAGCAGGGCGGTGAGGAGACGGTCGTCGGACGCGGCGGCGGCCGGGAGCTTGACCAGGGTTCCGTCGGCGTGGGGGACGCGGACCGCCTCGCCCTGGCCGCCGTCCGACTGCGCGCCGTCCGGGCCGACCGAGCCCCAGAAGCCGCCCTCGGGGCAGGAGGTGGTGAGGCCCTCTGCGCAGTAGGTGCAGGTGCCGTCGGACCAGACGAACGGGGCGACGGCCAGATCGCCGACGGCGAAGCCGTTGACGCCGGGTCCCACGTCCTCGACGACGCCGAGGAACTCGTGGCCGATGCGCTGACCCGGCCGCCGGGCCGACTCGCCCCGGTAGGCCCACAGGTCGCTGCCGCAGATGCAGGCCCGCAGGACCCTCAGCACCACGTCGGCGGGGTGCTGGATCCTCGGGTCCGGCACCTCCTCCACCCGGATGTCGTGGGGGGCGTGGATGACGGTGGCGCGCATACGTACGGGATCCTTGCCGGTCTCAGCTGCTGGTACCCCGCTCACGGTACGCCCCGGTTCGCCCGGTTCCCCGGGCCGCCCCCGCCGTGAGCACCCCGAGGGTCAGGAGGGCCTGTGCGGCGATGTAGGTGAGCATCACCCAGAAGTCGGGAACGGGCGCTTGCGGCCATTCGGCGATGCCGGTGGCGATGAGGGCGTCGGAGAGCAGGAAGAGCGCCCCGCCGACCGCCGCGTACCGCCCGAGCACGCCCGCCCGCCAGGCCATGGCGGTGAGCAGCAGGCTGTAGCCGGTCAGCGGGACGCGCAGGTCCGCCGGGAGGTCCGGCCAGATCAGCACGAGGAAGACGACGAGGACGAGGACGTATCCGGCCCCCGTGGCCAGCGGCGCGCGGGCCCGGTCGCGGCCGAACAGCGTCAGGTAGCAGACATGGCCGACGGCGAAGGAGCCCATGCCGACGAGGAAGGCCGGGTCGTCGTCGGCGAGCAGGAGGACGTCGCCGCCCCATCCGAACAGCAGGGCCGCGACGAGGAGCCGGGGTCCGCCGCGGAGTGCCGCGTAACCGGCGAGCAGCGGCATCAGCAGCGGCTTGGCGACCAGGTGGACGGTCTCGGCCCCGGCGAGGAGCCCGGCCAGGTCGACTGCGGCGGCGATGAGGAAGGCGAGGAACACGGGGCGGGCGAAGCGCTCGGCGCGGGCGCCGTGCCCGGTGTCGCCGGGACGGGACGCGGTGGAGGTCACGGGGTGCCTTCCGG
>NZ_NEUE01000135.1:17066-86835 GCF_002910905.1 Streptomyces sp. SM11 | reverse complement strand
GGGCCTCGGCCTCGGCCGGAGCGCCCGAGCCGTCGTCGATGACGGCCAGCTCGGCGCCGACCTCGACGGTCTCGTCCTCGGCGACCTTGATGGCGGCCAGTACACCGGACGCGGGGGCGGGGATCTCGGTGTCGACCTTGTCGGTCGAGACCTCGAGCAACGGCTCGTCGGCCTCGACGCGCTCGCCCTCGGCCTTCAGCCAACGGGTGACAGTGCCCTCGGTGACGCTCTCGCCGAGCGCCGGAAGGGTTACGGAAACCGACATGGTTTCAGTTGCTCCTTACGAAAATGCGGAAGTGGTCGGTCGTCGCGCCCGGGACCGGGGGATCAGTCGTGGGCGTGGAGAGGCTTGCCGGCCAGCGCCAGGTGAGCCTCGCCCATCGCCTCGTTCTGCGTCGGGTGTGCGTGGATGAGCTGGGCGACCTCGGCGGGCAGCGCCTCCCAGTTGTAGATCAGCTGGGCTTCGCCGACCTGCTCGCCCATACGGTCGCCGACCATGTGGACGCCGACCACGGCACCGTCCTTGACCTGGACGAGCTTGATCTCGCCCGCGGTCTTGAGGATCTTGCTCTTGCCGTTGCCCGCGAGGTTGTACTTGAGGGCGACGACCTTGTCCGCGCCGTAGATCTCCTTGGCCTTGGCCTCGGTGATGCCGACGGAGGCGACCTCGGGGTGGCAGTACGTCACCTTGGGCACGCCGTCGTAGTCGATCGGGACGGTCTTGAGACCGGCGAGCCGTTCCGCCACCAGGATGCCCTCGGCGAAGCCGACGTGGGCGAGCTGGAGGGTCGGGACGAGGTCGCCCACGGCCGAGACCGTCGGGACGTTGGTCTGCATGTACTCGTCGACCAGGACATAGCCGCGGTCCATCGCGACGCCCTGCTCCTCGTAGCCCAGGCCCTGCGAGACCGGGCCGCGGCCGATGGCGACGAGCAGCAGCTCCGCCTCGAAGGTCTTGCCGTCGGCGAGCGTCACGCGGACGCCGTCCTGCGTGTACTCGGCCTTGTCGAAGAAGGTGCCGAGGTTGAACTTGATGCCGCGCTTGCGGAACGCGCGCTCAAGAAGCTTGGAGCTGTTCTCGTCCTCGACCGGGACGAGGTGCTTGAGGCCCTCGACGATCGTGACCTCGGTGCCGAAGGACTTCCACGCCGAGGCGAACTCGACGCCGATGACGCCGCCGCCCAGCACGATCGCGGACTTCGGCACGCGGTCCATCGTCAGCGCGTGGTCCGAGGAGATGATCCGGTTGCCGTCGATCTCCAGGCCGGGCAGCGACTTCGGCACGGAGCCGGTCGCCAGCAGCACGTGGCGGCCCTGGACACGCTGGCCGTTCACGTCGACGGAGGTCGGGGACGAGAGCTTGCCCTCACCCTCGATGTAGTGGACCTTGCGCGAGGCGATGAGCCCCTGGAGACCCTTGTACAGGCCCGAGATCACCTCGTCCTTGTACTTGTTGACGGCCTCCATGTCGATGCCCTCGAAGGTCGCCTTCACGCCGAACTGGGCCGACTCGCGGGCCTGGTCCGCGATCTCGCCCGCGTGCAGCAGTGCCTTCGTGGGAATGCAGCCGTTGTGCAGGCAGGTGCCGCCGACCTTGCCCTTCTCGATCAGGGCGACGTCCAGGCCCAGCTGCGCTCCGCGCAGGGCCGCGGCGTAACCGCCACTGCCACCGCCGAGGATCACTAGGTCGAAAACGGTGCTGGCGTCGTTCGCCACGTCACGTCCTCCATGCATGTGCGCCGTAAGCCGGGGCCCCGTCGCTGGGGTGTGACCGGCCGGTCGGCTGGTGTGCGGCCGCTTTTGTCTTCGGCCCTGTGGTGGGGGCCCTGTCCTGCCGAGAACCCATCTTCGCACTTGTCGACGGTGGGCGGGACGCGGGGCCCGGGTCCGGGACGGATGATCGTCCGTCCCGGTGGGTTACTGCTGCGTAGATACCTACGGATTCGGCCGGTGTTCGTCGAGAGCGAAACCCGTTCGCCCGTCGCCGCTCATCCTTGCCGCTTCCGCTCCGAGAACACGTACGGCCCCGGACCTATGCCCGGGGCCGTACGCGACGGAAGGCGGGAACTCAGCCGAGGTCGCCCGCGGCGGTGCGCTCGGCGAGCCGCACCAGGGTGCGGACCGCGGAGCCGGTGCCGCCCTTGGGCGTGTAGCCGTACGGCGCGCCCTCGTGGAAGGCCGGGCCCGCGATGTCCAGGTGCGCCCAGGCGATGCCCTCGCCCACGAACTCCTGCAGGAACAGGCCGGCCACCAGGCCGCCGCCCATGCGCTCGCCCATGTTGGCGATGTCGGCGGTGGGGGAGTCCATGCCCTTGCGCAGGTCGGCGGGGAGCGGCATCGGCCAGGAGGGCTCGCCGACCTCCTCGGCGATCTCGTGGATCGACGTGCGGAAGGCGTCGTCGTTGGCCATCACACCGAAGGTGCGGTTGCCGAGCGCCAGCACCATCGCACCGGTCAGGGTCGCCACGTCGACGATCGCGTCCGGCTTCTCCTCCGAGGCACGGGTCAGCGCGTCGGCCAGGACGAGCCGGCCCTCGGCGTCGGTGTTGAGGACCTCGACGGTCTTGCCGCTGTACATGCGCAGCACGTCGCCCGGGCGGGTGGCGTTGCCGGAGGGCATGTTCTCGGCCAGCGCCAGCCAGCCGGTGACGTTGACCTTCAGGCCCAGGCGGGCGGCCGAGACGACGGCGGCGAACACGGCGGCGGCGCCGGCCATGTCGCACTTCATCGTCTCGTTGTGGCCGGCCGGCTTGAGCGAGATGCCGCCCGAGTCGTAGGTGATGCCCTTGCCCACCAGGGCCAGGGTCTTCTCCGCCTTCGGGTGCGTGTAGGTGAGCTTCACCAGGCGCGGGCCGCGCTCGGCGCCCTGGCCGACGCCGAGGATGCCGCCGAAGCCGCCCTTGACGAGGGCCTTCTCGTCGAGGACCTGGACCTTGATGCCGTGCTCCTTGCCCGCGGCGGTGGCCACGGCGGCGAAGGACTCGGGGTACAGGTCGTTCGGCGGGGTGTTGATCAGGTCGCGGGCCCGGTTGATCTCCTCGACCAGGGCCAGGGCGCGCTCGACGGCCGCCTTGTAGGCCTTGTCGCGCGGCTTGGCGCCGAGCAGGGCCACCTCGGCGAGCGGCAGTTTCGGGCCGTTGTCCTTGGACTTCGCGTCCTTGGGCGCCACCTTGTTCTCGCCGCCCTGGTAGGCGGTGAAGGCGTACGCCCCGAGGAGCGCGCCCTCGGCGACGGCGGCGGCGTCCTCGACCGTGCCGGCGGGCAGCGCGAAGCCGGCCTTCTTGGAACCGGTCAGCGCACGGGCCGCGGTGCCCGCCGCGCGACGCAGCACCTCGGCGTCGTACGCGTCCTCCTTGCCCGGGACCGGACCGAGACCGACCGCGACGACGACCGGGGCCTTGAGGCCGGACGCGGCGGGCAGCTTGGTCAGTTCGCCCTCGGCACCGGTGGCACCCAGGGTCGCGAGGACGGCGGCGAGCTTTCCGTCGAACGCCTTGTCCACGGCCTCGGAGCCGGGTGCCAGGACCGGTCCCTTGGCGCCCTTGGCGACGCCGACGACGAGTGCGTCGGCGCGCAGCGTCGCCGCACCGGCAGTGCTGAGAGTGAGAGCAGTCACGGTGGTGAATTCTCGCTTCCGTTGAGTTCGAGTTCGGTCGAGGGGTGGGCCGACCGTGCCCGGCGCATCGTAGACCCCGACGATGTGCCGGGAATGAGCCTACGCGCGCGGTTCCTGCTCCGTGACGGCGGCGGGCCGTTCCGGACCGCCGGGGCGGTCGGTACGGCGGTCGTCGCGGTGCTGCCGCGCCGTCAGGTCCCGAGCGCCAGCACCACCAGGGCGGCCGTCGCCGCGGTCTCCTCGACGCCCCCGAAGACGTCCCCGGTGACCCCGCCGAACCGCCGTACGCAGTGCCGCAGCAGCAGTTCGGCGGCGGCGAGCGCGCCGAGCACCGCGAGTGCGTGGTGCAGCGCCGCGTACGGGCCCAGCGGCGCGCCCGCGGCCGCGCACAGCATCACCGTCACCACCGCCGCGAGCAGCGCGCGCCCGGCCGGCACCGTGGACGCCACCGTCGCCCCGAGCCCCTCGGGCCGGGCCGCCGGGACACCCCGACGGGACGCCAGGGTCAGCGTCAGCCGGGCGGCTACGCCCGCGACGACGGCCCCGAGAGCCCCGTGCGCCCAGCCCTCCCCGTACAGCTCGAAGAGGACCGCGACCTGGGCCAGCAGGACCAGGAGCAGCGTGATGACACCGAACGGCCCAATGTCGGACTGCTTCATGATCCGCAGCGCGTCCTCGGCCGGCTTCCCGCTGCCGAGACCGTCCGCGGTGTCCGCCAGGCCGTCCAGGTGCAGCCCCCGGGTGAGCGCGGCGGGCACCGCGACGGAGGCCACCGCCGCGAGCAGCGGCCCCGAGCCGGCCAGCAGCGACAGGGTGCCGAGGGCGGCGGCGAGCAGTCCCACGACGAGCCCGGCGAGCGGGGCGCAGAGCATCCCGGAGCGGGCGGTCGCGCGGTCCCAGCGGGTCACGCGGACGGGCAGCACGGTCAGGGTGCCGAAGGCGAAACGTACGCCGTGGCTGTTCAGGAAGGTCACCGCGCGCAGGCTAGCCGCCGGCGCCCACCGATAGATTGGCCGAAACGCGGCAAATCGCAGTGAAGGCGGATGTATCAGGAGTGGGTGGCGTGGGTCACTGGTGGCACGACAACATCGCGGAGCCGGGCAAGCTGCCCCTGCTCCTCGCGCTGGCCGCCTTCGTCCTGACCTTCGCGGTCACCCGCACCATCACGCGCATGATCCGCGCCGGGAAGGGCCCGTTCCGCAACATCACCCCGGGCGGGGTGCACATCCATCACGTGGTGCCCGGGGTCGTGCTGACGGTGATCGGCGGATTCGGCGCGGTGGCCGCCGGGCGGCACGGCGTGGCCGCCGGGATCTGCGCGGTGATCTTCGGGGTGGGGGCAGGTCTGGTGCTGGACGAGTTCGCCCTGATCCTGCATCTGGACGACGTGTACTGGACCGATGAGGGCCGCCAGAGTGTGGAGGTGGTCGTGCTGACCGCCTCCCTGGTGCTGCTGGTCCTGGCGGGCTTCTCCCCGCTCGGCGTCGACGACGTCACCGACGAGGAGCAGCAGGGGAGGCTCGGCGTCATCACGACGTACGCGACCAACTTCTGCTTCGTCCTGATCGCCCTGTTCAAGGGCAAGGCACGGATGGCGGTGCTCGGCACCCTCGTCCCGTTCGTCGCGCTGGTCGGCGCGATCCGGCTGGCCCGCCCCACCTCGCCGTGGGCCAGGCGCTTCTACCGCCACCGCCACCGGGCCCGCTCCAGGGCGCTGTTGCGCGCCTACCACCACGACGTGCGCTGGGCCGGGCCGCGCCGGAAGTTCCAGGACCTCATCGGCGGCGCCCCGGACCGGGTCCCGCTGCCGCCCGCGCCCAAGCCCTGAGCGCCGCGCCGCCGCCCGCGCCACTCCCGTACGCCGCACACCACCAGGACGGCGACGATGGCGGCCAGATGCTCGCGGCCCGCCAGGTTGTCCTTGACGAGGACCTCCACCACCATCGCGAGGATCACCAGCGACCCGGTGAACCAGGCGCGTTGCCGGTGGCAGACGTACACCGCGAGTCCCACGACCGCCGCCGACGGGCCGGTGTCCACCACCTGCGCGTCGGAGGCGGGCAGCCCGGGGAACGTCTCCGGCCCGAGCGCGATGCCGATCCGCGCGTACAGCGTCCCCGCCAGCGTCGCCAGATAAGCCACCGCGAGGGTGCGCCACCGCCCCAGGCACACCTCCGCGATGCCGAACACCAGCAGGATCTGGGCCAGCGCACCCCACACCGGCAGGTCGAGCGCGGGCACGAACAGCGACAACGGGGTACGCAGGAGGGCGAGCCACAGCGGGTCCTCGGCCCGTACGGCACCGAGGTTCTGCACCGGCCGGTAGCCCCACGCCTGGTTCTGCGTCACCTGGACGGTCGCGGTCAGCGCCACCGCGGTCAGCGTCAGTGGAAGCGCCCGCGCCCCATGTCCGGCCAGTCCCCGCCGTACGTTCGTGCACAGCCGGCCCCACTCCCGTACCGCCGCCCGGCGCAGGGCCGGGAGACGGC
This sequence comes from Streptomyces sp. SM11, assembly GCF_002910905.1. GTDB lineage: Bacteria > Actinomycetota > Actinomycetes > Streptomycetales > Streptomycetaceae > Streptomyces. The sequence continues at coordinate 80,730 of NZ_NEUE01000135.1, read as the reverse complement.
TCATCCACTCTCCTCGAACAACATGGAACGGGCCCCCGGTCGGTCGGTGTGCGGCTCGGCGCGGATGCGCGCCGAGCCGCGATCCCTCTCGAAGACGGACCGGGGCAGCGCGAAGTTGAGCGACACCCGAGTGACGCCGATCTCGTCCGCGCGGTGGGTGGGGAGCCGGGGGCCCTCAGACCCCGTCGAGGGCCGCTGCCTCCGGCTCCGGCTCCGCGTCCACAGCGTCCACAGTGTCCTCCGACTGCTCCGGCTCGCGCTCCGGCTCGCGCTCCGGCAGTTCGGCGGCCAGCGCGGCCGCCGCCTGCACCAGCGGCAGGGCCAGCAGCGCGCCACTGCCCTCGCCCACCGTCACCCCGTGGTCCAGCAGCGGGGTCAGCGCCATCCGGTCCAGCGCCTTCGTCTGCGCCGGCTCCCCGCTGACCTGGCCGGCCAGCCACCAGTCCGGCGCCCGGAACGCCGCCCGCTGCGCCACCAGCGCACAGGCCGCCGAGACGACCCCGTCCAGGATCACCGGCATCCGGCGCACCGCGCTCTGCAGCAGGAAGCCCGTCATCGCCGCCAGGTCCGCCCCGCCGGACGTCGCCAGCAGCTCCAGCTGGTCGCCGAGCACCGGCCGGGCCCGGCGCAGCGCGTCCCTGACCGCCGCGCACTTGCGCATCCACGCCAGGTCGTCGATGCCCGCGCCACCGCGCCCGGTCACCACGGAGGCGTCCGTGCCGCAGAGCGCGGCGACGAGGGTGGCCGCGGCCGTGGTCCCGCCGACGCTGAGGTCGCCGAGCACCACCAGATCGGTGCCGGAGTCCGCCTCCTCGTCGGCGATGGCCATGCCCAGACGGAGCGCCCGCTCGGCCTCCTCCGCGCTGATCGCGTCCTCGACGTCGATCCGCCCCGAACCGCGCCGCACCCGGTGCCGCACCACGGACTCGGGCAGCAGCTCCGGATCGCAGTCCAGACAGACGTCCACGATCCGCATCGGCACCGAGAAGCGCCGCGCCAGCACCGCGACCGGGCTCGCCCCGTCGAGGGCGGCCCGCACCAGCTCGTACGCGCTTCCCGCCGGCCGGCCGGAGACGCCCAGCTCCGCCACCCCGTGGTCACCGGCGAAGAGCACCAGACGCGGCTGTTCGACGGCCCTGACCGGCACGGACTGCTGCGCGGCGCTGAGCCACTCGCCCAGCTCGTCGAGCCGCCCGAGCGCCCCCGGGGGTACCGTCAGCCGCTCGCGCCGCTCCTCGGCATCGCGCCGTACACCCCCGTCGGGGCGTTGGATCAGGTCGGAGAAGTCGTCCAGGTTCACGGAGGTCTGCCTCGCGGGTCGTCACGTCGGGTCCGGTGCGGGAACCCGGCGGCGGGCCCCCGGGGCGCGTCCGGCGGATCTTGATCGGATAGGCCGGACACGCCCTGCCCGGAACAGTACCGGTCGGCCCACGGGGCGGGCCCGGCCGCGAGCAGCACGGCCCGACGACCCCGGCAGCCGACAGCACCGCCCCCTCGGGGGTGTTTGCCATTCCCGTCTGCCTCACGACGCCATGCACGCACTCCCGCCGCACCGACCCCAGGCCCAAGTACGTCCAGTACGAGGGCCTGGGGCCGGCACGCCGAGAGCACGCACCCGACGCCGCGCGGCCGCCCTGCGGCGACGACGGGAATGGTCAGACACCCCCTAGAAGGTGCCCGGCCCCGACCCGCCGGACACCCCCTGCCCCCGCAGCACCAGCGCCTGCCCCGCCACCACCAGCAGCACCTGCTCGCACTCGGCCGCCACCGCCGCGTTCAGCCGCCCCAGCTCGTCCCGGAACCGCCGCCCCGCCGACGTCGCCGGAACCACCCCCGACCCCACCTCGTTGGTCACCAGCACCACCGGCCGCCTGGTCCCGCGCACCGCCGCGACCAGCTCCGCGACCCGCTCCCGCAACGCCGTCTCGCCGCCGTCGTGCCACCGCTCGTCCTCCCAGGCCGCCACCCGGTCCATCGCGTCGGTCAGCCACAGCGACAGACAGTCGATCAGCAGCGGCGGCCCGTCCACGGCCAGCAGCCCGGTGAGCTCGCAGGTCTCCTCGGTCCGCCAGGCGCCGGGCCTGCGCTCCCGGTGCAGTCCGACCCGCGCGGCCCACTCCGGGTCCCCGTCGCGGCGGCCGCCGGTCGCCACGTACACCACCTCCGGGAACGTCTCCAGGCGCTGCTCCGCCTCCAGCGACTTCCCCGACCGCGCGCCCCCCGTCACCAGCACCCGGCGCGGCACGTCCGGCACCGCGTGGTACTCGCCGACCACCAGCGTCGTCCCGTCCGGCACCGTCCGCGCCCCGGCCGCCGCGAGCCGCCGCTCCAGCTCGGCGCCCGGCGGGGCCTCGTGGTCGAGGTGGACCGCGATCACCTCGGTCGTCGGGCCGACCGCGCCGGCCGACCGGAGCCGGGCCACCGCGTCGGGGCGCGCGATCACATCGCAGACGACCATGTCGTACGGCCGGTCCACCCGCCCGTCGAGACCCGAGGGCGCGGCCCCCGGCGGCAGGTACAGCAGCCGCTCGCCCTCCGGGGAGGTCACCTCGTACCCGGTTCCCGGGGCGTCCATCGCCACCGCCCGCACCCGGTGCCCGCTGATCAGCGTCAGGACCTGGCCGTCCGGCACCCGCCCGGCCGACGGCAGCAGGGCGGGCAGTTCGAGGGCGGGACCGTCGTGCGGGTGGGTCAGCAGCACCTGACGGACCGCGCCCAGCGAATGCCCGGCACGGGCGGCCGCGAACACCGCCCCGGGGGTGAGGTCCAGCAGCAGCGCGTCGTCGACCAGCAGGGCTGTCGCGGCCCGCGCCCACGGGCCGCGGGCCGAGGCGCAGGCCGCGCAGGGGCAGGAGGGGCGCGGCAGCCCGTCAGGGGCTCCGGTGCCGAGCAGAGTCAGTTCCACCCCTTGATCCTCCCGCGTCCCCCCGCGAGGTGCGCGTCCGGCTACGCTTCGGGCAGCAACGTGACCCGGGAGGCTGGCATGGCGTGGACGTGGCGGTTCGAGAAGTCCGACGGTACGGAGACGGAACCGGCGCTGCAGCCGGAGGAGTTCACCACCCAGGGCGACGCGGAGTCCTGGATCGGTGAGTACTGGAAAGAGCTCCTGGAGGGCGGCGCCGCACAGGTGACGCTCTTCGAGGACGCGACCAGGATCTACGGCCCGATGAGCCTGCAGGCCGACAGCGCCTGACGTTCGGGCGGCAGCGGTACGGCCGAAGGGCGGGCGGTACGGGTATCTTCCCGTACCGCCCGCCCTTCCGGCGTCTTCGGATCAGATCTCGCCGAGCGTGACCTCCGCCGTCCGGCTCTCGTCGTCGCGTGTGTACGTCACGGTCACCCGCTGGCCCGGCTCGTCGTCCGCCAGGGCCTCGGCGAGCGAGGTGACCGTGGTGACCTCGGCGTCCCCGATCTTCGTGATGGTGTCCCCGGCCCTCAGCCCCGCCTCGGCCGCGGCCCCGCCCCGGTCCACGCTGACCAGCGCCACCCCGGCGGGGCGGTAGTTGTCGTCGACGACCGTGCGGCCCGTGATGTTCAGCGCGGCCCGGCCCGAGTCGGTGACCCTGCCGTCCTTGATGATCTGGTCGGCGACCGTCCTCACCATCGAGACGGGGATCGCGAAGCCGATGCCCGGCGCCGCGCTGTCGCCCATCTGCGGGTCGGTCGCCGCGAGGGTCGGAATGCCGATCACCTGGCTGTCCAGGTCGACGAGCGCCCCGCCGCTGTTGCCCGGGTTGATCGCCGCGGACGTCTGCACCATGTTGGCGATCGTCGCGCCCGTGCCGCCGCCCGCCCGGCTCTCGCTCACGGTCCGGCCGAGCGCGGAGACGATGCCCTGGGTGACGCTGCTGGACAGGCCGAGCGGCGAGCCCATCGCCATCACGATCTGCCCCACCGCGACCTTCCCCGCGTCGCCGAACTTCGCGGGTTTCAGCCCGTCCGGCACTTCGTCGAGCTTGATCACGGCCAGGTCCTGCTCCGGGTAGGAGGAGACCAGCGAGGCGCTCAGAACCGCCTGCCCGGTGGCGACGCTGACCTTGAATTTCTTCTCGTCACCGACCACGTGGGCGTTGGTGACGATGTGCCCCCTGTCGTCGTAGACGACCCCGGAACCGAGGCTCTCCGAGGCGTCGATCTGCACGACCGACGGCAGGACGTCGTTGATGACGGCCTGGTAGGTGTTCTGCAGGTCGTCGGGGGCGCGCTTCACCGCACCCTGCGCCGTGCCCGACGCGGGGGCCTCGGGGGCCGGGGCCGCCGGCTCCGTACCGGAGCAGCCGCCCGCGAGGGCGAGGGCGCAGACGGCCGCGGACAGGGGAAGCAGCAGCCTGCGCGCCCGGCTGCGGGAGAGGGATGCGTCCATATCCGGAGTCTGGAGGCCGACCCGTTCGGGTGCCCGTACTGATGGGCCGAACGGGCCCGCCCCGCAACACCAGCCGTGCGCTGCTAGCCGCGCACTCCGCACAGATGCAGCAGCGCCGCCACACCCCGGTACGGGTCGGTCCGCCCGGCCCGGTCCTCCAGGGTGAGGACCCGCTCCAGCTCCTCGGCCGGCAGCTCCTCGTCGTGTCCGACGTGGTCCGTGAAGACCTGCACCCCGTACCAGGCGTGCAGTGGTGCGGCGATGCCCGCGAGCGTGGCCCGCAGGGCGTCGAGCCGGTCGGCGCGCACCGTGTGGCCGAGGTGGTCGGTGTACGTGGCGGTGTCGAAGGCGGTCAGGGCCGCGCCGAAGTCACCGGCGATCCCCGGGCGCATCGCGAGCGCGTCCGCGTTCCGTACGAGCAGGGAGAGCAGACCACCGGGGGCCAGCATCCGGGCGAGCCCGGCCAGCATCGGGTCCGGCTCCTCGACGTACATCAGGACGCCGTGGCACAGCACCAGGTCGAAACTGCCGGGCAGGAAGTGCACACCGGTGTCCCGGCCGTCGCCCTCGATGAGCCTGACGCGCTCCCGGATGCCCTCCGGCTCGGTCGCCAGGCACGCACGGGCCGCCGCCAGCATCTCGGCGTCCGACTCCAGGCCGGTCACCGAGTGACCGGCCCGCGCCAGTCGCAGCGCCTGCGTGCCCCGGCCCATGCCGACGTCCAGGACGCGCAGCCGCTGCCCCACCGGGAACCGCGCGGCTATCTGCTCGTCCAGCTGCCGCCCGACGAGCTCCTGGCGAACCCGGTCGCGTACGCCGACGGGACCTGCCGGCCATGCCGAGGAGACCCCGGTGAAGCCGGAGGTCTCCGTACTCAGGGCCGCTCTCCGCGCTTGACCTGCGGCTTCGGAAGCCGCAGTCGGCGCATCTGGAGCGTGCGCATCAGGCCGTACGCCACGGCTCCGCGCTTCGGCGTGTCCGGGAAGCGCTCGCGCAGCTGCTTCTTCAGGCGCATCGACAGACCGATCGAGTCGATCACGATCAGGATGATCACGCCGAGCCAGAGCAGCAGCGAGATGCTCTGGATGTTCTGCACCTGGATCACGCTGAGGATCAGGATGATCACGGCGAGCGGCAGGAACCACTCGGCGACGCAGAAGCGTGAGTCCACGTAATCGCGGACGAAGCGCCTGACCGGGCCCTTGTCACGGATCGGGAGGTAGCGCTCGTCGCCCGACGCGAGCGCCTCACGCTGCCTGGCCAGGTCGGCGCGGCGCGCTTCGCGCTGGCGCTTCACGGCCGCCTTGCGGTCGGTCGGCGCGCTGGACGCGGCGCGTCGGCGCTGCGTCTGGGCCTCGCTGCGCTTGGGGGTGGGGCGACCCTTGGGAGCCTGCGGGTCGCGGGGCTGCTGGGAGAGGTCCGCCGTCACCTTGCCGGTGGGGGCCTTCTCTGTCTTGGAGCGGCTACGGAACACAACACCCAAGGGTACGGGGTCCCGCGCGGCCCCGGGAGCCCGGGCGGGAACGATCCGGCAACGGACGGCGTCCCCGGTAGTGCCACGACGGGCCGATACGGGTGTTAACCACCTGTTCCGGCGTACGTCGGAGAGACTTCCCGGGGCTCCGCCTACACCCTGGGCGGGAGCGTTCCCGGGGTGCAGTCGTCCTTGGGGAGGAGCACATCGGGACTCGGACAGTGCGGTAATGGAGACAGGGCCCGTACTGTGGGTTCTATCGGGAGTGCTGGAGCTCAGTTCGTCAGAAGGGGGCGCGCGAAGCCCATGAGCGGTGTCATGAAGCGTATGGGGATGCTTTTCCGCGCGAAGGCAAACAAGGCCCTTGACCGGGCCGAGGATCCGCGCGAGACCCTGGATTACTCGTACCAGAAGCAGCTGGAGCTGCTTCAGAAGGTGCGTCGCGGCGTCGCGGACGTCGCGACGTCCCGCAAGCGCCTGGAGCTGCAGCTGAACCAGCTGCAGGGCCAGTCGTCCAAGCTGGAGGACCAGGGCCGCAAGGCGCTGGCGCTGGGCCGCGAGGACCTGGCGCGCGAAGCGCTGTCCCGGCGTGCCGCCCTCCAGCAGCAGGTCACCGACCTGGAGACGCAGCACACCACGCTGCAGGGCGAGGAGGAGAAGCTCACCCTCGCGGCCCAGCGGCTGCAGGCCAAGGTGGACGCCTTCCGCACGAAGAAGGAGACCATCAAGGCCACCTACACGGCGGCGCAGGCCCAGACCCGGATCGGCGAGGCCTTCTCCGGGATCTCCGAGGAGATGGGCGACGTGGGCCTCGCGATCCAGCGGGCCGAGGACAAGACGCAGCAGCTCCAGGCGCGGGCCGGCGCCATCGACGAGCTGCTCGCCTCCGGTGCGCTGGACGACCCGACCGGCACGGCGAAGGACGACATCGCCGCCGAGCTGGACCGGATCTCCGGTGGCAGCGATGTGGAGCTGGAGCTGCAGCGCATGAAGGCCGAGCTGGCCGGCGGCTCCTCGTCCTCGCAGCAGGCCATCGAGGGCGGCGCCCAGGACAGTGCGCCGCAGTCGCAGCAGTCGTCCCCGCACAAGTTCGACAAGCAGTAAGGGCAGCGTCATGATCGTACGGATCATGGGGGAGGGCCAGGTCAAGCTGGCCGACAGTCATGTCGTCGAACTGAACGAGCTCGACGACGTCCTGCTGAAGGAGATGGAGAGCGGCGACGGCCCCGGCTTCCGCACGACTCTCCACGCGCTCCTGGACAAGGTGCGCGAGCTCGGCACTCCGCTGCCGGACGACTCCCTGGAGCCGTCCGAGCTGATCCTGCCGGCGCCCGACGCCACCCTCGAAGACGTCACCGCCATGCTCGGTGACGACGGTCTCATCCCCAGCTGATTCCACGGGCCGGCCCCCGGCGGGCCCGTGGAGCGGCCGCGTACCGTTGCCGGACGTGACCACCCTCTCGTCCGGCTTCGCGCACGCCCGCCGCTGGCTCCGGGACCATCCCCTCGCGTTCGACGCGACGCTGGCCTTCGGCGCCCTCGTCGCGATGATCTGCGGCTCCTTCGCCGACCCGGGCACCGGACACGGGCCGACGTTCGGCACCCGCACTCCCGAGCCGCTCAGCGTGCTCCTGATGGTGCTGAGCGCCCTCGCCCTGGTCCAGCGGCGGCGGCGTCCGATGGCGGTGCTCGCCGCCACCGGCATCCTCTCGGCCGCCGAGTACGTGCTGATGGACCCGCCCGCCCCGGTCGTCATGAGCGCGGTCATCGCCCTCTACACGGTCGCCTCGCGCACCGACCGCCCCACCACCTGGCGAGTCGGGCTGCTCACCATGGGGGCGCTCACGGCGGCCGCCATGGCCTTCGGTTCGACGCCCTGGTACAGCCAGGAGAACCTCGGCGTGTTCGCCTGGACAGGGATGGCGGGGGCCGCCGGGGACGCCGTACGCAGCAGGCGCGCGTTCGTCGACGCGATCCGGGAGCGCGCCGAGCGGGCCGAGCGCACCCGTGAGGAGGAGGCCCGCCGCCGGGTCGCCGAGGAGCGGCTGCGGATCGCCCGGGACCTCCACGACGTCGTCGCCCATCACATCGCCCTGGTCAACGTCCAGGCCGGGGTCGCCGCCCACGTCATGGACAAACGCCCGGACCAGGCCAAGGAAGCGCTCGCCCACGTCCGCGACGCCAGCCGCTCCGCGCTCAGCGAACTCCGGGTCACCGTCGGCCTCCTGCGCCAGCAGGGCGACCCCGAGGCACCCACCGAACCGGCCCCCGGGCTCGCCGTCCTCGGCGAACTGGTCGGCACCTTCCGCAACGCCGGGCTGCCCGTCGAGGTGGCCTGCGCCGACCGCGGGGCCGGGCTGCCCGCCGCCGTCGACCTGGCTGCCTACCGGGTCATCCAGGAGGCCCTCACCAACGTCCGCAAGCACGCGGGTGCCGGGGCCAAGGCCGAGGTGAGCGTCGTACGGGTCGGCGCCACCGCCGAGGTCACCGTGCTCGACAACGGCCGGGGAAGCGCCTCCCGGCAGCCCGGCGCCGGACCGGGCGGCACCGCCGCCGACGGCCTGGACAGCGGCGGCCACGGCCTGGTCGGCATGCGCGAACGCGTCACCGCCCTCGGCGGCGTCCTCTCCGCGGGGCCTCGGTACGGCGGCGGGTTCCGGGTCCATGCGATCCTTCCGGTCGAGGCCCGCACGGGTGAACCGGAGCGGCCGGGCACAGCGGGCGGGACGGGGCACTGCCGATGACCCAACAGACGTCGTCGCCGACGCCGACGCCCGAGGCGCCGGCCGTACCCATCAAGGTCCTGCTCGCCGACGACCAGGCGCTGCTGCGCAGCGCGTTCCGGGTGCTGGTGGACTCCGAGCCGGACATGGAGGTGGTCGGCGAGGCCGCCGACGGGGCCCGGGCGGTCGAGCTGGCCCGCGCCACGGGCCCCGACGTGGTGCTCATGGACATCCGGATGCCGGGCACCGACGGGCTCGCCGCGACCCGCATGATCAGCGCCGACCCGGAACTGTCCGCGGTGCGGGTGGTCATGCTCACCACCTTCGAGGTCGACGAGTACGTGGTCCAGTCGCTGCGCGCCGGAGCCTCCGGCTTCCTCGGCAAGGGCGCGGAGCCGGACGAACTCCTCAACGCCATCCGGATCGCCGCGGCCGGCGAGGCGCTGCTCTCCCCGACGGCCACCAAGGGGCTCATCGCCACGTTCCTGGCCCAGGGCGGCAGCGCGGGGGAGGGACCGGACAACGCGGAGTACGCGGAGCGGCTGGCGGCGCTCACCGGCCGCGAACGCGAGGTGCTGGTGCAGGTCGCGGGCGGCCACTCCAACGACCGGATCGCCGAGCGGCTCGCGGTCAGCCCGCTCACCGTCAAGACCCATGTGAACCGGGCGATGGCGAAGCTGGGGGCCCGGGACCGGGCCCAACTGGTGGTAGTCGCCTACGAATCGGGCCTGGTGCGCCCCCGAGCGGACTGACCGGGTGGAGCTGGGGCGTACAACGGCGTACTCCACCTGCGGTATGCGCGGCATAAGAATGCAGCCCGAGGGGCGACGACTCGGCGACGCGGATCGGAGATCGTGGGACTGGGCTGGAGGTGTCCCCCTGTTTCCCTCCCCGCCCATCTGCCGCGTACGCCACAGAAGAGAGACCCACCCATGTCCTGGCTGTCCAGATTCAGCCTCGCGCAAAGGGCCCTGATCGGGCTGATCTCGATTGTCGCGCTGGTCTTCGGCGCGATAGCGATCCCGCAGCTCAAGCAGCAGCTGCTGCCGACCATCGAACTGCCGATGGTCTCGGTGCTGGCGCCCTACCAGGGTGCGTCTCCCGATGTGGTCGAGAAGCAGGTCGTCGAGCCCCTGGAGAACTCCCTCAAGGCCGTCGACGGCGTCGAGGGCGTCACCTCCACCGCCAGCGAGGGCAACGCCCTCATCATGGCGACCTTCGACTTCGGCGACGAGGGCACCAAGCAGCTCGTCGCGGACATCCAGCAGGCGGTCAACCGGGCCCGCGCCCAGCTGCCCGACGGCGTCGACCCGCAGGTCGTCGCCGGTTCCACGGACGACATCCCGACCGTGGTCCTCGCCGTCACCTCCGACAAGGACCAGCAGGTCCTCGCCGACCAGCTCGACCGCACGGTCGTCCCGGCCCTTGAGGACATCGACGGCGTCGGCCAGGTCACGGTGGACGGCGTGCGGGACCTCCAGGTCTCCGTCGTCCCCGACGACAAGAAGCTCGCCGAGGCCGGCCTGAACGCGGGCACGCTCTCCCAGGCCCTCCAGGCGGGCGGCGCCACCGTGCCGGCCGGTTCCTTCTCCGAGTCCGGCAAGAGCCGCACCGTCCAGGTCGGCGGCGCCTTCACCTCGCTGCGGCAGATCGAGGACCTCCAGGTCGTCGCCAAGGACCCGGCGGGCGGCGAGCCCGGAAAGCCGGTGCGCGTCGGCGATGTCGCCGAGGTGAAGCAGGAGCCGTCCACGGCGGTCTCCATCACCCGCACCAACGGCAGGCCGAGCCTCGCCGTGATGGCGACGATGGACAAGGACGGCAGCGCCGTCGCCATCTCGGACGCCGTCAAGGACAAGCTTCCCGACCTCCGCAAGGACCTGGGCAGCGGCGCCGAGCTGACGGTCGTCTCCGACCAGGGCCCCGCCGTCTCCAAGGCGATCTCGGGCCTGACCACGGAGGGCGCGCTCGGCCTGGTCTTCGCGGTCGTCGTGATCCTGGTCTTCCTCGCCTCGATCCGCTCGACGCTGGTCACCGCGGTCTCCATCCCGCTCTCGATCGTCCTCGCGCTGATCGTGCTCTGGACCCGCGACCTGTCGCTCAACATGCTCACGCTCGGGGCGCTCACCATCGCCATCGGCCGGGTCGTCGACGACTCGATCGTGGTCCTGGAGAACATCAAGCGTCACCTCGGCTACGGCGAGGAGCGCCACGCGGCGATCATCACCGCGGTCAAGGAGGTCGCCGGAGCGGTCACCTCCGCCACCCTCACCACCGTCGCGGTCTTCCTGCCCATCGGTCTGGTCGGCGGCATGGTCGGCCAGCTCTTCGGCTCGTTCTCGCTGACCGTCACCGCGGCCCTGCTGGCCTCCCTGCTGGTCTCGCTCACCGTGGTGCCGGTGCTGTCGTTCTGGTTCCTGCGCGCCCCCAAGGGCACCCCCGAGGACGCGGCGGAAGCCCGGCTCCTCGCCGAGGAGAAGGAAGCGGCCAGCAGGCTCCAGCGGATCTACGTCCCGGTCCTGCGCTTCGCGACCCGCCGCCGGGTCACCAGCCTCGTCATCGCCGTCGCCGTGCTCTTCGGCACCTTCGGGATGGTCCCGCTGCTGAAGACGAACTTCTTCGACGCGGGCGAGCAGGAGGTCCTGACCGTCAAGCAGGAACTCACCCCCGGCACCAGCCTGGAAGCCGCCGACGACGCGGCCCGCAAGGTCGAGAAGGTCCTTCAGCAGGACAAGGGCGTCAAGGACTACCAGGTCACCGTCGGCTCCTCCGGCTTCCTGGCCGCCTTCGGTGGCGGCACCGGCGCCAACCAGGCCTCCTACCAGGTCACCCTGAAGGACGCCGCGGACTACAAGGACGCCCAGGACCGTATCGACGAGGCCCTCGGCGCGCTCGACGGGATCGGCGACACCACCATCGCCGCCGGCGACGGCTTCGGCTCCCAGGACCTGAGCGTCGTGGTCAAGGCCGCCGACGGGGACGTCCTGAACAAGGCCGCCGAGGCGGTCCGCACCGAGGTCGCCACCATCAAGGACGTCACCGACGTCCAGAGCGACCTGGCGCAGAGCGTCCCGCGCATCTCCGTCACCGCCAACGACAAGGCGGCCGCCGCCGGATTCGACTCCGCGGCCCTCGGCGGAATCGTGGCCGGAGCCGTACGCGGTACGCCCGCCGGCACCGCGACGCTGGACGACACCGAGCGCGACATCGTCATCCGGTCCTCCAGCCCGGCCGCCACCATGGCCGAACTGAAGGCCCTGCCGCTCGGCCCGGTCAAGCTCGGCGACATCGCCGACGTGAAGGTCGTCCCCGGCCCGGTCTCGATGACCCGGATCGACGGACAGCGCTCGGCGACGATCACCGCCAAGCCCGTCGGCGACAACACCGGCGCGGTCGGCACCGATCTCGCCAAGAAGATCGACGCCCTGGACCTCCCCGAGGGCGCGACCGCCACCATCGGCGGCGTCACCGAGGACCAGAACGAAGCCTTCGCGCAGCTCGGCCTCGCCATGCTGGCGGCCATCGCGATCGTCTTCATGCTGCTGGTGGCCACGTTCCGGTCGCTCGTCCAGCCGCTGATCCTGCTGGTCTCCGTCCCGTTCGCGGCGACCGGCGCCCTGGCCCTCCTGCTCATCACGGGCACGCCGCTGGGCGTTCCGGCGATGATCGGCCTGCTGATGCTCATCGGCATCGTGGTCACCAACGCGATCGTGCTGATCGACCTGATCAACCAGTACCGCGCCCAGGGCCTGGGCATCGTGGAAGCCGTCATCGAAGGCGGCCGCCACCGCTTCCGCCCGATCCTGATGACGGCGCTGGCGACCATCTTCGCCCTGCTCCCGATGGCGCTCGGCGTCACCGGCGACGGCGGCTTCATCTCGCAGCCGCTGGGCGTCGTGGTGATCGGCGGCCTGATCAGCTCCACGCTGCTGACCCTGCTGCTCGTGCCGACGCTGTACGCGATGGTCGAGCTCCGCAAGGAACGCCGCGCCAGGAAGAAGGCCGCCAAGCGCGCGGCCAAGGCGGGCGTACCGGACCTGCCGGAGCCGGAGGAGGCCCGCGAGGCCGAGCCCGCGCAGGCCTGAGGCAGAGGGTAAGGGGCCTGTCCCACGCGGGTGCGTGGGACAGGCCCCTTCCGGGTTTCCCGCCTACTTGATCGAGGAGACGAACGCGTCCCAGGCGGTGGCCTGGAGGACGAGTGCGGGTCCGGTGGGGTTCTTGCTGTCACGTACGGGGACGAGTCCGGGGAAGTCGTCGCTGACCTCCACGCATTCGCCCCCGTTCGTGTTGCTGTAGCTGCTGCTGCGCCAGCGGGCGGTGCTCAGCGAGAGTGCCGACTGAGGGGCGGCGCGGGTCTCGCGCCGCCCCTCCCGGCGGCATACGCGTGGTTCTCAGGCGGCCCCGCCGAGCGCCTCGACGATCCGGCGCAGTGTCTCCCCGTGCCGGTCGGGGTGGCGGGCGGCGACGGCGGCCGTCTCCCGTACCAGCCGGGCGCGGGTCTCCTCGTCGGCCCTGTGCCGGAGCGCGGCCAGGTCGTCAGGTTCGAAGCCCTCGGTGGCCCCGGCGAGCACCAGGGCCACCTGCGCGTGGGTGAGTGAGGAGAGCCGGTCGCCGAAGACCTGGCCCTCGATGCCCCCGCCGTGCATCAGCGCGGTGCCGTCCCCGGCCTCCAGCGCCCGGTCCACGTACGCCTGGAGGGTCTCGCGGTCCTCGACGAGGCGGTACGCGGCGTCCAGGCCCTCGGCGCGGCCGATGTCGAGCATCGCGACGTGGGCCAGCGGGGTGGCGTCGGGCGGCTGTACGGTCAGGAGGCGCGGGTGCTCCTCCAGGTACGCCCGTGACTCCGTCCAGTCCGCGCACTCCAGCCACTGGGCCAACTGCTCCTGCAGGATCAGCGGATCGTAGGCGGCGGTCACCCCGTGGACGAGGACGGCCTCGCGAAGCAGGGCGTGCCGCTGCGCACCGCGTGGGTCCAGGACCGCCAGCTCGTCCAGGGCCGTCGCCGCTCCCGAGCTGCCGAGCGCCTCGGCGTGCTCGGACCAGAAGTCGCGGGACCGGGGCCAGTTGGGCGAGAAGATCCAGGCGCTGACGAGGTCGAGCGTCTCCGGCGGCAGGGCGAGCCAGTCCGGCACGGGCGTGAAGGTCTCCTCCTCCCACGCCGTGTGCACCGCCGCGGTGTCCCCGTACGCACGCAGCGCCTGCCGGGCCCGTACGGTCACGGTGTCCGGGCTCCCGGCGGCCTCCCCGTCCTCGTCGAGCCACCGCACCAGCTCGGTCACCCCGGTCGCCGGGCGCGGGTCGGGGCAGCGCAGCAGGAAGGCGCTCCGCTCCACGCCCAGGCGCCGGGCGGTCGCCGGATCGGCCGCGGTGAACTCCTTGACGGTCTCGTCGAACTCCTCGATCGCCGCCGCGTGCTCGCCCGTACGCGCGAGCGCCCGGGTCAGGTCGTCCAGGGCCGACACCAGGGCGGTGACCGGGGCCGCGGCGGCACCCGGGCGCTCCAGCGCCAGGGACCGGTGGAGCGCCACCGCCTCCCAGAACGCCTCCACCGCCCCCTCCGCGTCGCCCTCCAGCTCCACGTACGTACCGAGCGTCTGAAGGGCCCCGGCCAGCTCGGCCAGCACGGTGTCCCCCTCCTCCCGCAGCAGCTCGACGGCCTCCCGTACCGGGGGCAGGGCACCCACCGGGTCCCCGGTGGCGGCCAGACACCGGGCCTGGGTGCGCAGGGCGGCGGCGAGGCCGGGCCGGAAGGTCTGCGCCCGCTCGGCGGCCTGTTCGGCGGCCCGCTCGCGGTGGAGAGCCACGGCTTCCTCCGCCGCCCGCAGCCCCGCCGCCGGATCGCCGGCCCCGCTGAGATGACCGGCCAGGCCGTCGAGCGCTCTGGCCAGCTCCGGGCGGAAGAGGGCCGACCGCTGCGCGGCGAGGTCCCGGAAGAGGCTCACGGCCTCCGTGGTCGCCTCGACCGCCCCGGAGGCGTCGCTCACGGCCGCGCGGTGGCCGCCGAGGGTGCGCAGAGCCGTGGCCAGCCGTGGAAGGTAGACCTCCGGCTCGTCCGCCGCCAGGTGCCGGAGGAAGCCCACCGACTCCTCGGTCCGGGGCACGGCCTCCACCGGCTCACCCGACCCGGCCAGATGGCCGGCGTAACGCAGCAGATACTCCGCGAGCGCCGGTACGGACGCCCCCGGCTGCCCCTCGTCGACCAGCTCCCGCTGGAGCCGTACGGACTGCTTCGCGAACGGTACGGCGGTCGCCCGGTCCCCGGTGTCGGCCACGCGGTCGCCCAGGGCGCCCATGGTCAGGGCCAGCTCCGCCTGGTAGTCCCCGGGGCGCTTCATGCCGAGCTCGGCGTAGATCCGCGCGGCCTCCTTCGCCGGGGGCAGGGCGCCCGTGCTGTCCCCGGCGGCGGCGAGCCGGTCCGACCACTGGTGCAGGGCCCCGGCCAGCTCGGGCGTGAAGCCGCCGGACCCCTCCTCGTCGAGGGACCGGTAGATCCCGGCCGCCTCCTCGGCCGGTGCGATCGCCCGCCGTACCTCCCCGGCCTCGGCGCGGAGTTCGGAGAGGCCGACGAGAGCGGCGGCCAGGGCGGGCAGGCCGGTGGCGGGGTCCTGTTCGGCGGCGCCGCGCCGGCTCCGTACCTCTTCCTCCGCCTGCGGCAGACCCCACTCCGCCCCAGGGCCTCTCGTTTGGATCATGTCGGGCTCGCGGGGTCCGGTGCGTGCACCTGCGGCGTTGTCGTCAGTCGCCAATGCTCCGCAGTGACTCCCTCCTCCGCCTTGCAGCTGCACGCACCGGACCCCGCTCCCTGATCCGACCTGATCCAAACGAAAGACCCTGGCCCCCACGCCCGTCCCGCGCGCCTCGTCGCCCACGCCCGTCCCACGGTCCTCGTAGTTCATGCCCGCCCCACCGTCCTCGCCGTTCATTCCGGTCAGCCTCATCGGTCCCGCCCGTACGAAGATTCGCTGCGGTGAGTAGCAGCGTAGTTACGCGGTGGTGCCATCGGTGGCCGTATGGGAGAACCGGCCCGACCGGATCGCGAGCGGAACATCCCGACCGGCACGCGAAAGCCCCGGCACGCCGACCTGCGGCACACCGGGGCTTCCGGGGCGTACGGCTCTACGGCAGCGCCAGCATCCGCTCCAGCGCGAGCTTCGCGTACTTCTCCGTCTCCGGGTCGACCTCGATCCGGTTGACCAGCTTGCCGTCGGCCAGCGACTCCAGGGTCCAGACCAGGTGCGGCAGGTCGATGCGGTTCATCGTCGAGCAGAAGCAGACCGTCTTGTCGAGGAAGGCGATCTCCTTGTCCTCCGCGGCGAAACGGTTCGCCAGCCGGCGGACCAGGTTCAGCTCCGTACCGATGGCCCACTTCGAGCCGGGCGGGGCCGCCTCCAGGGCCTTGATGATGTACTCCGTCGAGCCCACGTAGTCCGCGGCGGCGACGACCTCGTGCCTGCACTCCGGGTGCACCAGCACGTTGACCCCGGGCATCCGGGCGCGCACGTCCTCGACCGACTCGACCGAGAAGCGGCCGTGGACCGAGCAGTGCCCGCGCCACAGGATCATCTTCGCGTCGCGCAGCTGCTCGGCGGTGAGGCCGCCGTTCGGCTTGTGCGGGTTGTAGAGGACGCAGTCCTCCAGGGTCATTCCCATGTCCCGCACGGCCGTGTTGCGGCCCAGGTGCTGGTCGGGGAGGAAGAGGATCTTCTCGCCCTGCTCGAAGGCCCACTCCAGGGCCCGCTTCGCGTTCGAGGACGTGCAGATCGTGCCGCCGTGCTTGCCGGTGAAGGCCTTGATGTCGGCGGAGGAGTTCATGTACGAGACGGGCACCACCTGGTCGGCGACCCCGGCCTCCGTCAGTACGTCCCAGCACTCGGCGACCTGCTCGGCGGTGGCCATGTCGGCCATCGAGCAGCCGGCCGCCAGGTCGGGGAGCACGACCGCCTGGGCGTCCGTGGTCAGAATGTCCGCGGACTCGGCCATGAAGTGGACGCCGCAGAAGACGATGTACTCCGCCTCCGGGCGCGCGGCCGCGTCGCGGGCCAGCTTGAACGAGTCACCGGTGACGTCCGCGAACTGGATGACCTCGTCGCGCTGGTAGTGGTGGCCGAGGACGAACACCTTGTCCCCGAGCTTCTCCTTCGCGACGCGGGCGCGCTCCACCAGGTCCGGGTCGGACGGGGAGGGGAGGTCGCCGGGGCATTCGACGCCGCGCTCGCTCCTCGGGTCGGCCTCGCGGCCGAGCAGCAGCAGCGCGAGCGGTGTCGGCTGTACGTCCAGGGGCTGGGCCGTGGTCACGTCACGCACCCTTTCTTCTCTGCGTTCTGCTGTGCGCTTCTGCGAACGCGCCTTTTCGTCTACTTGACGCTATCTATGATAGCTGGTTCGTGTCACTTTGACGATGTCGATAGCGTCGATGTGACGCATCCCCCGGGCGGTCGGGTGTGCGAGCATGAAAAGGAACAGACAAGCGCTTGGCCCGGAATGAATCCGCGGGTCTGGCGGTTGAACCGTCGGCAAGCAGTCCGTACAACCCGGGAGAGAAGCAGATGTCCGTATCGGACGAGACCACCACCGTGAGCGACGGCATCCTCCTGTCCGACGCCGCCGCCGCCAAGGTCAAGGGCCTGCTGGAGCAGGAAGGCCGCGAGGACCTGGCGCTGCGCGTCGCCGTTCAGCCCGGCGGTTGCTCGGGCCTGCGCTACCAGCTCTTCTTCGACGAGCGTTCGCTCGACGGTGACGTCGTGAAGGACTTCGACGGTGTCAAGGTCGTCACCGACCGGATGAGCGCCCCGTACCTGGGCGGCGCCTCCATCGACTTCGTCGACACCATCGAGAAGCAGGGCTTCACGATCGACAACCCGAACGCCAGCGGCTCCTGCGCCTGCGGCGACTCCTTCAGCTAAGCGCTTGGGAGCGGGAACACGCGGCACACGGAGGCGGCCCCGGGATCACTCCCGGGGCCGCCTCCGTACGTCCGCCGTCAGCCGCGCGGCACCGCACCGCCCGACGCCGCGTCGATCACCGTGCGGTCGCCCAGCGGCTTCTCCAGCGTCACCGTCCGGGTCAGCTCCTTGGCGATCATGATGCAGGCCTTCTTGCCCTCCTGCGGCTTCTCCGTGACGGAGATCCGCACCTGGCCCGCGCTCTCCTCGGCGCTCGCCGTGTACGTGTTGCACACGCCGCCCCAGAAGGTCACCTCAAGGGTCCGCCCGTCCGCGCCGTACGACGTCACCCTCCGCTCCCCGGAGGGCGTCGGCGTATCCGGCTTCTCGATGAACTTCGGGTCCACGGCGACCTGCGTGACGATCTGCTCCGGGCCGCCCGGGGCCTGCCGGACCGTGAACAGCCAGGACGGCACCAGCGTCTGCCGGCCGTCCACGTAGTTCAGCGCGAGGCCGAACACCGCGTTCTCGACCGTCCGCGTCACCGGCGCCCGCTTGCCGTTGGGCGGCACGCAGTCGGGCCCGGACGGCTTCGGCTCGCCCTCCAGCGGTACGGGAGTGGCGCAGCCGCCGATGTCCCGGCCGGCGTCGCCCTTGCCCCTGCTCGCCGCGTTCAGCTGCTCCAGCGCCTCCTCCGCGTCGACCGTCGGGTAGGTGTCGCCCTTCTCCAGGGCCTTCAGATGTCCGCTGCCGCCGGTCACCTCGCCGTCCGGGCCCACCTGGACACCGGTCGACCAGCCGTACGTCGGGAGCCCGTCGATCTTCGGATCGGCGTTCACCACGCGGACGTCGCCCATCAGCTGGCCCGCGTTCAGCGCCGCGTCGTCCTGCCCGGCCGCCTTGAGCACCGGGACCGCGGCCGCCTTCGCCGCCTTCTCGCTCACCGGGTCGCCGCCCGGCTCCGAGGGCCCGTTCGCGCACATCTCGCCCGGCTCGCACGGCTTGGACGGGGTGGTGCGGGCGAACGTCCACGTGCCCGGCGCCTGCTTCGTCACCTTCAGGAGCGCGCCGGGACCGTCGTCGTCACCGACCACCCAGGACGTGCCCTCGGTGCGCGGCGAGCCCGGGATGCCCAGCGCCTTCGCCAGCCGGGCGACATCGGCCGACGCCACCGTGCCCTTCGCGTGGTGGACCGCCGCCTCGTCCGGGCCGTCCGGGAGTTCGCCCGCGGCCCGGTAGATCACGGGCGGGCCGCCCGGGTCCGGCTCGCCGGGTGCGATGCCGGGGGGAGGGGTGTCCGCGGACGTGGTGTCCGCGGACGTGGTGGCCGGGCCGTCCGCCGCGGCGTCCAGGGCCAGCAGGGGGGCCGATTCCTTCGCCGCCGCACCGCTGTCCGCCGCGCCGCCTTCGCCCGAAGCGGTCGAGGCCCAGTACGCCCCGCCGCCTCCGGCCAGCAGCACGGCCGCGGCCACCGAGGCCACCGCGAGCGGCGGACGCCGCCGCCGGGGGCCGGTCACGTCGTTGTCGGGTCGCTCGGTGCTCACCGGATCGCTCCTTCGACTGCGTTGCCGTCGCGGTGCCTACCGCGTGTCCCCGGACGGGGACACCGGTGGGACGGAGCAGAGGAGCGTGCGGTTCCCACGTTCGGGGGCGGCCCGGACGCGGGCACCGTACAGTTCCCGCCATACCCGCACGGAAAGGGCCGGAATGCGATGCCGTCCGGCCCGGCCCGGCCGGTCCTCAGTCGCCGTACTCGGACATCGCGTCGATCAGCCGCGCCGACGAGGGCGGGACCGTCACCCCGTTGATCAGGGGCGGCTTCACCGCGACCAGTGCGCTCCTCGCGGGCGCCGTCCAGTGCGGTGCCATCCGCGCGCAGTCACCGCGCAGTGCGGCCAGGCTCAACTCCGACTCGGGCAGTGCGGTGTGCTTCGACATATCCGCACCGTAACCACGGTCGAGCGCAGGTAGAAAGCCCTACTATCGGGTAGTTTCCCCTTTTCCTGACGTTCGGCTCACCCGGTAGCGTGAACTGTCACGTCGTCCCGGAGGGCGCACTCAGGGCCCTTCGCCTTCCGCAGGAGTAGCCTCCCCGTGCGTATTGCAGTCACCGGCTCGATCGCCACTGACCACCTCATGACCTTCCCCGGCCGCTTCGCCGACCAGCTGGTCGCGGATCAGCTGCACACGGTCTCCCTGTCCTTCCTGGTCGACAACCTCGATGTGCGCCGGGGCGGTGTCGCCGCCAACATCTGCTTCGGGATGGGCCTGCTCGGCACCGGGCCGATCCTCGTGGGCGCCGCGGGATCCGACTTCGACGAGTACCGTGCCTGGCTCGACCGGCACGGCGTCGAGACCGGTTCGGTCCGCATCTCCGAGGTTCTGCACACCGCCCGCTTCGTCTGCACCACCGACGCCGACCACAACCAGATCGGCTCCTTCTACACGGGCGCGATGAGCGAGGCCCGCCTCATCGAGCTGAAGAACGTCGCCGACCGCGTCGGCGGCCTCGACCTCGTCTCCATCGGCGCCGACGACCCCGAGGCGATGCTCCGCCACACCGAGGAGTGCCGCTCCCGGAACATCCCGTTCGCCGCGGACTTCTCGCAGCAGATCGCGCGGATGGACGGCGAGGAGATCCGCATCCTCCTCAACGGCGCCACCTACCTCTTCTCCAACGAGTACGAGAAGGGGCTCATCGAGTCCAAGACCGGCTGGAGCGACGAGGAGATCCTCGCCAAGGTCGGCCACCGTGTCACCACCCTCGGCGCTCGCGGTGTCCGGATCGAGCGGGCCGGCGAGCCGGTCATCGAGGTCGGCTGCCCCGAGGAGGAGACCAAGGCCGACCCCACCGGCGTCGGCGACGCCTTCCGGGCCGGCTTCCTCTCCGGCCTCGCCTGGGGCGTCGGCCTGGAGCGCGCCGCCCAGGTCGGCTGCATGCTCGCCACCCTGGTCATCGAGACGGTCGGCACCCAGGAGTACACCCTGCGCCGCACCCACTTCATGGACCGCTTCACCAAGGCGTACGGCCACGAGGCCGCCGCCGAGGTCCGGCAGCACCTGGCGTGATCAGCTGAGCCGGCGGACCACATAGGCCGAGCCGCGGTCCGCCGGCTCCTCGCCCACGTACTCCTGCCCCCGCATCTCGCACCAGGCCGGGATGTCGAGGCGCGCCGCCTCGTCGTCGGCGAGCACCGTCACCGTGGCGCCCACCGCTACCTCCCCGATCACTTTTGCGAGCTCGATCACCGGGACCGGGCAGCGGCGGCCCAGCGCGTCGACCACCAGGGACGCGGCGGGGGCGGGGGAGGAGGGTGCGGACACCGGAGCCCCCAGCCGTCTCCGTACGTCGGCGACCAGGCCCGGGAGGATCTCCAGGAAGCGGTCCACGTCCGCCGAAGCCGCCCCCGTCGGCAGCGACACCCGTACGTTCCCCTCCGAGAGCACCCCCATCGCCTTGAGCACATGGCTCGGAATCAGGGTGCTGCTCGTGCAGGACGAACCGGACGATACGGAGAACTCCCTCCGGTCCAGCTCATGCAGCAGGGTCTCCCCGTCGACATAGAGACAGGAGAAGGTGACCAGATGCGGCAGTCGCCGCTCGGGGTCGCCCACCACCTCGACATCGGGCACCCGCTCGGCCACGACCGACCGGATCCGGTCCACCAGGGCCCGCAGCCGCACCGACTCGGCCGCCGCCTCGCTCCGTACCGCGCGCAGCGAGGCCGCCGCCGCCACGATCGCCGGCAGGTTCTCGAACCCCGGCGCCCGCCCCGACTCCCGCTCCCCGGCCGGACCTTGGGGCGCGAAACGCACCCCCTTGCGGACCGCGAGCAGTCCCACCCCGGCCGGACCGCCCCACTTGTGCGCGCTCGCCGTCAGCAGCGACCAGCCCGCCGGGGCGGGCCCCCAGCCGAGCGACTGGGCCGCGTCCACCAGCAGTGGCACCCCCGCGTCCGCACAGAGCGCGGCGACCTCGGCCACCGGCTGCTCGGTGCCCACCTCGTGGTTGGCCGACTGGAGGCAGGCCAGCGCGGTGTCCGCCCGCAGCGCTCCGGCGTAGGCCGCCGGGTCCACCGCCCCGAAGCGGTCCACCGGAACCTCGGTGAACGACCCGCCCGCCGCCTCGTGGGCCGCCGCTGAATGGAGTACCGACGAATGTTCGACCGCCGAGAGGGCCAGATGGCGGCCGACACGCCGACGCCCCGAAAGGGCCCCGGCAATTCCCGCGTGCACCGCCGTCGTCCCGGACGAGGTGAAGACCAGCTCGTCGGGGCGGCATCCGACGGCCTCCGCGGCGGCCTCCCGGGCCGCGTCCAGGAGCAGCCGGGCCCGCCGTCCCTCCCGGTACAGGCGGGCGGGATCGGCCCACCCCTCGTCGAGCGCGGCAAGCAGCGCCTGACGTGCGACGGGGTGCAGGGGGGCGGCGGAGGCGGCATCGAAGTAGGGCACCCGGCCACGCTAGCCCGCCCCCGGCCCCACCTCGCCGGGGGCCGTGCCTCCCGGACGGGCGAATGGCCGTCAGCTGAGGGCCGGAGGCCCGGATTCCACTCCATGGGGGTGTCGGGCGGCGCGTTGGGCACCCTCCCCGCGCGACCCCAAATAGCGTCCAGTAGGGTTTGGTCCGCATAAACATCCAAACCCCTGCCCGCGTCAGGGCCGGCGACCGACCAGAGACATACGGGCGCGCCGACCGTGCGGGCGAGACTCTCGGGAAGGCGCTACGTGAGTCCCAACGGCTCCGACCGCTCGTCGCGGCGCCCGATGCGGCGGAAGCTGCCGCAGGTGCTGACTGCGGGCCTGGTCCTGGCGACGGCCTCCGGTTGTTCATACAACTGGGAGGATTTCCCTCGCCTCGGAATGCCCACACCGGTAACGGAAGAGGCCCCTCGGATCCTCTCCCTCTGGCAAGGCTCGTGGGCGGCAGCGCTCATCACGGGTGTCCTTGTCTGGGGGCTGATCCTCTGGAGCGTCTTCTTCCACCGGCGTAGCCGGACCAAGGTGGAGGTACCTCCGCAGACCAGGTACAACATGCCCATCGAGGCGTTGTACACAGTGGTTCCCCTCATCATCGTCTCGGTGCTCTTCTACTTCACCGCGCGAGACGAGTCGAAGCTCCTCGAGCTCTCCGAAAAGCCCGCCCACACCATCAACGTGGTCGGCTTCCAGTGGAGCTGGGGCTTCAACTACATCGAGAAGGTGGATGGCCAGCCCGCGGCGGGCCCCGAGATCCCCAAGGAACTCGACGCCATCCCCGACCGGTTCCGCGAGGACTTCCCCGAGGGCGCCGGCGGCGTCTACGACGTGGGCATCCCCGGGACCCGCAATCCGCAGAACGGCAACCCGGGTCCGACCCTGTGGCTGCCGAAGGGGGAGAAGGTCCGCTTCGTCCTCACTTCGCGTGACGTCATCCATTCCTTCTGGGTGGTGCCGTTCCTCATGAAGCAGGACGTCATCCCGGGCCACACCAACGCGTTCGAGGTCACTCCCAACCGGGAGGGCACCTTCATGGGCAAGTGCGCAGAGCTCTGTGGCGCCGACCACTCCCGGATGCTCTTCAACGTCAAGGTCGTCTCCCCGGAGCGTTACCAGCAGCACCTCAAGGAGCTGGCTGAGAAGGGTCAGACGGGCTACGTGCCGGCAGGCATCGCGCAGACCGACCCGGCCAGGAATGCGGAGAAGAACCAACTGTGAGCATCCTCAACGAACCCCAGGGTGCCGCTCCGGCAGACGACTCGTACGAGGACGAGCTGCCCATGCGGCGCAAGCAGCCGGGAAACATCGTCGTGAAGTGGCTGACCACCACCGACCACAAGACGATCGGTACGCTCTACCTGATCACGTCGTTCGCGTTCTTCTGCATCGGCGGACTCATGGCGCTCTTCATGCGCGCCGAGCTGGCCCGTCCCGGCACGCAGATCATGTCGAACGAGCAGTTCAACCAGGCGTTCACGATGCACGGCACGATCATGCTGCTGATGTTCGCGACGCCGCTGTTCGCCGGATTCGCGAACTGGATCATGCCGCTGCAGATCGGCGCGCCCGACGTGGCGTTCCCGCGGCTGAACATGTTCGCGTACTGGCTGTACCTCTTCGGCTCGCTCATCGCGGTGGCCGGCTTCCTCACCCCGCAGGGTGCGGCCGACTTCGGCTGGTTCGCCTACTCCCCGCTCTCGGACGCGGTCCGGTCGCCGGGCGTCGGCGCCGACATGTGGATCATGGGTCTGGCCTTCTCCGGCTTCGGCACGATCCTCGGTTCGGTCAACTTCATCACCACGATCATCTGCATGCGCGCACCCGGCATGACGATGTTCCGCATGCCGATCTTCACCTGGAACGTCCTGCTGACCGGTGTCCTGGTCCTGCTGGCCTTCCCGGTGCTCGCCGCCGCGCTCTTCGCGCTGGAGGCCGACCGAAAATTCGGCGCGCATATCTTCGACTCCGCCAATGGCGGCGCATTGCTCTGGCAACACCTCTTCTGGTTCTTCGGCCATCCAGAGGTGTACATCATCGCTCTACCGTTCTTCGGAATCATTTCCGAGGTCATCCCGGTATTCAGCCGCAAGCCGATGTTCGGCTACATCGGTCTGATCTCCGCGACGATCGCCATCGCCGGCCTTTCCGTGACGGTGTGGGCGCACCACATGTACGTCACGGGGGGTGTGCTGTTGCCGTTCTTCTCCTTCATGACGTTCCTCATCGCCGTGCCGACAGGCGTGAAGTTCTTCAACTGGATCGGCACGATGTGGAAGGGATCGTTGTCCTTCGAGACACCGATGCTCTGGGCCGTCGGCTTCCTGATCACCTTCACCTTCGGTGGTCTGACCGGCGTCATCCTCGCCTCGCCCCCGATGGACTTCCACGTCTCGGACTCGTACTTCGTCGTCGCGCACTTCCACTACGTCATCTTCGGCACCGTGGTCTTCGCGATGTTCTCCGGATTCCACTTCTGGTGGCCGAAGTTCACCGGCAAGATGCTGGACGAGCGGCTCGGCAAGATCACGTTCTGGACGCTGTTCGTGGGCTTCCACGGCACGTTCCTGGTGCAGCACTGGCTCGGTGCCGAGGGCATGCCGCGTCGCTACGCGGACTATCTCGACGCCGACGGCTTCACCGCGCTGAACACGATCTCGACGATCTCCTCGTTCCTGCTCGGCCTGTCGATGCTGCCGTTCTTCTACAACGTCTGGAAGACCGCGAAGTACGGCAAGAAGATCGAGGTCGACGACCCGTGGGGCTACGGCCGTTCGCTGGAGTGGGCGACCTCCTGCCCGCCGCCGCGGCACAACTTCCTCACCCTGCCGCGGATCCGTTCCGAATCCCCGGCGTTCGACCTGCACCACCCGGAGATCACGGCGCTCGAACAGCTCGATCATCTCTCGGAGCCGGACAAGGCCCTCGCCGGCGGCAAGGAGGCAGGCAAGTGAAGATCCAGGGACAGATGTTCATCTGGCTGAGCGTCTTCATCCTCGCCATGGCCGCGGTGTACGGCCTGTGGTCGAAGGAGCCGGTCGGCACCACGGCGCTCTTCCTGGCCTTCGGGCTGTCCATCATGATCGGCTTCTACCTGGCCTTCACGGCCAACCGGGTCGACGCGATGGCCCAGGACAACAAGGAAGCGGACGTCGCCGACGAGGCGGGCGAGCTGGGGTTCTTCTCCCCGCACAGCTGGCAGCCGCTCTCGCTGGCGGTCGGTGGCGCCTTCGCCTTCATGGGCGTCGTCTTCGGCTGGTGGCTCCTGTACTTCTCCGCCCCCCTGCTCCTGATCGGCCTCTTCGGCTGGGTCTTCGAGTACTACCGGGGCGAGAACCGCACCCAGTGACACCGCACTCCGTGACACCGCACCACGGGTGACACGCGCTACACCACGAAGGGCCCGCATCGCCGACAGCGACGCGGGCCCTTCGCTCGTTTGCAGTCATTGAACGCGCTGGAACGGACGAACCTTCCTAGCGTGGAACGCATGAACCACACGCCGCGCATCCGCACCGTAGTGAGCTGCACCCTGCTGGTCGTGACCCTCGCCGCGGGTGCGACCGCATGTGGCTCGCCCGACGGCCACCCGCTCTCGACGAAGCCTTTCGACGCGGGCGACCAGGTCTCCTTCAACGGCCCCTCCAAAAAGGAGAAGGCCGACCCCGACAAGCCCCTGGAAGTCACCGTCAAGGGGGACGACGGGCGCATCACCGACGTCAGCGCCGTGGACACCGGCGGCCGCCACCTCGCGGGAGAGCTCTCCGCCGACGGGAAGCGCTGGCGCTCCACCGCTCCGCTCGCGGCCGGCACCGGATACACCGTCAGGGTCGCCATGGAGAACAGCGACGGCGCCCCAGGCGTCCGTACGCTCTCCTTCGACACCTCCTCGCCCGAGAAGCTGCTGAAGGTCGCCTTCGGCCCGCAGGAGGGCACCTACGGCGTCGGACAGCCCATCACGGCGGAACTCAGCGCTCCGATCACCGACAAGGCGGCCAGAGCCACCGTCGAGCGAGCCCTGAAGGTCCGCTCCACCCCGGCGGTCACCGGCTCCTGGCACTGGGTCGACGACAAGAAGCTGCACTACCGCCCGAAGGAGTACTGGCCCGCGAACGCCACCATCGAGGTGCGCTCCAACCTGGCGGGCATCAAGGTGACCAACGCCCTTCACGGAGCCGAGGCCAAGCCCCTGAAGCTCGCCACGGGCGACCGGATCGAGGCCGTCACCGACGCCTCGGACCACTCGTTGACCGTGCTCCGCAACGGAGAAGTGATCAATACCATTCCGGTCACCACCGGCAAGCCCGGCTTCTCCACCCGCAACGGTGTCAAGGTGGTGCTCGCCAAGGAGCAGTTCGTACGGATGCGCGGGGAGAGCATCGGCATCGCTGCCGGCTCCTCGGAGTCGTACGACCTGCCGGTCTACTGGGCCACCCGGGTGACCTGGAGCGGCGAGTACGTGCACGCCGCCCCCTGGTCCACGGGCTCCCAGGGCTACGCCAATGTCAGCCACGGCTGCACCGGTATGAGCACCGGCAACGCCAAGTGGTTCTTCGACACCGTGCGCGAGGGTGACATCGTCAGGGTCGTCGGCAGCGCGGGCGAGGACATGGACCCGTTCGGCAACGGGTTCGGCGACTGGAACCTCTCCTGGGAGGAGTGGCGGAAGGGCAGCGCCCTCCACGAAGGAGCGCCGGACAGCCCCCAGACCCTCCAGGCCGCCCGGCTGCGCCCCCACGTCTGACCCGGCCGGAAGCGCCCCGCGGTGCGGACGTCCCTCAGCGGGCCACCGGGGTTCCTCAGGCCTCCACGGCAAGTCGGTGGCGCAGCAACGCCGCCAGGGCGTCGGCGAACTCCACCGGGTCCACCGGGAGCGTCACAGCGGCCTCCGCACGGCTCCAGGTGGCCAGCCACGCGTCCTGAGGGCGGCCGATCAGCAGGAGCACCGGCGGGCAGTGGAAGATCTCGTCCTTGATCTGGCGGCAGACGCCCATGCCGCCGACGGGAGCCGTCTCCCCGTCCAGCACGCAGACGTCGACGCCGCCCTTGTCCAGCGCCGCGAGGACGGCCGGAAGCGTCGCGCACTCCAGGAACTCGACGGGTGGGACGTCCGCGGCAGGCCTGCGACCGGCTGCCAGCCTCACCTGCTCGCGGATGTTGGCGTCGTCGCTGTAGACCAGGACCGTGGCGGTCGCCTGCATTGTTCCTCCGTGACATCGACGTCGTCGGGGCTCTCGGGGCATGAACCGATGCGCGGATCGTACTCCGCCCGACCGGCCGTCAGCACCGGTAATGGCCACGATTCGATGGGCCGTTCGGCGCAGAGCGCGACCCCTGCAGACGGTACGGACACACCGAACGGCACCCCCCGGGGTGAGGGCGGGATAAGGGACCGACATAATGTCGGTCGTGGCGACAGCAACGACAGTAGAAACCGGGCACGCGCACCCGTCGGTCAATCGACCGAACCTCACCAGCGTCGGAACCATCATCTGGTTGGCATCCGAGCTGATGTTCTTCGCGGCCCTCTTCGCGATGTACTTCACCCTGCGATCGGTGATGGGACCCGATTACTGGAAGGAGATGGCCAGTCATCTGAACTTCCCGTTCGCGGCCACGAACACCACGATCCTGGTGCTTTCCTCACTCACCTGCCAGCTCGGCGTCTTCGCCGCCGAGCGGGGCGACGTGAAGAAGCTCCGCACCTGGTTCATCGTGACGTTCGTGATGGGCGCGATCTTCATCGGCGGTCAGGTCCTGGAGTATGTGGAACTGGTCAAGGAGGCGGGGCTCTCCCTCTCGTCCGACCCGTACGGCTCGGTGTTCTACATGACCACCGGCTTCCATGGTCTGCACGTGACAGGCGGTCTCATCGCCTTCCTGCTGGTCCTCGGCAGAACGTACGCGGCCAAGAGGTTCACCCATGACCAGGCCACCGCCGCCATCGTCGTGTCCTACTACTGGCACTTCGTCGATGTCGTCTGGATCGGCCTGTTCGCAACGATCTACATGATCAAGTAACCGGGACTCGCACCCGCCCACCATCGACGCAGAAGATCCTGACACCGGGGTAATCCGTGAAAAAGCTCTCCGCACGACGACGCCATCCGCTGGCGGCGGTCGTCGTACTACTCCTCGCGCTGGCGGCTACCGGGGGGCTGTACGCCGCGTTTGCGCCTGCGGGCAAGGCGCAGGCCGATGAAACCGCCCAGTCCCTCGCCATCGAAGAGGGCAAGAAGCTCTACGCCGTAGGCTGCGCCAGCTGCCACGGAACCGGCGGTCAGGGCACCACCGACGGGCCGTCCCTCGTGGGCGTGGGCTCCGCCGCCGTCGACTTCCAGGTCGGTACGGGCCGTATGCCCGCGCAGCAGCGGGGCGCCCAGGTACCGAAGAAGAAGGTCATCTACACCCAGGCGGAGATCGACCAGCTCGCGGCGTACGTCGCGTCGCTCGGCGCCGGTCCGATCACGCCGACCGACAAGCAGGTCGACCCGGCGGGCGCTGACATCGCCAACGGCGGCGAACTGTTCCGCACCAACTGCGCCCAGTGCCACAACTTCACCGGTAAGGGCGGAGCCCTGACGGAGGGCAAGTACGCCCCCGACCTCGAAGGCGTGAGCCCGAAGCACATCTACGAGGCCATGCAGACCGGCCCGCAGAGCATGCCCTCCTTCCCCGACACGACGATGCCGGGGCAGGAGAAGAAGGACATCATCGCGTACATCGAGTCCGTGAACGGTGACGAGACGGAGAGCCCCGGCGGCCTGGCCCTCGGCGGTCTCGGTCCGGTCAGCGAAGGTCTGTTCGCCTGGATCTCCGGACTCGGCGCGCTCGTCGCAGTCGCCGTTTGGGTCGCGGCCCACACTGCTAAGGCCAAGAAGTCATGAGTAGCCAACAGATTCCAGAAGACAGCCTGCCCGTGGCGCAGGAGACCGCGCACGGCGCGGTGGAGCAGCACGACGACCCGTTCGCCGACCCGGGGCTGCCGGCCCACCAGCCGCGCATCCAGGACCTCGACGAACGCGCCGCGAACCGCTCGGAGCGCGCCGTCGCGTTCATGTTCACCCTCTCGATGCTGGCGACGGTGGGCTTCATCGCCTCCTACGTCATCTTCCCGGTGGACAAGATCGTCTACATCTGGCCCTTCGGCCATGTGAGCCCGCTCAACTTCTCCCTGGGTCTCACCCTGGGCGCGGCGCTCTTCTTCATCGGCGCGGGAGCCGTCCACTGGGCGCGCACCCTGATGTCCGACGTCGAGGTCGCCGCCGACCGGCACCCGATCGAGGCCGAGCCCGAGGTCAAGGCCCAGGTCATGGCCGACTTCGCGGCTGGCGCCGAGGAGTCCGCGCTCGGTCGGCGCAAGCTGATCCGCAACACCATGTTCGGCGCGCTGGCCCTGGTGCCGCTCTCCGGTGTGGTCCTGCTGCGCGACCTCGGTCCGCTGCCGGAGAAGAAGCTCCGGACCACCCTGTGGGCGGAGGGCAAAGAGCTCATCAACATGAACACGATGAAGCCGCTGCGCCCCGAGCACATCACGGTCGGGTCGCTGGCCTTCGCCATGCCCGAGGGGCTCGACCCGGAGTCGCACGACTTCCAGACGCAGATGGGCAAGGCGGCCCTGATGATCGTCCGCATCGAGCCGGACGACATCAAGGACAAGCGCCAGCGGGACTGGGCCCACGAGGGCATCGTCGCGTTCTCCAAGATCTGCACTCACGTCGGCTGCCCGATCAGCCTGTACGAGCAGCAGACGCACCACGTGCTCTGCCCGTGCCACCAGTCCACCTTCGACCTCTCCGACGGCGCTCGCGTCATCTTCGGTCCGGCCGGCCACCCCCTTCCGCAGCTGCGGATCGGTGTCAACAGCGAGGGCAACCTCGAGGCGCTCGGCGACTTCGACGAGCCCGTCGGTGCTGCCTTCTGGGAGCGCGGATGAGTACTGCACCAAAGAACCCCTCGGCCGACGAACCGGCGGGCGGACGCAAGGCTCCGGCCGGCGAGCGGGTGGCCGACTGGGCGGACGGCCGACTGGGCATCTACGGCCTGGCCAAGGCCAACATGCGCAAGATCTTCCCGGACCACTGGTCCTTCATGCTCGGTGAGGTCGCGCTCTACAGCTTCATCATCATCATCCTCACGGGTGTGTATCTGACGCTGTTCTTCCAGCCGAGCATGGGCGAGATCGTCTACCACGGTCCGTACGAGCCCATGCAGGGCATCCGGATGTCCGAGGCCTACGCCTCGACCCTGAAGATCAGCTTCGAGATCCGCGGTGGTCTGCTCGTGCGGCAGATCCACCACTGGGCCGCGCTGATCTTCCTGGCCGCCATGTTCGTGCACATGATGCGCGTCTTCTTCACGGGCGCCTTCCGCAAGCCGCGCGAGATCAACTGGCTCTTCGGCTTCCTGCTGTTCGTGCTCGGCATGTTCACCGGGTTCACCGGCTACTCCCTCCCGGACGACCTGCTCTCCGGTACGGGTGTCCGCTTCACCCAGGGCGCGATCCTGTCCGTGCCGATCGTCGGTACGTACATCTCGATGTTCCTGTTCGGCGGCGAGTTCCCCGGCCACGACTTCGTGGCCCGGTTCTACTCGATCCACATCCTGCTGCTCCCGGGCATCATGCTCGGCCTGCTGGTGGCGCACCTGATCCTGGTCTTCTACCACAAGCACACGCAGTTCGCTGGTCCCGGCCGGACCAACAAGAACGTCGTCGGCATGCCGCTGCTGCCCGTCTACATGGCGAAGGCCGGAGGGTTCTTCTTCCTCGTCTTCGGCGTCATCGCGGTCATCTCGGCCATCGCCACGATCAACCCGATCTGGGCGCTCGGTCCGTACCGCGTCGACCAGGTGTCCACCGGCGCCCAGCCCGACTGGTACATGGGCTTCGCCGAGGGGCTGGTCCGTGTCATGCCGGGCTGGGAGATCAACCTGTGGGGCCACACGCTCGCCCTGGGCGTGTTCATCCCGCTGGTCGGCTTCGGCGTGGTCCTCACCGCGATCGCGGTGTACCCGTTCATCGAGTCCTGGATCACCGGCGACAAGCGCGAGCACCACATCCTGGACCGTCCGCGCAACGCCCCGACCCGTACGGGCTTCGGCGTCGCCTGGATCACGGCGTACTTCATCGGCCTCGTCGGCGGTGGGAACGACCTGTGGGCCACGCACTTCCACCTGTCGATCAACGCGATCACCTGGTTCGTCCGGATCTTCTTCTTCGCCGGACCGGTCATCGCGTTCATCGTCACCAAGCGGATCTGCCTCGGCCTCCAGCGCCGCGACCGGGAGAAGGTGCTGCACGGTCGCGAGACCGGCATCATCAAGCGCCTGCCGCACGGTGAGTTCGTCGAGATCCACGAGCCGCTCAGCCCCGCGCAGCTGCACACGCTCACGGCGCACGAGCAGT
The DNA here is from genome assembly GCF_002910905.1 of Streptomyces sp. SM11. Classification (GTDB taxonomy): domain Bacteria; phylum Actinomycetota; class Actinomycetes; order Streptomycetales; family Streptomycetaceae; genus Streptomyces. The sequence goes on along the minus strand of NZ_NEUE01000135.1, from coordinate 49,412 downwards.
ACCAGCCGCTCGAACTCGGCCCCGCGGTCGACGAGAACGGCGTCAAGCGCAAGATCTCCCCGGTGCAGAAGCTGCGCGCCAAGCTCAGCAAGGGGTACTTCGCCGAGGGGAACCAGATCCCCAAGGCCACCCCCGAGGAGTTCAAGGAGATCAGCGAGAGCCACGGCCACCACTGATCACCTGAACCGGTCGCCACCGTGAGAGCCCCGTCCATTCGATGGACGGGGCTCTTCGCGGTCCCCCCGGCTGGATAGGGTGGAGCCATCTTTCCTGACCGGCTGTGGACCCTGGAGCGGACCATGAACGTTGTGACCCCGAACGGCGGCGACAGCGTGGCGGACCGTTCCTGGCCCGGCATCCTGAACCCCCTGCTGCGCGGCGAGAACCTCGGCTCCGAGGAGACTGCCTGGGCCATGGACCGCATCATGAGCGGCGAGGCCACCGACGCGCAGATCGCCGGGTTCGCCGTAGCGCTGCGGGCCAAGGGCGAGACCGTCGACGAGGTCACCGGACTGGTCCGCGCGATGTACGCCCACGCCAACACCATCCAGGTGCCGGGCCGCACCGTCGACATCGTCGGCACCGGCGGCGACCTCGCCAGGACGGTCAACATCTCGACCATGTCCGCGATCGTCATCGCCGGCACCGGCGCCAAGGTGGTCAAGCACGGCAACCGGGCGTCCTCCTCCGCCAGCGGCTCCTCCGACGTACTGGAGAAGCTCGGCGTCAACCTGGAGCTGACCCCGCAGCGGGTGGTCGAGGTCGCCGAAGCGGCGGGCATCACCTTCTGCTTCGCCGTGAAGTTCCACCCCGCCCTGCGGTACGCCGCCAAGGCCCGCAAGGAACTCGGCGCGCAGACCACGTTCAACATCCTGGGCCCCCTCACCAACCCGGCCCAGGTCCGGGCCCAGGCGGTCGGCGTCGCCGACGCCCGGATGGCGCCCATCGTCGCGGGCGTGCTGGCCGACCGGGGCAACTCGGCGCTGGTCTTCCGCGGCGACGACGGGCTCGACGAGCTGACCACCACCGCCACCTCCCGGGTCTGGGTGGTCCGCGACGGAGAGGTCCGCGAGGAGCCCTTCGACCCGCGCGACGTCGGGCTGACCGTCGTCCCCGTCGAGGCGCTGCGCGGCGCCGACGCCTCGTACAACGCCGATGTGGCCCGCCGCCTGCTGGACGGCGAGGGCGGCGCGGTCCGCGAGGCGGTGCTGCTCAACTCGGCGGCGGCCCTGGTCGCCCTGGACCCCGGCCCCGGCACGCTGACCGAGCAGCTCGCGGCGAAGATCGCGGTGGCGGCCGAGGCCATCGACTCCGGGGCCGCCAAGCGGGCGCTGGAGCGCTGGATCGCGGCCAGCAACGCCTGAGCACGGCGGAGAGGCACCTCTGGAGCACACGGTGTGGCGCGGGGCGCAGTCCGGATACCGGACTGCGCCCTTGCGCGTGTGCACACGTATGGCAAGATGCTGCGCAGGTCATGAGTGACAGCGACTACGGCCCCGGCCCGCTGTCCGGCAACCCTCCGTCCGTGGCGGGGTGCCCCGGGTGAAGACCAGGCCGCAGGCAGCGAGGTCTGCGGCAAGCGCGGGCCCCTCGGCATCCAGCGGATGCCAGCCCCCGGGGTCCTGGTCCCTAGGGAGCCTCTTGTGAGCAAGCGAATGCGTTAGGGCTGAACGCCCTCCTTCAGCACACTCTTTTCCTTCCTTGTCCTGCGCTGCCGCGTACCCGCCGGCGCCGACTGTGCTTATCCGGGGGTGACCCCCGGGCCCCTTCGCCTGCCTGTTACGGGAGTTCGCCATGCCTGTCCCCACCGCCGCCCTCGACTCGTCGGTTTGTCCCCCGCTGCCTGTTCTGGGGCAGAACGTCACTGTCCCGCTCGTCACCGGCGGTGAGGTCACCTACGCCGCGCTCGACTACGCCGCCAGCGCGCCGGCCCTTCAGCGGGTCTGGGACGACGTCGCCGCGTACGCCCCGTACTACGGCAGCGTCCACCGCGGCGCCGGCTACCTCTCGCAGCTCTCCACCGACCTCTTCGAGAACAGCCGCCGCACGGTCGCGGAGTTCCTCGGCTGCCGCGCGGAGGACCAGGTAGTCTTCACCCGCTCCACGACCGACTCCCTCAACCTGCTGGCCGCCGCGATCCCCGCCGACTGCCAGGTGTTCGTGTACGAGACCGAGCACCACGCGTCCCTGCTGCCCTGGCGCGACGCCCAGGTCACCTACCTCAACGCGCCCCGTACCCCGGCCCAGGCCGTCGAGACCCTGGAGCGGGCGCTGGCCGGCCGCGACCCCTACGGCCCCGCCCTCGTCTGCGTCACCGGCGCCTCCAACGTGACCGGCGAGCTGTGGCCGGTGAAGGAACTGGCCGCCGCCGCCCACGCGCACGGCGCCCGCATCGTCCTGGACGCCGCCCAGCTCGCCCCGCACCACCCGGTGGACATCGCCGAACTGGACGTCGACTGGGTCGCGTTCTCCGGCCACAAGCTGTACGCGCCCTTCGGCTCCGGGGTCCTGGCCGGCCGCGCCGACTGGCTCCGGGCGGCCGAGCCGTACCTCGCCGGCGGCGGCGCGTCCCGCAAGGTCGCCCGGCGTGCCGACGGCGGGGTGGACGTCGACTGGCACACCACGGCCGCCCGCCACGAGGCCGGTTCGCCCAACGTCATCGGCGTCTACTCCATCGCCTCCGCCTGCAAGGCCCTGACCGAGGCGGGCTTCGAGGGCCTGGTAGCCCGGGAGCAGGAGCTCGTGGCCCGGGTCCGGGAAGGCCTCGCCGAGGTGCCCGAGGTGCAGGTGCTCTCGCTGTTCGGCGACGACGCGCCCCGGGTCGGCGTCATCTCCTTCGTGGTGCGCGGCTGGAACAGCTCGCACTTCGCCGCAGCCCTCTCCGCCGAGTACGGCATCGGCGTGCGCGACGGCCTCTTCTGCGCCCACCCGCTGGTGCGCACCCTGCTCGGCAGCGACCCGCGGGACCCGGGGGAGTGCGGCGCGCCGGAGGGCGGACCGGGCGAGCGGTCGCTGAACGCGATCCGCGTCAGTTTCGGTGCCGGTACGCCCGACGAGCACATCGACCGGTTCCTGGGCGCGGTCTCCGAGCTGGTCCGCGAGGGCGCCCGGTGGAACTACCGCACCGAGGACGGCCGCTGCGTCCCGGACCGGGGCGAGGCCGCGCAGGTCCGATAGGCCCCGCGAAACACCTCGGCCGGGGACAGGCAACGCGCCTGTCCCCGGCCGAGGCGCGTCGTCGGTGTGCCTTGGACCCGCCGGCAATTGGGGGTGGGTCTAAGCGTCGAGGCCGATGGCGAAGGCCGCTTCCAGATCGTGCTGGGAGTACGTACGGAACGCCACGTGGGTATCGGTGCCCTCGACGCCCGGGATCTTGCTGATCCGGCCGGGGATGACATCGGCGAGGTCGTCGTGCCTGGCGACCCGGACCATGGCGATCAGGTCGTAGGTGCCGGTGACGGAGAAGACCTCGCTGACACTGTCCAGCGCGGCGATGGCCTCGGCGATCTCCGGAATCCGGTCCACGCTGGTCTTGATGAGCACGATCGCGGTGATCACGGCTGGCTGTCTCCCTCGGTGGCCGTGGCTGGAACCCTTACTCTAGCCCTCCGCCCATAACACCCCCAGGCGTAGAGGAATCCGACGGCGAACCCGGCCACATGCGCCAGATACGCCACCCCGGGACCGCTGCCCGCCCCCTGCGCCGCCGCCCACTGGAGGGCGAACCAGAAGACCAGCACGATCCAGGCGGGGAAGCGCAGCGGCAGGAAGAAGAGAAACGGGAACAGACTGGTCACCCGGGCCTTGGGGAAGAGGTACAGGAACGCGCCGAGCACCGCGGAGATCGCCCCCGACGCCCCTACCAGCGTCTGCGCGGAGTCCGCGTGCGCCGCCGCGTAGCAGACCAGGGCCACATAGCCGCAGCCCACGTAGAACAGCGCGAACCGCACCCGGCCCATGCGCTCCTCGGCCATCGCGCCGAACACGTACAGGAACAGCAGGTTCCCCAGCAGGTGCAGCCAGCTGCCGTGCACGAACAGTGCGGTGAACGGCGTGATCAGCGCATGCGCGGAGACCTCCCACAGCTCCGCGGGGATCACCCCCCACCGCTCGAAGTACCCCGCCTGCGCGGCGAGCAGCGCGTCCTCGCTCCGGTGGGCGGCGCCACCGAACCCGGAGAGCGGACTGATCAGGAAGACCACACCGCAGGCGCCGATCAGTCCGTACGTGACCGGGGCGCCGGTCGACGCCGCCGCGCCCCGGATCCGCCCGGCCGCGGTCCGCCAGTCGGCCTGCCGCCACTCGATCATGTGCAGAGCATGACGTACCGGCTGAGAACGGGATGGAGCGCCTCGCCGTGCCGATGCCTATACGCGAGGCCGTAGGGTTACGCCAGGACTTCCGCAGTTCGACGGCGCACCGCGAGATCCTTGACGTAGACAGGTGGAGTCGCGGCGGCGCGCCCGGCGCGGGCTCCTGGAGACGACGAAAGAGGACGCAACGATGACGACGGTTCCCCTGCCGACCGACGGGACCCGCTGGCGCTGCACGCTGTGCGGCAATCTCACGCGCTTCGACGTGACCCGCTCCTCCAGGGTCGTGGAGTACGTGCACCTCGACCTGGCCGGTGAGTCGAGTGTCGAGGAGCGGGAGGTCGTCAGTGAGACCATCGAGTCGGTCCGCTGTCGTTGGTGCAATGCGGTGGACCAGATCGAACTGGTGGACAGGCCGGGTGCCGCCTCCTGAGGGGGCGCACCCATCACACATCTATGGGGTGACGGACGGTGGATCAGCCGACCAGCGGCGCCGGACCGGCCGACGCGGCCGACGGCGGTGCAGAGGCGCTCGGCCGTCCGCTGCCCGAGGGTGTGCGACGGCGGGTCATCGCGCTGGTCTCGGACGCCTTCGGCGGGCTGACCGTCGCCGAACTGCCCGCCCAGCTACGACAGTACGCCCGGTTCACCCCGACCCGGCGGGCCAAGTTCGCGGGGAACGCGATGGCCGCCGCACTGGAGAGCGACGCCCTCTTCCGGCAGCGGATCGGTGAGCGGCTGGCCCAGTCCCAGCCCGAGCTGACCGGTGCCCTGGAGGCGGGTTCGCCACCCGCCGCCGCCGATCCCCTCGATGTGGCCGCGGCCGCCTACGTGCTGCGTCCGGTCGGCTGGGTCAAGCTGGTGGAGTCGGCCGGCGAGGAGGTCCAGCGCGCCGACGCGGAACGGGCGGACGAGGAGACCCGGCGCGAACTGGAGCACCTGCGCGAGGAGCTGGCGCGGGCCCGCGCCCACACCCGCACCGAGACCGAGCGGCTGCGTACCGAGCTGGAGGCGGCACGCAAGGAGGCCGAGTCGCTGCACCGCAAGCTGCGCAGCGCGCTCAGCGAGGTGAAGCGCGGCGAGGCCGCCCTGCGCCGCGGCGCCGCCGAGGCCGACACCGCACGCGCGGATTCGGCCGCCCGGCTCTCCGTTGTGGAGAGCGAGTCGCGCCGGCTCAAGGGGCGCCTGGGGGAGGCCGAGGCGGCCCTGGAGGCGAGCCGCAGGGCCGCCCGGGAAGGCCGCTCCGTGGAGGACATGCGACTGCGGCTGCTCCTGGACACCGTGCTGGACGCGGCCTCGGGGCTGCGGCGGGAGCTGGCGCTCCCCCCGGCGACGACGCATCCCGCCGACACCGTGGACGCGGTGGAGCCGGGCCGGATGTCACCCAAGGACATTGCCGCCAGGGCCCTTTCGGAGACCGACCCGGCGCTGCTCGACCAGCTGCTGGCGCTGCCGCAGGCCCACCTCATCGTGGACGGCTACAACGTCACCAAGACCGGCTATCCGCAGATGCCGCTGGAGAAGCAGCGGTTGCGGCTGCTGGGCGGCCTCTCGGTGCTGGCGGCGCAGACCGGCGCGGAGATGACCTGCGTCTTCGACGGGGCCGAACTGGCCGCCCCGGTACTGCTGGCCCCGCCGCGGGGCGTGCGGGTGCTGTTCAGCAAGGCCGGGGTCACGGCGGACGAGCTGATCCGTCAACTGGCCCGCGCGGAACCGCCGGGGCGGCCCGTGGTGGTCGTCTCCACCGACCGTGAGGTGGCGGACGGCGTGGCGAAGGCCGGGGCGAGGCCGGTCGCGTCCGTCATGCTCCTCAAGCGCCTTTCACGCGTCTAGAGAGATATGCGCGGCATGTGTGGCATGCCGGATTTATGGGAACGTACCGTCAAGTCACCGCTACACGCGGTGGGGTGGGAGTAAAGAAGTGCCTGGTGTGACGAGAAAAATCCTGTGAGGATTTGAACTGATCACAAGATGGTCACTAGGGTCAGGCCTCGAACCTTCGCACGGTTGATCACCCATTGGGGGTGACGGCGAAGGAACCGCCGAGTCCGTCATGTGCACGGAGCCGGGGAATCCTTCCCCACATCCCGGTAGGCGGCTCTGAGGAAGAAGGAGCTCGCCTTCGTGGCGTCCCACCGTCGTCCCAAGCAGCCGAGCCGCACCCGCGTGACCGTGCTCACCGCGACCGCCGCTGCGGCCGTGGCCCTGACCTCCCAGGCCGCCCACGCCGACCCCAAGCCGAGCAAGAGCGAAGTCAAGGCGAAGGTCGACAAGCTCTACCACGAGGCCGAGGCGGCCACGGAGAAGTACAACGGGGCCAAGGAGCAGCAGGACAACCTGAAGAAGGAAGTCGACGCGCTCCAGGACAAGGTCGCGCGCGGTCAGGCGGAGCTCAACACGCTGCGCGGCGAACTCGGTTCGATCGCCACCGCGCAGTACCGCTCCGGCGGCATCGACCCCTCGGTGGCCCTGTTCCTCGCCTCGGACCCGGACAGCTTCCTCGACCAGGCCTCCGCGCTCGACCAGCTGACGGTCAAGCAGACGGAGTCGCTGCAGAAGATCCAGTCCAAGCAGCGCACCCTCGCCCAGCAGCGCAAGGAAGCCCAGGACAAGCTCGGCGACCTCGCCGACGTCCGTAAGGCGCTCGGCGAGAACAAGAAGAAGTACCAGGGCAAGCTGGCCGATGCCCAGCAGCTGCTCAACACGCTGACCCAGGCCGAGCGCGCCAAGATGCAGAAGGACGAGCAGCGCGCCAGCCGCGCCGCGGGCGACCGGGTCAAGCTCGGCAACGAGGCCCCCGCGTCCGGTCGTGGAGCCGCGGCCCTGGCCGCCGCCGCCACGCAGATCGGCAAGCCGTACGTCTCCGGCGGCTCGGGCCCCAACTCCTACGACTGCTCCGGGCTGACCCAGTGGGCCTTCGCCCAGGCCGGCGTCTCCATCACCCGGACCACGTTCACCCAGCACAACGACGGCACGAAGATCGGCCGCAGCCAGCTCAAGCCGGGCGACCTGGTCTTCTTCAACAACCTGGCGCACGTCGGCTTCTACGCCGGCAACAACCAGATCCTGCACGCCCCGAAGCCGGGCACCGTCGTCCGCTACGAGTCGATGGACTACATGGGCACCTTCCAGTTCGGCGTCCGCATCTGACGCCACGGCATGCCAACGGCACGCCACGGCACGCCCGAACGAGGGAATCGCCGCGCACCACGCTGACGCCCCGCCCCGCCGGAGACCAAGGTCACCGGCGGGGCGGCGGCGTCGGGGCCCCTTTCGCCACCGGCGCGGTCCTTGGCCGGCGCGTAGTCGTCCGATTACTGTCTGGCTGCTGTGCAGCTCCCGGTCTCCGTCCGCCCGCCCCGGGCGGCAGGGGCTGCGCACTACCGCGTCAGCGGAAGGGAGTGCGGCTACCTGTGGTGTCCCATCGCCGTTCCACACAGTCCGGCTTCAACAGAGGCGTCCGGGTCACGGTCATCTCGGCGGCCGCCGCCACCGCGGCGGCCACGCTGACCGGGGCACCGGCGAGCGCCGACCCGAAGGACACCCGGGAGACCGCCAAGGCCGCCGTCGACCGCCTCTACGGGGAGGCCGAGCAGGCCACCGAGCGGTTCAACGAGGCCGGGGAGCGCGTGGACCGGCTGCGCGGCGAGGCGGACCGCGCCCTGGACGCCACGGCCCGGGGCCAGGAACGCGTCAACCGGATGCGCGACGCGCTCGGCGCCATGGCGGGCGCCCAGTACCGCACCGGCTCGATCGATCCGGCGCTCGCGCTGCTGCTCTCCGCCGACCCGGACACCTACCTGGAGCGGGCCGCCACCCTCGACCGGGCCGGCGCCCACCAGGCGATGACCCTGGACAAACTGCGGCACGCCCAGCGCAAGATCGCCCAGACCCGCGCCGAGGCCACCCACGCCCTGACCGAGCTGGAGCGCAACCGGGCCGCCGTCACCCGCCACAAGCGCGCCGTCGAGGGCAAACTCCGCGAGGCCCGCCGGCTGCTCGACTCACTGCCGTCCGAGGAACGCGCCTCGTTCGACCGGGCCTCCCGCACCGGACGCGACGGACTGCCCGACCTCTCCGGCGTCGCCCCCGGCTCCGGCCGTGCGATGTCCGCCGTGGCCGCCGCCCACCAGGCGCTCGGCAGACCCTACGTCTGGGGCGCCAACGGGCCCTCCGGATTCGACTGTTCCGGCCTGATGCAGTGGGCCTACGCCCAGGCCGGGGTGAGCCTGCCCCGCACCTCCCAGGCCCAGCGCCACGCGGGCCGCATGGTGCCGCTCTCCCAGGCGCTCCCCGGAGACCTGGTCGCCTACCGCGCGGACGCCAGCCACATCGGCATGTACGTCGGCAACGGCCAGGTCATCCACGCCCCCTACCCGGGCGCCCCGGTCCGCTACGATCCGGTCGGCATGATGCCGGTCTCCTCGGTCACCCGGATCTGACCGTACGATCGGCAGGGTGGCCGTACGAGGACGTGACGCGCGCGGGGGAGGCACCCGGGGACGGCGGCGTGCGGCGGGCCCGCTGCTCGCCGCGCTCCTGACCGCGTCCGCCTGCACGGCCCCCGCCGACCCGGACACCTTCCTCACCACCGGCGCCCTCGACGCCACCCTGGAGCGCCGTGCGGCGGCCGTCCTCGCCCGCGACCCGGCGGGCTACCTCGACGCACTCGCCCCGGACGCCGCGAAGCTGCGGGCCACCCAGCGCACCGAGCTGGACCGGCTCGCCGACGTGCCGCTGAAGTCCTGGACCTACGACGTCAAGGGCGTCACCGAGCAGGACGGGCAGTGGGCCACCGCCGACGTGGAGCTGCGCTACCGGATCGCCGGGTACGACACCGCCCCGGTCGCCACCCGCCGCGTCCTGGAGCTGATGCGGGACGGCGATCGCTGGTACATCACCGCGGACCGGCCCGCCAAGGGCGCCTCCGGGCAGCTGTGGCAGCAGGGGGACGTGACGGTCGTCGAGGGCGCCCACAGCATCGTCCTGGGCGTCGGACGGCCCGAGAGCGAGCTGCGCCAGATCGCCGACACCGTGGACCTCGCCCTGCCGGCGGTCTCGGACGCCTGGCCGAGGCCCTGGACCCGCCGGGTGGTGGTCCTCGTCCCGGACTCCGTCGAGGACATGGCGGGCCTGCTGGGCTCCAAGGAGGCCGACTACCGGGGCATCGCCGCCGTCACCACCGGCGAGGTCGGCGGCACCGGCAAGCGCCCGGCCCTCGCCGACCGGGTGATCGTCAACCCGCAGGCGTACGCCACTCTGGGCAGTTTCGGGCAGCGGATCGTCCTGACCCACGAGACGACCCATGTCGCCACCCGGACCAGCACCTCCACTGCCACCCCCGTCTGGCTCTCCGAGGGCTTCGCCGACTGGACCGCCTACCGGGGCGAGGACCGCGCCGCCGACACGATCGCCCCCGAACTGGCCGACGCCGTCCGCGGCGGCGAGACCCCCGCCGACCTCCCCGCCGACCCGGACTTCGGCTTCGACGGCGACCCCGCGAAGCTCGCCAGGGCCTACGAAGGCGGCTGGCTGGCCTGTGAGCTGATCGCGGAGCGGTGGGGCAAGGAGAAGCTGATCGCCTTCTACGAGACCGTCGGCGCGCACGACGGGCGCGACGGGGCGGTGGAACAGGCGCTGAACGCGGTGCTCGACACCACACCCGAGCAGTTCACCGCCGACTGGCGCGACTACCTCGCCACCCGGCTCGGCTGACCCCCGCCCGCCACCAGGGACTTCGCCACCCCGCGCCGCGCCCCCGGCACCGTCGACCGCCACAGCCGCCGCGCCGCGATCAGCGAGGCCGCCACCAGCAGCCCGTTCCGTACGAGAAGGAGCGTCACGCCCCACGCGTCGCTCGCCACCACATGGCCGAAGCCGATCGGGAACTCCAGCAGCGTCACGCCCGCCGCCACCAGCACCAGGACCGCCGGAAGCGTCATCGCGGCCGCCCGGAACGCCAGACACACCGCCGCGAGCCCGACCAGCCACACCACGTACTGCGGGCTGATCACCCGGCTGGTGACCGTGAACAGCAGCACCGCCGTGAACGCCGCCTCGGCCGGGGTGTGCGCCGCGAACGCCCCCGCCCGCAGTCGCCACAGCACCAGCCAGCCCAGCGCCAGGCCCCCGAGCCCCAGCGCCAGCGTCGACACCAGCTCCACCTGCGGGCCGAGGAACTCCAGCGAGCCGTAGCGCAGCTCCACCCGCCCCTCCCAGCCGAACTGCCGCGCCACATGGAAGACCAGCGCCCCCAGCGACTCGACCTCGGTGCCCCGGTCCCGCTGGAAGGCCAGGAACGCGTACGCCCCCGGCATCCACAGGGCGAACGCCGCCGCGAGCCCCACCGTCGTCAGCGCCGCCGCCGCCCAGGCCGCCCGCGTCGGACGCCCCTTCCGCACCCCCACCAGCAGCAGCACCGGCCACCCCTTCAGCAGGGCCCCGAGCGCGGCCAGCGCTCCCAGCGCACGCGGGTGACGCACCCCCGCCAGCAGTGCCGCCACCGCGACCGCCGTCACCATCAGGTCGTAGCGGGCGTAGACCGTCGGCCCCAGCAGCGGCACCCCCACGATCCACACCCACGCACCCGCCGCCCTCATCCCCGGCCGTCGCCCCGCGTACAGCAGCAGCCCCAGCACCAGCGCGTCGCAGAGCAGCACGAGGACGAAGAACGCCGCCGCGTACTCCAGGAACGGCAGCAGGGCCGGGGAGAGGACCGCCAGGGCCGCGCCGGGCGGGTACTGCCAGGTGACGTCGTCCAGCGGATACGTGCCGGTGAGCAGGACCTCGTACCAGTTCCGGTAGATCACCGACACGTCCACCGTGACGTCCGGGCCGGGCACCGTGACCACCTTGAACACACAGGCCAGCAGCCAGGCCCGGGTCAGCGTCCACACCGCGTACGGCCACGGCCCGGCGCCGGTGGGTGCTCGGCTTCGCTTGAGCAGGGGAGACCCCATCCGCCTCAGCCCTCCGCCTTGCAGCTGCACACACCCAGCACCGCTCCTTCTCCCACCCCCCCATTGCCGGTGGGTCTCAGTCGTCCCCCGCCGGGTCTCCCGGCGGCCCATGATGCCGGGGGCCGTGCGCGGGAGCGGTGAAGCGCGGCCGTTCGGTACTGTCGGCGTCGATGGACAAGACCCTGATCGTGACCAACGACTTCCCGCCCCGCCCCGGTGGCATCCAGGCGTTCCTGCACAACATGGCGCTGCGCCTGGATCCCGACCGGGTCGTCGTCTACGCCTCCACCTGGAAGCGCGGCGAGGAGGGCGCGGCGGCCACCGCCGCCTTCGACGCCGAGCAGCCGTTCACCGTGGTCCGCGACCGGACGACGATGCTGCTGCCGACCCCGCGCGTCACCCGCCGGGCCACCGCCCTGCTGCGCGAACACGGCTGCACCTCCGTCTGGTTCGGCGCGGCCGCCCCGCTCGGCCTGATGGCCCCCGCGCTGCGCCGCGCGGGCGCCCGGCGACTGGTGGCCACCACCCACGGGCACGAGGCCGGCTGGGCGCAACTGCCCGCCTCCCGGCAGCTGCTGCGCCGGATCGGCGATGCCACGGACACGATCACCTATCTCGGTGAGTACACCCGCTCCCGGATCGCCGCGGCCCTCACCCCGGACGCGGCCGGCCGCATGGTGCAACTGCCGCCCGGCGTCGACGAGAAGACCTTCCACCCGGCGTCCGGCGGCGACCGGGTCCGGGCCCGCCTCGGGCTCTCCGACCGCCCGGTGGTCGTCTGCGTATCCCGCCTGGTGCCGCGCAAGGGCCAGGACACGCTGATCCTGGCCATGCCCGCGATCCTCGCGCAGATCCCGGACGCGGTGCTGCTGATCGTCGGCGGCGGACCGTACGCCAGGGACCTGAAGCGGCTCGCGGCGGAGACCGGGGTGCAGGACTCGGTGCGCTTCACCGGGCCGGTGCCCTGGGCCGAGCTGCCCGCGCACTACGGGGCCGGGGACGTCTTCGCCATGCCGTGCCGCACCCGGCGCGGGGGGCTCGACGTGGAGGGCCTCGGGATCGTCTACCTGGAGGCGTCGGCGACCGGACTGCCCGTGGTGGCCGGTGACTCGGGCGGCGCCCCGGACGCGGTGCTCGACGGCGAGACCGGGTGGGTGGTGCGCGGCGGCAGCGCCGAGGAGTCGGCGGACCGGATCGTGACGCTGCTCGGCGACCCGGAGCTGCGGCAGCGGATGGGGGAGCGGGGCCGGGCCTGGGTCGAGGAGAAGTGGCGCTGGGACCTGCTGGCGGAGAAGCTCAAGACCTTGCTGTGAGACGGCCGTACGACGGAGGGCCCGCGCCTGATGACCAGGCGCGGGCCCCTCCTTGCGCGTAACACCGCTCAGGTGCGGTAGATCGACTCCACCTCGTCCGCGAAGTCCTTCGCCACCACGTTCCGCTTCAGCTTCAGCGACGGCGTGATGTGGCCCGCCTCCTCGGTGAACTGGGCGGGCAGGATGCGGAACTTGCGCACCGACTCGGCCTTGGAGACCGCCGCGTTGCCGTCGTCCACCGCCCGCTGCACCTCGGCGAGCAGCTCCGCGTCCTCGCGCAGCGACAGGGCCGTCGAGCCGGCCGGCCTGCCGTGCTCCTCGGCCCAGCGGCCCAGGAACTCCTCGTCCAGGGTGACCAGCGCGCCGACGAACGGGCGGCCGTCGCCGACCACCATGCACTCGGCGACCAGGGCGTGCGCGCGGATGCGGTCCTCGATCACCGCCGGGGCGACGTTCTTGCCGCCCGCCGTCACGATGATCTCCTTCTTGCGGCCGGTGATCGCGAGGTAGCCGTCCTCGTCGAGCGTGCCGATGTCCCCGGTGTGGAACCAGCCGTCGGCCAGTGCCTCGGCCGAGGCGGCCTCGTTCTTCCAGTACCCGGTGAACAGGTGCTCGCCGTGCAGCAGCACCTCGCCGTCGTCCGCGATCCGCACCACGGACCCGGGCAGCGGCTGGCCGACCGTGCCGATCTTCTGCCGGTCCCACGGGTTGAACGCGGTCGCCGCGCAGGACTCGGTCAGGCCGTAGCCCTCCAGGACCGTGAAGCCGATGCCCCGGTAGAAGTGCCCGAGCCGTTCGCCCAGCGGGGCGCCGCCGGAGATCGCGTGCTCGCCCCGGCCGCCGAGCACCGCGCGCAGCTTCCCGAAGACCAGCTTGTCGAAGAGCCTGTGCTTGAGCTTCAGCCCCAGCGAGGGGCCTCCCGGGGTGCTCAGCGCCCGGCTGTAGGCGATCGCCGTGTCGGCGGCCCGGTCGAAGATCTTGCCCTTGCCGTCCGCCTGCGCCTTCGCTCGGGCCGCGTTGTAGACCTTCTCGAAGACCCGGGGCACGCCCAGGATCAGCGTCGGCCGGAACGAGGCCAGCTCGTCGGTGAGGTTCTTGATGTCGGGGACGCAGCCGAGCCTGATCGGGGCCATCACCGCTGCCACCTCGACCAGCCGGCCGAAGACGTGCGCGGCGGGTAGGAACAGCAGCACCGAGCACTCGCCCGTACGGAACAGCGGCTTCAGCCGCTCCACCACGTTGCCGCACTCCGCGAAGAAGCTGCGGTGGGTGAGCACACAGCCCTTCGGGCGGCCCGTGGTGCCCGAGGTGTAGACGATCGTCGCCGGGTCGTCCGCCTTGGCGCTGCGCGTCCGCAGGTCCATGGTCTCCTCCGAGACCTCGGCCCCCGCCGTGCCCAGCGCCTCCACGGCGCCCGCGTCGATCTGCCAGACATGTGCGAGATCCGGCAGCGCGTCCCGTACGGAGGCCACGGACGCGGCGTGCGCGTCGCTCTCCACGAGCACCGCCACCGCCCCGGAGTCACCGAGGATCCACTGCACCTGCTCGGCGGAGCTGGTCTCGTACACCGGCACGGTCACCGCGCCCGCGCTCCAGATCGCGAAGTCCAGCAGCACCCACTCGAATCGGGTGCGCGACATCAGGGCGACCCGGTCGCCGGGCTGCACGCCCGAGGCGATCAGCCCTTTGGCGGCGGCTCTCACCTCGGCCAGGAACTGCGTGGCACTGACGTCCGTCCAGACGCCGGCCACCTTGCGGCTCATCACCGCGACGTCGGGATGCTGAGCGGCATTGCGGCGGATGAGATCCGTCAGATTGCCGTCCGTCGGGACCTCGTACAGGGCCGGAAGGCTGAACTCGCGCAAGACTGCTGCTCCTCATCGGGCTCCGGTACCACGGCTCTGTGTGACGCACCGGCTGCGGTCCAAGAATGGCGGGTACTCAGTGGGGTGAGCACGAATGGACTGCCCGGACGTTACCCACCAGTACTCGGTTCCGGATAGGGGGTTCCGGCCAGATGTCTTATGCATCACACATATAAATGGCCCTTTCGCGCACAGTAGTCCACTGCCGTCACGGCGTGGAAGTAACCGCAGGTCCGGCCGGTCTACCCGTGACGGAGCGGGCGCTCTAGGCTGATCCCATGCGAGGCAGCGAACCGGACAGCCGGGATCCGGCCGGGGGATCGACCCGGATTCACGTGGTCAGCGACGTGCACGGCAACACCGAGGCCCTGGCCCGCGCCGGGAACGGCGCCGACGCCCTGATCTGCCTCGGTGACCTGGTGCTCTTCCTCGACTACGCCGACCACTCGCGCGGCATCTTCCCCGACCTGTTCGGCGAGGAGAACGCCGACCGCATCGTCGCCCTGCGCACCGCCCGCCGCTACGACGAGGCCCGCGCCTTCGGCCGCGAGCTGTGGGCGGGCCGCGACCGCGACACCGAGATCCTCGGCGCGGTGCGCAGGCAGTACGCCGAACTCTTCGCGGCCTTCCCCACTCCGACCTACGCCACCTATGGCAACGTCGACGTCCCAGGCCTCTGGCCGGAGTACGCCCGCCCCGGCACCACCGTGCTCGACGGCGACCGCGTCGAGATCGGCGGCCGGGTCTTCGGCTTCGTCGGCGGCGGCCTCAGGACCCCGATGAACACCCCGTACGAGATCAGCGACGAGGAGTACGCCGCCAAGGTCGAGGCGCTCGGCCCGGTCGACGTCCTCTGCTCGCACATCCCGCCCGACGTTCCCGAGCTGACGTACGACACCGTCGCCCGCCGCTTCGAACGCGGCAGCCGCGCCCTGCTGGAGGCGATCCGCACCACCCGCCCCCGGTACGCGCTTTTCGGCCATGTTCACCAGCCGTTGGTCCGCCGGATGCGGATCGGGACCACCGAGTGTGTCAACGTCGGCCACTTCGCCTCGACCGGAACGCCCTGGGCGCTGACCTGGTGACCACGGGCAGCCGGGCCGCGGACCGGAGCGCCCCGGGCACGCGATAGCCTGCACAGCGGCAGGCTCCTGCCGAACGCGACCGGTAACACCGCACTGGAGGGCCACGGCGATGGCTGAACACACCAGCTCGAGCATCACGATCGAGGCGACGCCGGCCGACGTCATGGGCGTGATCGCCGACTTCGCCCGCTACCCGGAGTGGACCGGCGAGGTCAAGGAGGCCGAGGTCCTCTCCACCGACGAGCAGGGCCGCGCCGAGCAGGTCCGCCTCGTCCTGGACGCCGGAGCGATCAAGGACGACCACGTCCTCTCCTACACCTGGACCGGCGCGAACGAGGTCAGCTGGAGCCTCGTCAAGTCCCAGATGCTGCGCTCCCTGGACGGCACCTACGCCCTCGCCCCGCTCGGCGGCGGCGAGCGCACCGAGGTCACCTACCGGCTCGCCGTCGACGTCAAGATCCCGCTGCTCGGCATGATCAAGCGCAAGGCCGAGAAGGTCATCATCGACCGCGCCCTCGCCGGTCTGAAGAAGCGCGTCGAGTCCGCCCCGGGGACCTGACAGCCGTGCGCACGGTCCTGGTCACCGGCCTCGGCGGCGCGGGCCGCACCACCGTCGCGGCGGCCACCGCCCTGTCCGCCGCGGCGGACGGCAGCCGCACCCTCCTGATCTCCGCCGAGGCCATACCCGGCTTCCCGGCCGCCACGGAACCCACCCGGGTCACCGGCCTTCTCGACCACGCCCGCATCGACTCCGGCGAGCACTTCCGCGCCGAACTCACCGAGCTCCAGAAGCGCGCCTCCGGCGTCCTGGACCTGCTCGGCGCGGGCCGACTCGACGGCGAGGAGCTCACCGAACTCCCCGGCTCCCCGCAGCTCGCCCTGCTGCACACGCTGCGCCGGGCCGCCGAGGGCGACTGGTCCGGCTACGACACCCTCGTCGTCGACCTCCCGCCGCTCACCGAAGCCCTGGCCCTGCTCGCCCTCCCGGAACGGCTGCGCCGCTACCTGCGCCGGCTGCTCCCCGCCGAACGCCAGGCCGCCCGCGCCCTGCGCCCGGTCCTCGCCCAGCTCGCCGGGGTCCCGATGCCCGCGCAGTGGCTGTACGAGGCCGCCGCCCGCAAGGACACCGAGCTGGCCGCCGTCCAGGCCCTGATCGAGGACGGGTCCACCACGCTCCGCCTGGTCGCGGAGCCGGGCCCGGCCGCCGAGGACGCCCTGCGCGCCGCCCGTACCGGCCTCGCCCTGCACGGACTCCGTGCCGACCTGCTCGTCGCCTCCCGTGTCCTGCCCCGGCACTCGCCCGACCCCTGGTTCGCCGCGCTCGCCGCCCAGCAGGAGAAGTGCCTGGACCACTGGCGCCAGGACGTGGCCCCGGACGTCCCCGTGCACGAGGCCGCCCACCCGGGCCGGGACCCGCAGGGCCCGGACGACCTGGCCGCGCTGGAGATCCCCGCCCCCGACGACCGGACGCCCGGCCGGGCGGAGGACCCCTGGTGGACCGAGGAGGAGCAGGACGCCGAGGGTGCGGGCACGACCCTCACCTGGTGCCTGCCGCTGCCCGGGGCCGCCAAGGCGGACCTGCGCCTGGTCCGCCGGGGCGACGAACTGCTCCTGACCGTCGGCCCCTTCCACCGGATCGTGCGGATCGCCTCCGCGCTCCGCCGCTGCACCGTCTCCGGCGCGGCCCTGGCCGACGGGGTGCTGCGGGTGAGGTTCACACCGGATCCGGCCCTGTGGCCGCGCACCTCCTGAACGACGTGCGGCCATTCGGGTAACGTCGGTAGTACGTGTACCGCAGGCCGACCGTCGGCCGCCCCGCGTCGCAGGAGTCCGCCATGAGTGAAGCCACCGATCGTCCCGTCGACGGCGACGCGTGGGCCGACGCCTGCGCCGAGGACCTCGCGGCCGAGAAGGCCCGCCGCCGGGCCCAGTACGGCCCCCAGCCCGGATCCGCCGCCGAGGAACTGCGCAAGCTGGTCGACGCGGTCGCCGACAAGGTGTCCTCGCTCCAGACCCCGCTGCTGGGCGTCGCCGCCCAGGGCGCGGTCCAGCAGGCCGTCCGGCAGGCGAAGTCCGCCGTCGAACCGGTCATCGAACGCAACCCGGAGCTTTTCGACCACCTCGCCGCCGCGGGCAACGAACTGCTGGCCGCCTACCGCTCCGCGGTCGAGGGCCAGGAGAGCCGCTGGACCCGCACCACCGAGGGCGCGTCCGGCACCGCGGGTCCCTCCAGGAAGGCCGCCGAGGACCCGTCCGACCCCCGGGACGAAGGCCCCTCCGGCACCGAACGCATCGACCTGGACTGACCGGACACCCCGCCGGGACCGACAGGACACAACGGCCGGGACCGACCGGTCCCGGCCGGGCCGGGCCACGCCTCGGGTACGGTTGCCCCTAGCGGGGCTCGACCGAAACTGAGGGATTCATGGGACTCACCATCGGCGTCGATATCGGCGGCACGAAGATCGCGGCTGGAGTGGTCGACGAAGAGGGCCGGATCCTCTCGACGTTCAAGGTGGCGACCCCGCCGACGGCCGAAGGCATCGTCGACGCGATCTGCGCGGCGGTGGCCGGGGCGAGCGAGGGACACGAGGTGGAGGCCGTCGGCATCGGCGCCGCCGGTTACGTCGACGACAAGCGCGCCACCGTCCTGTTCGCACCGAACATCAACTGGCGCCACGAGCCGCTCAAGGACAAGGTCGAGCAGCGTGTCGGCCTGCCGGTCGTCGTCGAGAACGACGCCAACGCCGCGGCCTGGGGCGAGTATCGCTTCGGGGCCGGCCAGGGTCACGACGACGTCATCTGTATCACGCTCGGCACCGGCCTCGGCGGCGGCATCATCATCGGCAACAAGCTGCGCCGCGGACGCTTCGGGGTGGCCGCCGAGTTCGGCCACATCCGGGTCGTCCCGGACGGCCTGCTGTGCGGCTGCGGCAGCCAGGGCTGCTGGGAGCAGTACGCCTCCGGCCGCGCCCTCGTCCGGTACGCGAAGCAGCGCGCCAACGCCACTCCCGAGAACGCCGCCGTGCTGCTCGGCCTCGGTGACGGCACGGTGGACGGCATCGAGGGCAAGCACATCAGCGAGGCCGCCCGCCAGGGCGACGCGGTGGCCATCGACTCGTTCCGCGAGCTGGCCCGCTGGGCCGGTGCCGGACTGGCCGACCTCGCCTCGCTGTTCGACCCGTCCGCGTTCATCGTCGGCGGTGGCGTCTCGGACGAGGGCGAGCTCGTCCTCGACCCGATCCGCAAGTCGTTCCGGCGCTGGCTGATCGGCGGCGAGTGGCGCCCGCACGCCCAGGTGCTGGCCGCCCAACTGGGCGGCAAGGCAGGGCTCGTGGGCGCGGCAGACCTGGCCCGTCAGGGCTGAGCCCCGCCTCCGTACGACGCACCGACGCCCGTCGTCGCCCTCCGGGGCCCGGCGGGCGTCCGTCGTATCGTGGCCCGCATGGTCCTGACGCCACTGCCCGACTCCCGTACCGAGCCGGACGGATCAGCCGTCATCAGAGTGCTGAGCTACAACGTCCGGTCGATGCACGACGACCCCGCCGCGCTGGCCCGGGTCATCCGCGCCTGCGCACCCGACCTGGTCCTCGTCCAGGAGGCCCCGCGCTTCTTCCGCTGGCGCAAGGCGGCGGCCGGGCTCGCGAGGAGCAGCGGTCTGGTGGTGCTGAGCGGCGGGGCCACCGCCGCCGGGCCGCTGCTGCTGTGCTCGCTGCGGGTGGCCGTCGAGCGCACCGAGGACGTCCTGCTGCCGCTCACCCCCGGCCTGCACCGCAGGGGCTTCGCCACGGCCGTGGTGCGGATCGCCGGGACCCGGCTCGGAGTGCTGAGCTGCCATCTGAGCCTCCAGCGCGACGAACGCCTCGCCCAGGCGGACCTGCTGCTGGAGCGGCTGGCGGCGATGGGCGTGGAGCACGCGGTGGCGGGCGGCGACCTCAACGACGTACCGGACGGGAAGGCGTTCCGGCACCTGTCCGGGAAGCTTCAGGACTGCCGGGCCGTCGCCCCGTGGGGCGGCGAGCTCACCTTTCCGCCGGACGAACCGCGCAAGCGCATCGACGCGGTGTTCGCGACCCCGGGCATCGAGGTGCTCGGCTGCGGCGTCCCGACCGGGCTGCCCGGGGTGAGCGGGGAGGACCTGAGGGCGGCCACGGACCATCTGCCGGTCCTGGCCGCCCTCGAAGTCCCTGCCGGATGACCGGACACCCCCTACACGACCGCGCCGCGTCCCGGGTCGCCGTAGGTGTCGTCATCGTCGTCGTGCGGCATCCGGGCCACCAGGGTGGCGAAGCCGCCGATGAAGCCGCCGACGCAGAGGGTGGTGAGCCACCACGTCATGTCCCATTGGAGCAGCACCGCGACGAGCATCAGGACCGGCCCGCCGATCACCGCCAGCCAGGCGAACTTCGCCGTGACGTCGGCCTCCGGCAGCGGCGGCGGCTCCGGGGGCACGAAATGGCCCTCGTCCCCGTCGTCCGGCACGCCGACGCCGTCGTCCTTGGACTCGGGCAGCTCGTAGTCCCGCGGACCGGCGACACCGGGCGCGAAGACCACCGAGCCGCCCAGCGGCTTCTTCTCCGGCGGCTTCGGGGCCGTCTTTCCGGACCCCTTGTCCGCCTGGTCCCCGGCGGTGTCGTCCTTCGGCCCCACCACATTGCGCTGGTCGTCCTCCAGCAGGGCCAGGTCGTCGACGGACTTGAACGGCTTGGCGCCCGGCGGGTCCGGCGGCTCCTCCCCGTAGCCCTCGACGATCGCGGCCCACGCCGCGTCCTCGTCGATCGCCCGCTCCTGCTCCGCTGCCCCGTCCCCCGCCGGTTTCGTCCCCTCCGGGACGGCCGCGGGCTCCGTGGGGCGCGGTTCACGCTCCTCGTCGCTGCCTGTGCGCTCCGCGTCGTGCTCAGCCACCGGACGTGCTCCCCTTCTTCCCGACGCTCGGTGCGAGACGGCCGATGAACCGGTAGCTCTCATCGAAGATCCGCTCCGCATCGTGGTCCAACGTCGCCACGTGGTAGCTCTGTTCCAACAAGATCTCCGAGACGTCCGTGGAGGAGATCCGGCTCAGGATCCGCGCGCTGTCCGCGGGCGGCACGACATGGTCCTGCGGGCTGTGCAGCAGGACCACCGGCTGGGTCACCTGGGGCAGCTCCCCGTCGACCAGCCGGAAGAACTTCCGTACCGAGTGCGCGGCGTGCAGCGGCACCTTGTCGTAGCCGACCTCGTGCGAACCCGGGAGCGCGATGTCGTCGGCCAGGCCGTTGGTCGTCCGCACCAGATGACGGGCCACCGGCAGCGCGTACGCGGAGAGGCCGTGCACCCTGTTCGCCGGGTTGACCAGCACCAGACCGCTGATCGCGTCCCCGTGCTTGGCCGCCAGCCGCAGGCTCAGCGCGCCGCCCATGGACAGACCGAAGACGAAGACCTGCTCGCACTTCTCCCGCAGGACCCGCAGCTCCCGGTCCACCTCCGCGTACCAGTCCTGCCAGCCGGTGACCGCCATGTCCTCCCAGCGGGTGCCGTGGCCCGGCAGCAGCGGCAGCGAGACCGTCAGCCCGCGCTCGGCGAGGTGGTCCGCCCAGGGGCGCAGCGACTGCGGCGATCCGGTGAAGCCATGACAGAGGAGGACGCCGGCCTCTCCGCCCTCGTGGCGGAACGGCTCGGCTCCAGGGAGGACCGGCACCAGGGTCTCCTGTTCGTGGGACGGGGCGGGGCGGGCGGGCACCTGGGGGAGTGCTTGACGGATGACTTCACCGTACGCGACCGGACCGACACCGACCAGGGCCGTCACGCCTCCCGGGCGCCTCCCTGCACGGCCCGTCCGGGGAGGGGGCGCCCCATGCCGGGCAAAGGCCGCGACGACCTCACAGGTTAAGGTCTGACCGACAGCACACAGGAGGCACCAGAGTTGATCTACGGCGCAATGAAGTTCTCCATCGGCGGGTCCCTGAAGCTCGCCTTCCGGCCGTGGGTGGAGGGCCTGGAGAACATCCCCGAGCGCGGTCCGGCGATCCTCGCGAGCAACCACCTGTCGTTCTCCGACTCGTTCTTCCTCCCGGCCGTGCTGGACCGCAAGGTCACGTTCATCGCCAAGGCCGAGTACTTCACCGCACCCGGGGTCAAGGGCAAGCTCACCGCCGCCTTCTTCAAGGGCGTCGGCCAGCTCCCCGTCGACCGCTCCGGAGCCCGGGGCGCGGGCGAGGCGGCGATCAAGGCGGGCATCCAGGTCGTCGAGAGCGGCGGCCTCTTCGGCATCTACCCCGAGGGCACCCGGTCGCCCGACGGTCGCCTCTACCGGGGCAAGCCCGGCGGTCTCGCCCGGGTCGCGCTGGCCACCGGCGCCCCGGTGATCCCGGTCGCCATGATCGACACCGAGAAGATCCAGCCGCCCGGCCAGGTGGTGCCCAAGCTGATGCGCCCCGGCATCCGGATCGGCAAGCCGCTGGACTTCAGCCGCTACCAGGGCATGGACGGCGACCGCTTCATCCTGCGCTCGGTGACCGACGAGGTCATGTACGAGATCATGAAGCTCTCCGGCCAGGAGTACGTCGACATCTACGCCACCGCGGCCAAGCGCCGGATCGCCGACGAGGCGAAGGCCAAGGCCGAAGAGGCGAAGCGGGCCCAGAAGAAGGCCGCCGCGAGCAACGAGAACGGAACGGAACGGTCCGGCGCGTAACCGCGTCGTTCACCGTCCGGGGGGTGGGCCATGGCCAAGCGTGAGCGGGTCGTACGGATGTCGGTCGAGCTGCCGCTGTGGCGTGCGCTGACGGGCTACCGCGTCCTGACGATGATCTACGCGGTGCTGCTCGCGATCTTCGGGAAGGACAACTTCGGCCAGCAGAGGTTCGAGCGGCCCTGGGTGGCCGTCGCCTATCTGGCGTTCCTCTTCGTCTGGACGCTCGCCACCCTGCCCAAGGTCCGCTCGGCGGCGAGCTGCACCAAACGCTTCCTCGTCGCGGACCTGGTCGTCGCGCTGACCGGCATCCTGCTGACCCCGCTCGCCGACTTCGACTCGCAGTCGTTCGACGGCCCGACGCTCCCGTCGATCTGGACGGCCGGCGCGGTCCTCGCCTTCGCGATCAAGGGCGGCTGGCGGTGGGCGGCCTTCGCCTCCACCTTCGTCGCCGCCGCCAACATCATCCAGCGCGGCGAGCCGAGCCGGGACACCTACCACAACGTCCTGCTGGTCTGGGTCGCCTCCATCGCCATCGGGTACGTCGTCGAGGTCGCCCGCGCCAGTGAGAACACCCTCGCCCGCGCCCTGGAGATCGAGGCCGCCACCCGCGAACGCGAACGGCTCGCCCGTGACATCCACGACAGCGTGCTCCAGGTCCTCGCCATGGTGCAGCGCCGGGGCACCGCGATCGGCGGCGAGGCGGCCGAGCTGGGCCGGATGGCCGGGGAGCAGGAGGTCGCCCTGCGCACCCTGGTCTCCAGCGGCATGGTCCCCCCGACCCGGGTCTCCGAGGACGCCGCCGAGGGGGCCGTGGTCCGCCCGGTCGAGGTCGACGAGGAGAGCCCGGGGGACGGGGCCACCTGCGACCTGCGGGCCCTGCTCGCCCCGCACGCCGGATCCCGTACGAGCCTGGCCGAGCCGGGCGCTCCCGTGCCGCTGCCCGCCGAGTCGGCCCGGGAGCTGGCCGCCGCCGTCAGCGCGGCCCTGGACAACGTACGGGTGCACGCGGGCCCGGACGCCCAGGCGTGGATCCTGGTCGAGGACGAGCCGGACGAGGTGATCGTCACCGTCCGGGACGACGGCCCCGGCATCCCGGAGGGGCGGCTCGCCCAGGCGGAGGGGGAGGGGCGGCTCGGGGTCGCGCTGTCCATCCGCGGCCGGCTGCGCGACCTGGGCGGCACGGCAGAGCTGATCTCGGTGCCCGGACAGGGCTGCGAGGTCGAGTTGAAGGTTCCGAAAGCACCGAAGGTTTCCCGGGGGAAGGCAGGATCGGCCCGATGAGTACGCGGAACGCAGCAACCGCAGCAAACGCGGCACAGGACGAGCAGGGGGCCACAGGCCGGCCCATCAGGGTCATGGTCGTCGACGACCACCCCATGTGGCGCGACGCGGTCGCCCGCGACCTGGCCGAGTCCGGCTTCGACGTCGTCGCGACCGCCGGGGACGGCCCGCAGGCGGTCCGCCGGGCCAAGGCCGTGGGCCCGGACGTCCTGGTCCTCGACCTGAACCTCCCCGGAATGCCCGGCGTCCAGGTCTGCAAGGAGCTCGTCGGGACCCACCCGGGCCTGCGGGTCCTGGTCCTCTCCGCGAGCGGCGAGCACGCCGACGTCCTGGAGGCGGTGAAGTCCGGGGCCACCGGCTATCTGCTGAAGTCCGCCTCCACCCAGGAGCTGACCGACGCCGTCCGCTCCACCGCGGCCGGCGACCCGGTCTTCACCCCGGGCCTCGCCGGTCTGGTCCTCGGCGAGTACCGCAGGCTCGCCTCCGACCCCGTCCCCGTGGCGTCGAACGAGCCCAAGGCCCCGCAGCTCACCGACCGGGAGACCGAGGTGCTGCGGCTGGTCGCCAAGGGCCTCTCGTACAAGCAGATCGCCGAACGCCTGGTCATCTCGCACCGCACGGTCCAGAACCATGTGCAGAACACCCTCGGCAAGCTCCAGCTGCACAACCGGGTGGAGCTCGTGCGGTACGCCATCGAGCGCGGCCTCGACGACGTCTGACCCGGCGGGGACGGGGCCGGGGCCGTATATTCGCGCTGACCGGCCCTGCCCGGTCCCGCCCTCGGACACAGCTCGGGAGTACTCGTGGAAATCCTGGCCTTCGGTGTGCAGTCCGATGAGAAACCCCTGATCGAGAAGGCCTTCGAGGGGCTGCACGAGGTCCGCTGCCTGGACGTCTTCCTGAACCGGGACACCGCGCCCATCGCGGCCGGCTACGAGACCGTCTCCACCAGCGTCAACGCCGACCTCGGCGCCCAGGTGCTCCAGACGCTCGCCGCGGGCGGCACGCAGATGATCGCCCAGCGCTCCACCGGCTTCAACAACATCGACCTGGAGGTCGCCGAGCGGCTCGGCCTGCGCGTCGCCCGGGTCTCGTACTACTCCCCGTACTCGGTCGCCGAATTCGCCTGGACGCTCGCCATGGCCGTGAACCGGCGCATCATCCGCGCCGCGAGCCGCACCAGGGACTTCGACTTCCGCCTCGACGGGCTGCTCGGCCGGGACATGCGCGGCCGGACCGTCGGGGTGCTCGGCACCGGGAAGATCGGCGAGGCGTTCACCCGGATCGCCCACGGCTTCGGCATGAAACTGCTCGGCTGGGACGTGGTGGAGGACCCGGCCTGCGTCGAGCTGGGCATGGAGTACGTCGACAAGGACCGGCTGTTCGCCGAGGCCGACCTGATCAGCCTGCACGTGCCGTTGCTGCCCAGCACCCGGCACATCATCGACGAGGCCGCCCTCAAGGCGATGAAGCACGACGCGATCCTCGTCAACTCCAGCCGCGGCGGTCTCATCGACACCGCCGCCCTGGTCACCGAACTGCGCGCGGGCCGCTTCCTCGGCGTCGGACTCGACGTGTATGAGGCGGAGGCCGGGCTGTTCTTCCTCGACAAGTCCCTGGAGGGCATCGACGACGACACCCTCGCCCGTCTTGTGACCTTCCCCAACGTCGTCGTCACCTCCCACCAGGCGTACTACACCGAGGACGCGGTGGGCCAGATCATCGACGCGACCGTCACGAACGTCACCGACTACCTGGCCCGCCGCCACAGCGAGAACGTCCTCGTGCCGAGGACGTGAAGCCGTCCCTCAGCTCGGCACCACCGGCAGCCCCGCCAGCAGCTCCGCCACGATCGCCGAGCCCCGCACGGTCAGCACCGACTCCGGGTGGAACTGCACCGAGGCGAAGCCGGGCCCCCGCAGCGCGTGCAGCTCGCCGCTGTCCTCGTCGCGGCTCACCTCGATGCCGTGCGCGCCCAGCTCCGCCGCGGCCGGACCGTCGCACCGCCCGGTGAAGCTGTTGTAGAAGCCCACCGTCTCCGGCCGCCCGAACAGCTCGATCCGGGTCTGCGCCCCCTGGTACGGCACGGCCTTGCGCACGATCTCCAGACCCAGCTCCGCCGCGATCAGCTCGTGCCCGAGACAGACCCCCAGCAGCCCGTGCCGGTGGTCCCGCACCAGCGCGGCGGTGATCTCACGCAGCAGCCGCATCTTCGGGTCGGTGAGATCGCCCGGGTTGCCGGGACCGGGGCCCAGCACCACGGGCCCCTCGTGCGCCCGGACCACCTCGCGCAGCCCCGGCTCGTCGTAGCGGCGCACCGAGACGTCCAGCCCCGACGCCCGCAGCAGATGGGCCAGCATCGCGGTGAACGTGTCCTCGCCGTCCACCACCAGCGCGTGGCCCGCGAGATCCCGGGTGCGCTCCTGCATCCGCAGCCAGAACGGGGCGAGGCCGCCGCGCCGGTCGTCCAGCGCCACCTGCACCCGGGGGTCGGAGGCCAGCCGCGGACGGTCCGCCTCCGCCCCGGGTCGCCCCGGCCGCACCCCCAGCGCGGCCAGCACCCCGGCGGCCTTGGCGTGTGTCTCGGCGACCTCGCTGTCCGGGTCCGAGTGGCGTACGAGGGTGGCCCCGACCGGCACCTTCAGCGAGCCGTCGGGGGCGATGTCGGCGGTACGGATCAGGATCGGCGAGTCCAGCGTCTGCGCCCCGTTCGCGTCCCGGCCCAGCAGGGCCAGCGCACCGGCGTAGTAGCCGCGCCCCCCGGACTCGTACCGCTCGATGACCCGGCAGGCGTTCTGCACCGGCGAACCGGTGACGGTCGCCGCGAACATCGTCTCGCGCAGCACGTCCCGTACGTCCAGCGAGGACTTCCCGCGCAGCTCGTACTCGGTGTGCGCGAGGTGCGCCATCTCCTTGAGCCGGGGCCCGACCACCACCCCGCCCATGTCGCCCACCGTGCACATCATCTTCAGCTCCTCGTCGACCACCATGGACAGCTCCTCGCTCTCCTTGCGGTCGCCGAGGAACGCCAGCAGGCTCTCGGCGGTGGGCCCATCGGCCGGGTAGCGGTACGTCCCGCTGATCGGGTTCATCACGACCGTCCCGCCGGACATCCGCACGTGCACCTCCGGGCTCGCACCCACCAGCGTCCTGTCGCCGGTGTGCACCACGAACGTCCAGTACGCGCCCCGCTCGCCCGCCAGCAGCCGCCGGAACAGCGCCAGTGCGTCCGCCTGCCCGAACCCGGGGATCTCGCCCCGGAACGTCCGCCGGATCACGAAGTTCGCGCCCTCGCCCTGCCCGATCTCGTCCCGGATCACCCGCCGCACGATGTCCGCGTACTCCCCGTCCGGTACGTCGAAGCCGTGGTCTTCCACGCCCACGTCATGGGCGGGCAGCGCCGCCAGCAGCTCCGCGAGCTCCAGCTCGTGCGTCTCGTCGGCGACCAGCACGCTCAGCGGGGTGCCGTCGTCGCGCACGTCGAAGCCGCGCTCGGCGATCTGCCGGAACGGCACCAGGGCGAGTGCCGGCGACGCGCCCACCGGAAGATCGGCCAGCCGGTCCACCTCCCGGACCCCGCCGATCAGCAGTTCGACGTGATCGTGGTCACGGCCGGGCGTGCGCCGGCGCAGCAGGGCGAACGGCGGGGCGTCGTCGGCCAGCAGCCGGCGGACGAGACCGGAGGCGGAGCGCGGTGCGGTCTGGGACATGGGAGCAGGTTCCTTCCGGACGGGCCCGTACGGGATTCCGTACGGGTTTCAGGGGGAGGAACGGCTCCGCGACGCGGAAAAGGCCGCCCCTCGGGCGGCCTTCGCGAAGTGTCAGCGCGATGAGTCAGCGGGCCGCCGGATGAGCGGTCCACCACCAGTTCTGGATCGAGATCCTGATCAGTCGCGTCGACATGCTGCGACCCTAGCGGACGTTCCGGGCTTCGGAGCGGGTGTCTCAATTATTGAGCGTTCGAATGGACGACCCCCGCGACCCCGTAATGTTGTGCGTGTGACCGTGAACGCCAATACCTCCGTCGCCGGTGGCAACACCTGGCGAGACCTTCCCGCGGCGCAGCAGCCCGAGTACCCCGACTCCGAGGCCCTGCGCGATGTACTCGCGGACCTCGCGTCGTATCCGCCGCTCGTCTTCGCCGGCGAGTGCGACCAGCTGCGCGCCCGCATGGGAGCCGTCGCCAAGGGCGAGGCGTTCCTGCTGCAGGGCGGCGACTGCGCCGAGGCCTTCGACGCCGTGTCGGCCGAGCACATCCGGGCCAAGCTGAAGACGCTGCTCCAGATGAGCGCCGTCCTGACCTACGCGGCCTCCGTGCCCGTGGTGAAGGTCGGCCGGATCGCCGGTCAGTACTCCAAGCCGCGCTCCAAGTCGACCGAGACCCGGGACGGCGTGACCCTGCCGACCTACCGCGGCGACTCGGTGAACGGCTTCGCCTTCACCGAGGAGGCCCGGATCCCGGACCCCGCGCGGCTGAAGCAGATGTACCACGCCTCCTCCTCCACGCTGAACCTGGTGCGCGCCTTCACCACCGGCGGTTACGCCGACCTGCGCCAGGTCCACGCCTGGAACCAGGACTTCGTGAAGTCGTCCCCCTCCGGCCAGCGCTACGAGGCCCTGGCCCGTGAGATCGACAACGCGCTGAACTTCATGAAGGCGTGCGGCACCGACCCGGCCGAGTTCAAGGCGGTCGAGTTCTACGCCTCGCACGAGGCCCTGCTGCTCGACTACGAGTCGGCGCTGACCCGTACGGACTCGCGCACCGGCGAGCTGTACGACACCTCCGCCCACATGGTCTGGATCGGGGAGCGCACCCGCCAGATGGACGGCGCGCACATCGAGTTCGCCTCCAGGATCCGCAACCCGATCGGCATCAAGCTCGGCCCGACGACCACCGTCGACGAGGCGCTCGGCTACATCGACCGCCTCGACCCCGAGCGCGAGCCGGGCCGGCTGACCTTCGTCGTCCGCATGGGCGCCGACAAGGTCCGCGACAAGCTCCCCGAGCTGGTCGAGAAGGTCACCGCCTCGGGCGCGACCGTCGCCTGGGTGACCGACCCGATGCACGGCAACACCTTCGAGGCCGCCTCCGGCCACAAGACGCGCCGCTTCGACGACGTCCTCGATGAGGTCAAGGGCTTCTTCGAGGTGCACAAGGGCCTGGGCACCCACCCGGGCGGCATCCACGTGGAGCTGACCGGCGACGACGTCACCGAGTGCGTGGGCGGCGGCCACGAGATCTTCGTGGACGACCTGCACCAGCGCTACGAGACGGCCTGCGATCCCCGGCTCAACCGCAGCCAGTCCCTCGACCTGGCCTTCCTCGTCGCCGAGATGTACCGCGACCAGTAGCCGGCGGGCCGGGAGAACTCCTGGCCGTCGCACCTGTGGGGCACGGATCCATGTGATCCGTGCCCCACAGTCGCATCCGGACTTTTACGCCGGTTGAGCGACGGGTAAGGTTAGGTTAGCCTCACCGTGAAAATCGGAACGGCACCCGTGACCGACCCGCAGGGAGGTGAACCGCATGTACGTCTGTTCCTGCTTCGGAGTTACGGAAGCACAGGTCAAGAAGCATGCGGACGCCGGAGCCTGCACACCCCGGCAGATCGCGTCGGCCTGCAAGGCCGGGACGGACTGCGGCGGATGTGTGCGCCGGATCCAGGCCCTGCTGGGACGGGGTGACTGCCCCCGTCGCGATCTGCTCGACCAGCGACAGGAACCGGTGACCGCCTCGCTCGCACACCCGGCGGCGGTGTCCGCGGTCGGCACCGGGGACGTACGGCTCTCCGACGCCGCCTGAGCGGTCAGCTCTCCGGCTGCTCGATCAGCTGGGCGATGTAGAGCGGCTCACCGAGCTTCTCGACCAGCTCCAGCTGGGTGTCGAGATAGTCGATGTGGTGCTCCTCGTCCTCCAGGATCGACTCGAAGATGTTCGCGGACGTGATGTCGCCCTTGCCGCGCATGACCTCGATGCCGCGCTTGAGGCGGTCGATCGCCTCCACCTCGACCTGGCGGTCCGCCTGGAACATCTCGGTGACCGTCTGGCCCACCCGGACATGGAAAAGCCGCTGGTAGTTCGGCAGCCCGTCGAGGAACAGGATCCGGTCGGTGAGGATCTCGGCGTGCTTCATCTCGTCGAAGGACTCGGCCCGGGTGTATTTGGCGAGCTTGGTCCACCCGAAGTTGTCCTGCATCTTGGCGTGCAGGAAGTACTGGTTGATGGCAGTCAGTTCGGCGGTCAGCTGCTCATTGAGAAACTCAAGGACCTCGGGGTCGCCCTGCATGGCAAAGGCTCCTTCCAACCGGTGATCGATCTGGCAAGTTGGCCAGATCCTCGCACCGTGCTCAGCGGTCGTCCAGTAAGTGCACGCTTAGTACGAGTTGCCCGGTTGAGGTCCTCCCTGGTCATGACCACCCCTGCCTGTCTGTCACCATGGAGACATGGGTCAGCCGGAAAGCCGGGAGAATCGCGAAACAGGGCAGTCCGAGCTTCCGCCGGGACAGCGACTGCAGCGCGGATGGCCGGTCACCCACTACGGGCCCGTTCCCAAGTTCAAGCCCGACCGCTGGGAGTTCCGGGTCTTCGGGGCCACCGCCGACGGCGACAAGCACTGCTGGAACCACCAGGAGTTCTCGGCGCTGCCGTTCTCCTCGGTGGTCGCCGATCTGCACTGCGTGACGAAGTTCAGCATGATCGGCGCCGAATGGGGCGGGATCCCCGCCCGTACGGTCCTCGAACTGGCACCGCCCGCCCCTGATGTCACCCATGTGATGGTCTGGGCCGAGTATGGCTTCTCCTCGAACCTCCGCCTCGACGACTTCGCCTCCGAGGGCACCCTCTTCGCCACCCACAAGGACGGCGAACTCCTCACCGCCGAGCACGGCTTCCCGCTTCGTCTCGTCGTCCCGCACCTGTACGCCTGGAAGGGCCCGAAGTGGGTCCGGGGCATCGAGTACATGACGGCGGACCGGCGCGGGTTCTGGGAGGAGCGGGGCTACCACAACATCGGCGACCCCTGGAGCGAGCAGCGCTACTCCTACCAGGAGGAGCCCGGGGACGGCCCCGAGCTCTAGTTCCGGGGAATCTCCCGCAGCTCCTTCAGCCGGGCCACGTCCGCCGCGTGCCCCTCCCTGCCGCCGGGCGTCTCGATGACCAGCGGTACGCCCTCGGTCGCCGGATGCGTGAACAGCTCCCGGAAGGGCTCGGCTCCGATGTGACCGGCTCCGATGTTCTCGTGCCGGTCCTTGTGCGCGCCCACGACGTCCTTGGAGTCGTTGGCGTGGATCAGCTTCAGCCGCCCCTCGCCCACCGTGTCCACCAGCAGGTCCAGCGTCTGCCGCATCCCCGAGGGGCCGGCCAGATCGTGCCCGGCGGCGTAGATGTGGCACGTGTCCAGACAGACGCCCAGCTTCGGGTGGGAGTACAGCGCCTCGAAGTACGGCCCGAAGTCCCAGGTCCGCGAGCAGAGCGAGAAGCCCTGGCCGGCCGTCGACTCCAGCAGCAGATCCGGATCGTCGTCGTGCGTCAGCTCGTCCAGCAGCGGGCGCACATGTGTCCGCACCTGGGCCAGCGCCTCGGCGCGCGGCCGCCCGCCGGTCGCCGAACCGGTGTGCACCACCACGCCCAGCGCGCCGATCTCCCGCGCCCGCCGCAGCGAGTGGCGCAGGGACTCCACGGACTTCTCGACCGTCGCCTCCGTGTGCGAGCCGAAGTTGATCAGATAGGGGGCGTGGACGTACGCCGGGATCGAGGCCGCCGCGCACTCGGCGCGGAACAGTTCGTCCTGCGCCGGGTTCCCGGCGGGCGTCGCCCAGCCGCGCGGGTTGGCCACGAAGACCTGCACGGTCTCCGCCGCCAGCTCACGGGCGTACTCCAGGCCGACCTTGGCGAGACCGCCGGCCACCGGGACGTGTCCGCCCACCGGGTTGCGCAGAGCGTGCATCTGGTTCTAGAACCCCTTGGTCTTGATGGTGATCGTGGACCCCTCGGGGGCCTGCTCGCCGCCGTCCACGGACTGGCTCGCGATCGTGTCGCTGAAGGAGAGGAACGGCCGGTCGACCTTCACCTCGAAGCCCGCCTCCTCCAGGGTGCTCCGCGCCTCGTCGACGTCCCGGCCGGTGACGTCCGGGACGTCCAGCATCCGGGGGCCCTTGGAGACCGTCAGCTGGATCGTGTCGCCCTCGGCGGCCTCGGTGCCCTCGCCGGGGGACTGCTCGGCGACGTTTCCCTCGGCCTCGGGGGAGTGGATCCGGCCGGGCAGCACCTCCGCCTTCAGCCCCTCGGCCTCCAGCTCGGCGGTGGCGTCCCCGGCCGGGAGCCCGGTGACGTCCGGGACGTCGACGGGAGCGCCCTTGCTGACGACGAACGCCACGGCCGTGTCCGGATTGCGGTCCGTGCCCGCGCGGGGATCCGTGCGGATCACCTCGCCGCGGGCCACGTCCTCGCTGAACTCCCTGGTCACCATCCCGGGGACCAGGCCCACCTTCTTCAGGGAACGCCGGGCGTCCGCGAGGGAGCGGCCCACGACATCGGGCACCCGCACGATCTCCGGGCCCCGCGAGACGACGAGCCTCACCGAGCCGTTGCCCCGGATCCGCTCGCCCGACGCGGGTTCGCTGCTGACGACCGAGCCCCGCTCGACGGTGTCGCTGAAGACCCGGTCCACGCCCTTCAGCCCGAGCCCGTTGTCCGAGAGCCGCTGCTCGGCGGTCTTCTGGGTCTGGCCCAGCAGTGAGGGGACCTGGGTGAACTGCCCGGAGTTGATGTACCAGACGCCCGTCCCGATGCCGAGCGTCAGCAGGACGGCGGTGAGGATCGTGATCAGCTTGCGGTGCGGGCCGCCGAACGGGCCGC